>CABZES010000005.1 GCA_902524805.1 uncultured SAR86 cluster bacterium | reverse complement strand
AGTTTGATGAGGTGTGGAATGAATTTGAAAAGGATGAAAATCTTTGGGTTGGGATTATAACTGGTGCGGGAGATAGAGCATTTTCTGCTGGAAACGATCTTAAATTTCAAGCTCAGGCTGGAGGAAAACTGGAGTTAAATATTGCTAGCTCAGGCTTTGCTGGGTTGACTTCAAGATTTAATCTTACCAAGCCATTAATTGCAGCAGTGAATGGTGTTTCGATGGGCGGAGGTTTTGAAGTAGCTTTAGCTTGCGATTTAATCGTTGCTTCCACTAATGCAAAATTTGCCTTACCAGAACCAAAAGTAGGTTTAGCAGCATTGGCTGGCGGTATGCAAAGATTACCAAGACAAATAGGCATGAAAAATGCTTTAGGAATGATGTTAACGGGCAGACATGTTTCAGCTGAGGAAGGCATGAAACTAGGTTTTGTAAATGAAGTAGTAGAGCCAGAACAATTGATTGAGTCAGCCAAAAACTGGGCAAGACAAATCGAAGAATGTTCGCCGATGTCTATCAGAGCTACAAAACAAGTTGCTTATGAAAACTTTAACGAACCTGACTTAGAAAAATCAATGAAAACCAGTTACTCTGCTATCGGAGAATTATTTAAAAGTGAGGACTTCATTGAAGGACCAGTGGCATTTGCAGAAAAAAGATTACCCAACTGGAAAGGTAAATAAGGAGTTATATTTATGTTTGATTTAACTGGAAAAAATGCAGTTATTACTGGCTCGTCAAAAGGAATTGGAAAATCAATTGCCATGGCGATGGCTATGCAAGGAGCGAATGTTGTTATTTCAAGTCGTAAAGTTGATGTCTGTGAAGCAACCGCTGAAGAGATCAATAATTTAGATACTGAAGGTGCCGGTAAAGCGATAGTCATTCCTTGTAATATTTCTGATAAAACTGCTTTAGAAATGCTTGTTGAGGAAACAAGATCTCAACTTGGTCAAATAGATATTCTAGTATGCAATGCAGCAACTAACCCCTACTTTGGTTCGATTAAAGATATCTCAGACGATGCCTTTGAAAAGATCATGAATAATAATATCAAAAGCAATCACAATCTTTGCCAAATGGTGATACCGGAGATGATGGAAAGAAAAGATGGCAGTATTATTATTGTCTCTTCAATTGGTGGGTTAAATGCCAGTCCAGTTATCGGTGCTTATAATATTTCTAAAGCAGCAGATATTATGTTGGTGAAAAATTACGCTTTAGAATTTGGTCAATACAACATAAGAACCAATGCGATTGCGCCGGGCCTTTTCAAAACTGATTTTGCGAAAGCACTTTGGGAAAACCCAGAAATTCTTAAACAATCTACAGCAACTTGTCCGATGAAGAGAATAGGAGAACCAGACGAAATTGGCGGTGCAGCTGTATTTCTCGCTTCTCAAGCTGGAAGTTTTGTTAATGGACATACTTTGGTGATCGATGGCGGGACTGTAGTCTAATAATGTCAGATAATAAATTATTTAATACTCAAGGTAGGTTGGAACTTCTAAAGGAAGTGACTAAAGAAGGCATGCTTAGTCTAGAACAGGCTGAAATAAGAGGAAATGAATATACTGTTTATAAAGAGGCGCCAAAAAATCTAAGAGAATATTATCAATTAGGACTTTTGCATGGCGATTGGACGCATATTGTTTATCAAGATGAAAGATTTCAATTCAACGATACCCTGAAAATATCGAGCCAATTGGCAAATACCCTTCAATCTAAATTCAATATTCAAAAAGGAGATAGAGTTGCATTTTCAATGCGAAATTATCCTGAATGGATGTTTTGTTATATAGCCATCACCTCAATAGGAGGAATCGTTGTTCCTTTAAATTCATGGTGGAAAGGAGATGAAATTGAATATGGTCTTACAAATAGCGATGCTAAATTATTTATTGGTGACGAAGAACGCTTAGATCGTTTGGAAGGCAGACTAATTGACTTACCAAAAATAGCCGTCCGCTCCAATAAGCCTGATCACCAAAACATAGACTTTTATAACACAATAAAAGATGCTGCCGTTGAATTGGAAAATCCTATTGATATCAAACCTGAAGATGACGCATCTATTATGTATACCTCAGGAAGTACAGGATACCCTAAGGGAGTAGTTGCAACTCACAGAGGCATTATCTTCGCACCTTATTATTGGATTACACTTACGATGATGTCAGGAGTTGCTAGCGCAGATGAGGCTGAAACAACTGAAGAAGAAACAAACGAATCTTATCAAGCTGCTTCATTAGTTGGCGTGCCTTTATTTCATGTAACTGGCTCACATGCTTTGTTTTTATTATCAATTCCAGTAGGACGAAAAACTGTACTTATGTATAAATGGGACCCTGAAGTAGCATTAGATTTAATTGAGCAAGAAAAAATCTCTGCATTTACTGGAGTACCAACTATGTCATCTGAAATGGTTGAAGCACAAATTAAAAATCCTAGAGATATTTCAACTCTCAAAGATTTATTTGGCGGAGGCGCACCTAGACCTCCTGAACAAGTAAAAAAACAAAAAGAACATTTGCCAAAAACAAATCCTGGAATTGGTTATGGCTTAACAGAAACGAATGCCTTGGGCGCTAACAATGCTGGTGATACTTATTTAGCCAAGCCAATGAGTACTGGTTTTCCAGTACCTAAAATAATCGATTTAAAGATTATTGATGATAATGGTAAGGATCTTGACGTTAATGAAAATGGTGAAGTTTGTATAAAGTCTGCGGCTACCTTTCGATGTTATTGGAAAAATCCTGAGGCCACAGCTGAATGTTTGGGTGCAGATGGTTGGTTTAAGACAGGAGATATTGGTTACATAGATGAAGATGGATTTCTTTTTATCAATGACAGAAAAAAAGATATGGTTATTAGAGGAGGAGAAAATATCGCTTGTCCTGAGATTGAAGCAGTTATCGCCGAGCACCCCGATGTACTGGAAGCTTCGGTTTTTGGTGTCCCAGATGAGCGATTAGGAGAAATTTTAGCTACCAACGTCTGCATTAGAGATGAAAGTGAGTTAAGTGATATAGATTTAAATACATTCCTGGCAAAAAAATTAGCTAATTTTAAAATACCTACTCATGTTTGGATTCAAAAAGAAAAATTACCTAGAATCGCATCAGGCAAAATTGCTAAAAAAGATCTCAGAGCTTCAGCCATAGAATTGTTAACCAAATAGATGGACATAAAAGATAAAAGAATAGTGGTGACTGGCGGAGCCAGTGGCATAGGTAAAGCTTTAGCTAAGGCATTCCTTGCAGAAGACGCTCGTTATGTCTTAATTGCTGATTTAAATGAAAAAAATTTAGAAGAAAGTAAAAATGAACTAAATTGCGATGCTTATAAAATAGATGTCAGCAAGGAAGATGAAATTGTTTCTTTGATAACTTATATGGATGAAAAGGCAGGTGGTATAGATATATTTTGTTCAAATGCTGGAATTGGTGGAGTTCCTGGTTTTTTTGAAGTAACTACCGAAGACTGGCAAAATATTTGGGATATAAATGTAATTGGACACATACATGCTGCTAAACATGTAATGCCTCAAATGTTAGAAAGAGGTAATGGTTATTTAATGAATACAGCTTCTGCTGCCGGATTACTAACTCAAGTTGGATCTGCGCCCTATTCAGTTACAAAGGCTGCCGCTTTAAGTTTGGCAGAGTGGCTTAAAATTACCTATGGGGAAAAAGGTATCGGAGTCTCGTGTCTATGTCCGCAAGCAGTAGAAACTCCAATGACTGCTCAGGGAGCTGGGACTGCCGGCGTGGATGGAATGATTTCTGCCGATGAATGTGCTGCCGATGTTATCGATGCTATTAAAAAAGAAAGGTTTTTGGTTACACCTCATCAGGAGGTTCTGGAATACATTCAAAGAAAAGCTTCAGATTATGATCGCTGGATTTCTGGTATGCAAAGACTTCAAAAAAAGTTTGAAGATTTTTATAATAAGTTTAACCAGAATTAGAACAGTTTCTAGCTAGCAAATAAGTGGGCTTATTTAATTTTCCACTTTCTCCCCAAATTCGACAAAGGGGATATCCATCTGATCTTAAGATTAGATCAAAATTAGCAACAGTTATACGATCGATGTAAGAATTATCAAGTATATTATAGATTTCTAAAACTCCACCGAGATAAGCTGTTTTCGTTCCTACATCGACAAAATAATATGCTTGTTCCCCATCAAAATAATCTAGTTCATCTTGCCATTCAATTTTATTAATTATTTTTTCATTTGCGCAGGACGATAAAACTATAATAAAAATTACAAATGAGATAGAGATTTTTTTCATATAGAATAAATTATATGTTTGAAGTAGAAGAATTTAAAATATTTGGATTCGAACATTTGCTAACAATTTTTTTAGTAATTGCTTTTTCTTTGGTATGTCCTTTTTTATTTAAAAGATCATCTGAGACCTTAAAAAATAATATGGGGCTAGGAATAGCAATCCTTATTATCCTCAATGAAACTTTGAAGCCTTTTTATTACCCTGCTTTATATCCCGAGAGATTTTTTTTTCTTTCTACTTTGCCTCTTCATCTTTGCAACCTTGCTTCTTTGTTTGTTGCGATTTTTTTTATAACAAAAAAAAGATTTTTTTATAACATTTCTTTTTTTTGGGGAATTTCAGGGGTATTAATGGCCTTAACGCAGCCAGATTATCCCTATGATTTTCCTCACCTACATTTCATACTTTTTAATTTCAGTCATGGATTACTTTTGTTTGCCATTTGTTTTGCATCTATTTCGATGAAAAACATTCCAGATTTTGAATCTTATAAAGATACTATTTTCTATAGCATTCCTATAGTGCTAATAATCTATCCAATAAATCTACTGATTAATTTTTTCTCAACCGATATCAAAGCAAATTATATGTATTTACTTGAATTTCCTCTTGGTGAAAATTTAACTGCATTTATGCCTGATCCTCCATTGCATCTTTTGATTTTTATTCCTATAGCTTTATTACTTTTTTCTATAACTTATTTACCTTTTTATTTGAAAGAAAGGTTTTTTAGTCAATGATAGAAAATATATATAGAATCACTTTATGAAAAATCCTTTATTAGAAGACTTTAAAAATGAATATGGCATCCCGCCTTTCGAACTTATCAAAGCAGAGCACTATATTCCTGCATTTAAGTATGCAATCGATGAGCACTCAAAAGAGATTGAGAAAATAATATCCGACAAAGAAAACCCTTCTTTTGAAAACACAATTAATGCACTTGAAAATTCTGGGAATTTATTAAGTCAGGTAAGCAGAGTATTTTATAATCTTCTTTCGGCTCACTCGGATGATGAGTTAAACGAAATTGCTTCTGAAATAAGTCCAATTCTATCTCGTCACAACGATAGCATTTCCTTAAATCAAGAATTGTTTAAAAGAATAGAAAAGGTTTATAACTCTGACGAGAGTCTAAATGATGAACAATCTAGATTGGTAAAAGTATTATTCGATAATTTTAAACTTAGAGGATCATTACTAAGCGATAAAGATAGAGAGGTTCTTAAATCATTAAATGAAAGACTCTCAAAATTATCATTAAAATTTAATCAAAACACCTTAAAAGAAACCAATAATTTTAAGTTACTAATTACAGATCATTCTGAGCTAGAAGGATTGCCTGATGATTTGATAGAAATAGGAAAAAAACAAGCTGAATCTGAGAATATTGATAATGGCTGGTTATTCAAAGCAAGTAGAGAAAACCTTTACCCTTTTCTAACATTTTCTTCAAATAGATCTTTGAGAGAAAAAATTTATAAAGGCTATGTTTCCAGAGGTAAAAATAAAAACTCTGAAAATAATGAATCTCACATCAAAAATATGTATGCGCTGAGAAAGGAGAAGGCAAAACTATTAGGTTTTGAATGTCATGCTGATTTGGCCCTACAAAATAGCATGGCTGAATCAACTTCAAACGTTGCTAATTTATTGGATCAAGTATGGGAGCCAGCTAAAAAAAGAGCCAAAGAAGAAACTAGTGAAATGCAGGATCTTATTCAAAAAGAAGGTAATAATTTTAAATTAGAACCCTGGGATTGGTGGTTTTATTCTGAAAAAGTTAGAAAGGAAAAATATGATTTTTCGGAAGAGAATATGCGTCCGTTTTTATCTTTAGAAAATATCAGACAAGCTGCATTTAAAACTGCTGAGAGACTTTTTGATATTAAATTTATTAAATTGAGTAACTATCCAAAATATCATGATGAAGTAGAAGCATTTAAGGTTCTTGATAAGAAAGAAAATATAGTAGGAATTTTTCTAACTGATTACTACGTAAGATCTTCCAAACAAGGAGGTGCCTGGATGACTAGTTACAGAGATCAATGTAAAAATAATGGAGATCAATACCCAATTATCATAAATGTTTGTAATTTTCCAAAACCAACCAAAGATAAGCCTTCCCTTCTTAATTTTGAACATGCAATTACCCTATTTCATGAATTTGGACATGCTCTTCACGGTTTGCTTTCAAATGTTACTTATCCTTCATTATCGGGTACTAGCGTACCTAGAGATTTTGTTGAATTTCCCTCACAAATGATGGAAAACTGGATAAGAAACCCAGAAGTACTTGATGAATTTGCTCTTCATTACGAAACGGGAGATAAAATTCCATCGGAACTAATGAATAAATACTTACAGTGTCAAAAATTTAATCAGGGATTTGCAACTACTGAATACCTTGCTGCTTCATATTTAGATCTTGCTTGGCATACATCAGATAAAGAAATAACAGAGATAGATAACTTTGAAAAAGATTTATTTAATTCTATTGAAAAACCTCAAGAAATAGATAGTCGATATGGAAGTACTTATTTTAACCATATTTTTTCTGGAGGCTATTCTTCAAGTTATTACAGTTATATGTGGTCAGAAGTATTAGACTCATCTGCATTTGAGGTGTTTGAAAAGAATGGTATTTACGACAAAGAATCTGGTCAAAAATTAAAAGAATTTGTCTATGCATCTGGAAATTCAAAAGATCTCATGGAGCAATTCATTAAATTTAATGGGAAAGAACCCGATCCAAAACGACTACTTGAGAAAAGAGGCTTAGCATAAAAAAAATTTGCTAGAAAATGTACAAATTATTTGGGCTAGATCTATCCCCTTATTCTATAAAAGTTAAATCATATTTAAAATTTAAAAAGCTTAAATTTAAATGGATTACAAATCCAAATTCTAAAGAACTTCAAAAACACGCAAAGTTACCGATTATTCCTTTACTTTTAATTGATGAAAATCAATCACTGCAGGACTCGACAAAGATTATCGAAACAATAGAAGCAACTCATCCCCTTCAATCTATTTACCCTGAAGATTCAAGACTAATTTTTATTGCAGCATTAATAGAAGAATATGCTGATGAATGGTCTAGTAAGCATTTATATCATTATCGTTGGTCTTACGAAGCAGATAGAAATTTATCTTCAAAAAGGCTAGCTGCAGTTAATATTCCAATTCATATTAAATATTTACCAATCATTTCTTCTTTAGCTTTAGAAGATAAAGCTAACAAAATCAAAGAGAGACAAATTTCAAAACTATCTGCATTTGGATCAAATGACGAAAACAAAGAGATGATAGAAAAATCTTTCAAACGATTAATTGATCTTTTAGAAAATCATTTAAGTAAATTTTCTTATTTGTTTGGGGGACGTCCTTCTATTGCTGATTTCGGTTTATGGGGGCAACTGTATGGCTGTTGGATTGACATTACAGCTAGAAATTTCATCAATCAAAGACCTAATTTAGTTAATTGGCTTAGGAGAATGGAAAACCCAAAGATCGAAGGAGACTTTGTGGGATGGAGCGATGTGCACTTAACTATAGAGCCTATTTTAGAGAAAGAAATAGCAAATCTATTTCTTTCTTGGACAAATGCAAATCATGAGGCTTTGAATAATAACAAAAAAGTTTTTTCCATTAATTTAGACAATCAACTATTTACTCAAAAGACTCAAAATAATCATTCTAAATCTTTCAAAGAACTTAGATTGAAATATAATGAATTTCCCGTGAAGGAATCGATTAAACCGATTCTAAGTAATTGCGGATGTTTAAAATTTTTAGGGGAGACAAAATGAGTTTGAAATGGGCAATTAATGGAGTCTTAGATGATATTTATTTTTATGCACAAGGCATACCAAGACTATTTATTGCATGGAAGCCAGATAACAAATTATCTATCCTAGATTTTTTTGAAACAAACGTTAAAAAATATCCTAATGAAGTTGCCTTCATTTTTAATGATAAAAAAATAACGTGGAAAGAAGCAGACGATAAAATTTCTTCATATGGAGCTTATCTTCAACAACAAGGAATCAAGCCTGGAGATTGTTTTGCGCTGTTAATGGATAATTGTCCAGACTTTCTAATGCTTCTTTTAGCTGCTCATCGAATCGGAGCTATTGCTGCTTTAATCAACACCACAGTTACTGGCGAAGGATTAAAACATGTTGTTACCATCGTGGACGCTAAAGCAATCATATTAGGCGCTTCGCATTTAGAAAAATTTAACTCATCAATGCCTGAATCCGAATTGAAATCTTTAAATACTTATCTTGTTGAAGATTCATTTGAAATTCCAAGTGGCTATGAAGACATCAATGAAGCTTCAAAAGATTCAAAAGATGTCGAGCCTCACAAGCTAAAAATTAAAGACGTTGCTATGTATATCTATACATCCGGTACCACAGGTTTGCCTAAAGCCGCTTTAATAACAAATGGCAGAGCAGTTAAAACTAGTTATGCTGGACAGTTTTTCGGATTTAGAGCCAAACAAAAAGATATTCTTTATCTTACCCTGCCCCTTTATCATGCTACAGGCCTTTTGTGGTCCTGGGCGGGATGCCTAAGAGGAGGAGCTACAACAGTAATCAAAGAAAAATTCTCTGCTTCAGAGTTTTGGCCTGATATTAGAGAACACAAAGTCACAATGTTTGGCTATGTTGGAGAATTATGTCGTTACTTGATGAATGTAGCCCCAAATGATGAGGACAAAAACCATAGTTTAAGAGTGATATCGGGTAATGGTCTTCGTCCAGATATCTGGGAGAAATTCCAAAATAGATTTAATATTCCAAGTATTAGAGAATTATATGGAGCAACTGAAGGTGTTGGAGCTTTAGTAAATACACATGGAAGACCTGGTATGGTGGGTCGTTATTCTAGCGGATCTCTGGTAATAAAATGTGACCAAGAAAGTGGGGAGCCAATAAGAAATAAGGATGGTTTTTGCGAATCAGTGGGGATTGATGAGACAGGTCTTTTTGTCTCTAAATTATCTAGGCTTGCAACTTTTGAAGGTTATTTAGATAAACAGGCTTCAAATAAGAAGATTATGAGCGATGTTTTTAAACAAGGAGATTTATGGTTTAAC
This sequence comes from uncultured SAR86 cluster bacterium, assembly GCA_902524805.1. GTDB lineage: Bacteria > Pseudomonadota > Gammaproteobacteria > Magnimaribacterales > AG-339-G14 > CASICS01. Next base: position 80,136 of record CABZES010000005.1, on the reverse strand, counting down.
TCTGGTGATTTGCTTACTAGACATGAAAATAACTGGCTTTCTTTTGCAGATAGAGTTGGGGATACCTATCGATGGAAAAGTGAAAACGTTTCGACTATGGAAGTTGCTGCAATTGTAAATAAATATCAAGAAGTACTAGATTCAAATGTTTATGGTGTAGAAGTAAAGTCTGCTGAGGGCAAAGCTGGAATGGCTCTATTAAGTGTGACGGATCAATTTAATTTTGCCGATTTTTCAGATCATATTGAAAAAAATTTAAATGCTTTTCAAAAACCCTATTTTTTAAGAATTACAGAAGTAATGAAAACAACAGGAACTTTTAAACATCAAAAAGAAGATCTCAAGAAACAAGGTTTTGACCCTAATTTGATTGAGGATAAAATATATTTTTATCAGAAAGGAAATTACGTTGAAATCAATTCAGATTTATATGGTCGAATCCAATCTGGAGAGGAGCGTTTTTAATGTATAAATACATAAGAAGCGTCCTAGCAAGAAGAACTTTTGCCCATAAATTAAGAAACAAAGCTATGAATACGTTTTCTAGTTATGAAATTTTTAAATCGATTCGAGAAAAACAAGAACAAAATAGACAAACAGAGAAAAGACCCCATGAAGTATTTTATTTCCATAAGGTAGATGATCCTTATTCACATTTAACTGTTCAATACTTAGACAAACTTAAAGACTCGTATGACATAGTTTTAAAGTCAATATTAGTTGGTGAAGAAAACCCTGAAGCTCTTCACGAGCCATCTCTTTATAACAAGTATTGTCTTGAAGATGTTCGAAGAATTGCAAATTATTATCAAATTGATTTTACAGCGGATTCTTATCCATCCAAAAATTTAGTAGATTTAGCAAATTCTATTCTTAGTAGCGTAGAAAAAGAAAATTTTAATAATATTGCTAGAGATGTAAGTAGCGCTTTATGGAATAGTGATGAAGAGAAATTAAAAGAAATATCGACAAAATATTCATCTTCTGAAGAAGAAGTCAACAAGAAGCTTTTTGAAGGTAACAAAATTAGAAACGAATGTGATTATTATTTTGGCTCAGCGTTCTATTACGAAAAAGAACTTTATTGGGGAGTTGATAGGCTTAATCACCTTGAAACGAGATTATCTGAACTTGGAGCTAAAAAGACGCTCAATAACGAATTAATATGCAATTTAAATACAAACGCACCTAAAGAATTTTCATCGGAGCGCAAACTCAATTTGACTTACTATCCTTCTCTAAATAGTCCATATACCTTTATTAGTGCTAAAAGAGTGAAAGAACTAGTTACTGAATATCCTATAAATCTGATAACCAAACCTGTCTTACCGATGTTAATGAGAATGATGGTAATTCCTGATTTTAAAGCAAAATACATTATTTCTGATGCTGCAAGAGAAGGTAGAAAATATAATTACGAAATGAAATCAATCTACTCGCCCATTGGGAAGCCAGCAAGATTGGCTTATTCATTATTTCCAATAATAGATAGTCTTGGAAAGGGATTTGATTATATAGATGCTCTTCTTAAAGCTTCATTTCAAGATGGTATAAATATTGGAGATGAAGATTTTCTAAAAGATTTGGTTGAAGATTTAGATTTAAATTGGAAAAAAGTAAAAAATGATCTTAAAACAAAAAAATGGAAAAAGATTCTGAATGATAATTGTGAAGATATGTATTCGGGGAACTGTTGGGGAGTTCCAAGCTTTAAAGTTACTAACTCTGACGGTAGCGACCCTTTCTACGTATGGGGCCAAGATAGAATGTGGCTGGTTAAAGAAGAGATTTATAAGCGTTTAAATTGAAGAACTTATTATAGTCAATCTTATCTAAATAAGATTAATGAAAAAGACAACCAAAAGAAAAGTTCAAAATCCAGTAGCAAAAAATGCCGCTAAATTTAATAAAGCAAAAGTTTTTGCTGATAAGACAAAGTATAATCGTAAAAAAAATAATTCTTCTAAAGATCAATGAGTTCTAAATACAATAATGTCCTTGAGATGGTAGGCAATACTCCTGTTTTAAAAATAAATAATATTGATACAGGAAAGTGTAATTTATATGTAAAAATGGAAAGTCTCAATCCATTTGGTTCTATTAAGGACAGGGTTGGCCTAAAAATGATTGAAGATGCTGAATCTCAAGGTTTAATTAAAGAAGGGTCTACAATAATTGAGTCTACAGCTGGAAATACAGGATTAGGACTAGCATTGGCGGCAAAATTAAAGGGCTATAATTTAATACTTGTCATTCCAGATAAAATGAGTGAAGAAAAAATCATGCATCTTGAAGCGATGGGTGTGGAAATAATTATGACAAGATCTGATGTTGAAAATGGTCATCCAGAGCATTATCAATCCATTGCAGAGAAGTTATTAGAATCTACCCCAAACTCTTTTTTTGCTAATCAGTTTGAGAACCAATCAAACCCAAAAGTTCATTTTGAAACTACTGGACCAGAAATTTGGTCACAGATGGAGGGAGAAATTGACGCATTTGTTGCTGGCGTTGGTACAGGAGGAACTATTAGCGGCGTAGGAGAATTCTTAAAATCAAAAAATCCTGATATAAAAATTGTAATTGCCGATCCAGTTGGCTCAGTAATTGCTGATGCAGTGAATAATGGAGAATTTAAATATGATGGAGGTAGTTGGAATGTAGAAGGAATTGGAGAAGATTATATTCCTGGCAATTTAAATCTTGATATTATTGATGAAGGTATTTATGTCTCCGATAGAGAAGCTTTTCACATGATTGATTTGTTATTACAAAAAGAAGGTATTTTAGCCGGCTCTTCTTGTGGTACTTTGGTAGATGCTGCAGTGAAATGGTGTAAAGCGCAAACAGAACCTAAAACAGTGGTAACTTTGGTATGTGATACTGGAAATAAGTATCTCTCTAAAGCTTTTAATAAAGATTGGATTAAAAAAAATATTAATTAATTATGAGTAAAAAGAAAAAACAGGGATTTGAAACTAGATCTATTCATGCTGGACAAGAAGCTGATCCTTTGACTGGGGCAGTTATGATGCCTATTTATACTTCTTCTACTTTTAAACAAGATTCTCCAGGTATTCACAAAGGCTATGATTATTCTAGATCTGGCAATCCAACTAGAAATGCTTTAGAAGAATGCATGACTAGCCTAGAAGATGGCATAAAAGGATATGGTTTTTCTTCAGGCGTAGCAGCTATTTCTGCATGTGTGGAATTATTAGAACCAGACGATCATGTAATTGCTATGGATGATCTTTACGGGGGAACAGTCAGGCTATTTAACGAAGTAAAAACTAAATCTCAAGGAATTACAGTCTCTTATGTGGATATGACTAATTTTGAAAATGTTGAAAACGCTTTAACAGACAAAACCAAAATGATTTTCGTAGAAACACCTACCAATCCTCTTTTAAAAATTGCTGATTTAGAACAAATTGCAAATTTTGCTAAAGCAAATAGTATTCTTTCCGTTTGTGATAATACTTTTGCATCGTCTTATATTCAAAAACCTCTAAATTTTGGTATAGACATTGTTCTTCATTCAGCTACTAAGTTTTTAGGCGGTCATTCAGATTTAATTGCAGGTGTTTTAGTAATTGGAAAAGATGACCAAGAGTTGATTGATAAAATGTCTAATATTCATAATTCTTTAGGTCCAATAACTAGTACGTTTGATAGTTACCTTATTTTAAGAAGTTTAAAAACATTAGGCTTAAGAATGGAAAGGCACAGTGAGAATGCCCTTATACTTGCTAAAGAATTAACCAATAACAACAAAATAAGTAAAGTAATTTATCCAGGATTAGAATCTCATCCCCAACACGAGCTAGCTAAAAATCAAATGAATGGATTTGGTGGAATAGTTTCTTTAGAAATAAACGGTGGCCTGGAAGCTTCTAAGAAATTTCTTGAAAAAACGAAAATTTTCTCTTTGGCGGAAAGCCTTGGAGGTGTTGAAAGTTTAATTGAACACCCTGCTCTTATGACTCATGCTTCAGTTCCGAAATCAGTAAGAGACGAGATAGGAATATCTGATGGGCTCGTAAGATTGTCAGTCGGTATTGAATCTATCGAAGATTTGATTGACGATATCAACCAAGCTTTGAGTTAATCTCCAAAATTAAAAAAACAAAGTTTATTCCCATCGAGGTCGTATACATAAGCACCATAAAACTTACCTGCTCGCATACCAGGCTCGCCATCATCAATTGCGCCCATTTCCATTGCTTTGTTGTACATTGTTATGACTTCTTCTTGCGACCCAAGAGCAATAGCTTTCATCGTTCCATTTCCATGTTGTGCTATTTCGCCATCATATGGAATTGCTATAGCTAATATTACTGAGCCGTCTTCTTTAGAAGTCCACATAGTTATTCTGTCATTTGCAGGAAATTTCCTTAGGTCCAATTGTTCTAATACACCATCGTAAAAAATTTCTGCTGCCTCCTTATTATTTGTTCCAATAGTTGAATAGCCCTTTAAATTAATACTCATTTTCTTCTCCTAATTAAAAATCACTGTCTTACCATCATTCAAAAAAATTCTCTGCTCAACGTGATACTTAACAGCTTTCGCTAAAGTAATAGACTCAATATCTCTGCCGATTATCTCCATTTCTTTTGGAGTCATAGAATGATTAATTCTATCAACCGTTTGTTCTATAATTGGTCCTTCGTCCAATTCAGATGAAACATAATGCGCTGTAGCACCTAAAATTTTGACTCCTTTACTATAAGCTTGTTGGTATGGTTTTGCTCCTTTAAAACTTGGAAGAAACGAGTGATGGATATTTATAATATTTCCATAATGTTTTTTAACAAACGATTTGGATAAAATTTGCATATACCTAGCAAGTATATTGAGTTGCACATTTTCTTTATTTAAGATTTGATTGATTTTAGCTTCTGAAACACTTTTCGAATTTTTTTTCATATTTATAAAGTGATAAGGGATGTCATAGCTTTTTGCAATTTTTCTTAGATCTGGATGGTTAGAAATTATACACTTAATATCTATAGGCAATGATTCAACACTTTCTCTATAAAGTAGATCTTGCAAGCAGTGACTATATTTTGAAACAAAAATTGCCGTTCTTGGTTTAATACTGGCATCAATAAATGTCCAATCAATATTTAATTCATTAGCAATCAAAGAGAATTTTTTTTCAAATGATTTATATTTAAAATTTTTATTTGGAGAAATAACTTTAACTCTCATAAAAAATTTATTGGTATCTGGGTCTCCAAAATGAGCTGAATCTAAAATAAATAGTTCTGAATCATTTAAACAAGTCGATACTTTTGCAACAACTCCAAACCTATCTGGACACGTCACGCGTAATATATATTCTTTAGGACTAGTCATTTTTTCTATAAAAGTACCTTATTTTTCCTGTTTTTGAGTTTGAAAATTCTGTTTCTCTAATTAATTCCCCGCCATCTAAATATAATTCTTCTGTAAAGTCTATATCTTTTGAATTTATTTCAATTGATATGATTTTTGGCTGAAAACTAGCAATTCCAGATAAATCAGATGAATTTGATTTAAAGGCCTGATTTTGAATTGTAGAAAAATTATATTGTCTCCAATTTCTAAAAACATTATAAGTTACAGTAACTTCATCTCCGCAAAAATCTATCGATAAAATTTGACTATTACTAAGAATAGATGGGACTAGATAATAGATAAAAAAAGAATAACTATTTAAATCTTTTGCATTTAAATATGGCTCTATTCCCGAAAAATTATCTACCCTATTCAGGTTCCAAATTCCAGACATATTCGATTCTATTGAGGTTTTGTCGCAATTTTTTGATAAGTTCGGAAATGGAGAAAATGTAAACAGCCTAAAGGAAATTACTAACGTTAAGGCAAGTAAGAAAAGAAAAAACCATCTTGTCATCTAATCTATTCTGATGGAGACGATTCAATATAAATAGATCTAGAAGGGAAAGCGAAGTCAGAGCCATGCTTTGAAACTATTCTTTGTATTTCTAATAATAACTTCTGTTTAACCTCAGAAAATCCTGTGTAATCACTGACTTCGGTGTAACAAAGAATCTCTAAGTCTATGGAACTTGCTCCAAACTCAACTGCTTTTGCAAATGACTCTTGCCCTGGGTTAATAGCAAAGCCATTGTTTGTGTCGTTTATTACTTTTTCAATATCTCTACAAATATTTACGATTGCTTCTGAATTTGTTGCATAAATTAAATTAATTACCCATCTAATTCTTCGAAATTTTAATTGTTTGTGATTGATGACACTTACATCGGATAAATCCTTGTTAGGAATGATCATTGGTGAGGTATTGAATAGTCTTACCGTAGTAGATCTAAACCCTATTGTCTCAACAATTCCGTGAAATTGTCCTATTACTTCTATGCGGTCTCCAGGTTGAAACCTGTTTTCTCCAATTATTAACATTCCTGCAATTAAGTTTTTAAATAAATCTTGTGCTCCAAGTGCGATCGCAACTGAAAAAAGTCCTAGTCCAGCAATTAACGGCCCAATTTCTATTCCAAAGATATCTAGGATTACTGCAAATCCTATAATCCATATCAGCACTTTTAAAGATTTTTCTAACCAAGAAGACATTGCGGAGGTAAGCCACGTATTTCCAGCTAAAACTTTAAAAAGTGGATCTACGGCATTAGAAAGAACACTAAAAATTGTAAACACAACAAAGGCTTTAACAATATTAGTTGCAATAATATCTAGCAAGCCCGATAAAGGAAGGTAAACAGTTATTATATAAAGTCCAATGGTTATTGGAATAAAACCAAGCGGTTTTTTTAAAGAGTCTAGAATAATGTCGTCTACTTGCGAGTCAGTTTTTGATGTTAAAACCTCAAGCCATTTAATTACTATGTTTGAAACAACTCCTCTTAATATAAAAGCAATCAATAAAATAACTAATGAAATTATAATTTGAGAAATACTTACGCCTAATAAGCCTTGATTCCAAACACTCATAAAAAGATCAATAAAATTTTGCATATTTATTCAGGCGTGAATGAGACAGGCATCTCAGATATTGAGTGAGTAAAATTATTTGGAACAACTTTCCAGTCATCGCTTTGCTGCATATCTGGAAATCTTGAAAGTATTTGTTTATATACTTCAGCTAGTTGCATATTGGCCATATGCTTACCTAAACATAAATGTCTTCCATAACCAAAAGCTAAATGTTTTTTAGCATTTTCTCTTTCAATATCAAATGCATCGGGATTCTTAAAGATATCTGGATCTCTATTTGCTGCACCATAATATAAAACAACTTTTTCTTGGGGACCAATTTTTTGATCTCCAATTAAAGTTTCTTCTTTGGTCGTTCTTCTCATATAAATCACAGGCGAAATTAATCTTATAGCCTCATTAACCATATTAGGAAGTAGTTCCATATTGTTAATTAGTTTTTCTTTTTGATCAGGATTTTCAGTTAAAAGTTTTATTGTTCCGCTGATAGAATTTCTAGTCGTTTCGTTTCCAGCAATAATAATTAACAGCCAAGAACCGTCTAAATATTCATCAGGTAATTTCTCTCCGTCAACTTCCATATTAGCAATAACCGAGAGAAGATCATCTTTCGGATCTTTTCTTCTTTTAAGAAGAATATCTCTTCCATAATCAAACATCTCTTTAACAATATTTGTAAACATAGCAATCATTGCCGGATCTGGAGCCGAAGCTTGTTGATCTTCGTTCAATTCAATATTATTTTTCTCTGCAGCTTGAGTTGCTCCAACAACTTGAGCCATTTCTAAAAAAGTCATCCATTCTTTTATTTTTGACCTGTCTTCTTCTGGCACACCTAAAATTTCACTCAGGGAAAAAATAGGAAGTTCTGACGAAATAGAATCAACTAAATTGCATTTTCCTAATGGAGCAATTCCATCAAGCAGTTCTGTAACTTTTAAAGAAACCTTTTTTCTCAATTCTTCAACATACTTGGGAGTAAAAAACTTCATGTGAGGATTTCGCATTGATAAGTGCAATTTATCATCAGTACCAAGCATATGATCTAGAGCCGATCTAAATAATTGATCAATACTAACTTCTTGTGAATAACCTAGGGTCAAAGTTGTTCCACTTGCTAATTGAGATGAAAAAATTTGTTGATTTCTAGAAACAAATTCTATGTCATCATATTTTGTTAAAACCCAAAAACCTGGTTCACTATCACCAATTCCTGCTTCGTGGAAATGAACGGGTGAATTTTCTCTTAATTGTTTATATTCTTCGTAAGGCTGCCCTTTTTCAAATAAAAAAACGTCGGTTAAATCAAAATTTCTTTGATATTTGTTTACCGGCTCATAGAGCGGTTCGTTTATTACAACTTTAGGTTGCAAGTCGCTATTAAGTTTCATAATTAAATTTTATTACTATTTCTCTCCTCTAAAAGCTTACAAATTTGTTCGATTTTAACTTCATCTGTGCCATAAGGAATAATTAATTTTATTAAAGTTAAAGCGATATCTTTATAATTTGATCCCTCATCGACCATAGATAAGGCTCCACACATCTGCCATAAATAAAGTTTAAAAATGGTTTCAAAATTATTTAAATAATCAGAAGAAATTTGATTTGTTTCAACGGCAGATTCGACATCCTTTTTTGCATGGGGAAACGTTAATTCAAAATAAACTTCAACAAAATAATTAGGTTTTTCCAGAAGCCACCTCATTGATAAATTATTACTTAATTCTATTATTGTTTTATAAAAAGCTTCTATAAAAGCAAACAACCTATCTGGTTCATTTTTATTAGACTCTGAGATTAAGTGAGACCAATCAGATATTCTTTTTTTTATGGCGTCTTCTAAAACATCTTCAGTTGAAGAAAAGTATTTATAAAAAGTTCCATATCCTAAATTAGCCGCTCTAGTTAAGCTTGTTGCAGTAAAGTTATTTAAGCCTTCTGTATTTAAATGATAAACAGCGGCATCTATTAATTTTTCTTTTGAGCTTAATTTATTTGATGCCATAAGATTATTTTATATTAAATAAAAAACGGCACCACAAAGGATGCCGTTTTTTAAACATTTAATTAAAAATCAGAAGATATTTGCAAGCCTATTCTTCTGCCTTCAGCATAGGCAGTTCTTGCGCCTCCACCTTGGGCTCTAACTCCCATTAATGCAACAGATAAATATTCTTCGTCTGAACAATTTGTACAAAAAGTTGAAATTTCAACTCCTCCTTGAGTCATTAATGAAATATTGGCATTTACTAACACTAAGTCGCTTACCAGAGTAACTCCTTCCCATCTATCTAATTGAACTGAGTATTCATCCTTGTAGGATAAATTTAAATTGTAAGTTACATCACCTATTTCAAGGTTTTGAATATGTTCTAAATTTAAAAGTAAATTATTTTCTGCAACAAATGGTAATTGTTGTCCTGATCTATCATAAGCAGATCCGACACCACAACATGCTGTATCGATAAATTTATCCCAAGTTGCATCCGTAAACGCATAAGACAAACCTAGGCTTGTATTATCAGTAACATAGGTTCTATAAGCCAAGTCAATACCTTGTAATGTTGCGTCACCATTTACTACACAACCAGCAGGGCCTTGAGCTGTACTACAAACTAGAAGTTGCTGATGATCTGTATAATCGTAGTTATATAAAATGGCTTCTAATTGAGCGCTGCCTTCAGAAAGAGTAGTTTTGTATCCAAGTTCAATCATTTCTAACTTCTCTGCTGCATAAGGTTTTTTTGCATCAGCAGGAGACCAATTAGCAAATCCTATTCCCGCTGATTTATACCCAGTAGCAAATGTCAGCCAAGAAAGAGATTCGCCATTTGTCATTTCTAAAGTCAATTTTGGATCAAATTCTTTTTCTGTTGTTCCATGACGAACTAAAAAATCTTCTACGACTAATAAGGCTTGTCCAGTTTTGTTTGTTTTACCTTCGTAGGTATATGGTTTGTCATGAACAGAATATCTTCCAGCTACAAGCAAATTAATATTATCGGCTAAAGGAAAAGTTATATTTCCATTTACAGCTGTTGCTTGAGTTTTTAGCCCAACTCTTGCTAAGTTGACTCCAGGAATGGTGAAAGCTCCAGTAAAGTTATTGACATCATATTGGTCTATGTATTGTCTTCCCGTTATAGCTGGTCTTGCCACAGCAGGAGTTGCATAAGCTTGGCATTGACTATTATTAGTCACACAATTTTGTAACCATGTTCCAATTGTAAGAGCATTAGGTGGCAGTGAAGCAGTTTGCAATGAAATAGCAGTGCCAGGATTACCTGCAATATATGCAAAAGCTCCTGCACCAAAACTTATAAAGTTTGGAACTCCAAGCCCAAATGATGTGAAGTGATCTTCTCTGTAACCATGATCTCTCATTCCATATAGCCCAACAGACCAAGGAGTTCTTATTGAGGGATCAGAATCTAAGCGTAATTCTATCGTCGTAGAATCTGAAGAAGCGTGATGACCTTGATTTAAAGCATTTATTGTAGTGGCATCAAAATCTCTTTCTTCACCAGAATTAACTTTGTTATAACCTAACAGAGCTGTTAAAGTCATATCGTTCAAACTCATTTTAGCGTTGTAACTGAAATTCATTAATTCAGAGAAGTTATAACCGGGAATATTCATTGGTTGACCATATTTACTTGCTAGAGATGCTTTCACTACAGCATTAGTTAAATCAGCTTGGCCTCTTTTTATAATGTCTGATTTGGCTGTACTATTATTAACAGTCTTACAAAACACGGAGCCAAGTGGAGCGACTGCAGCAACAATTAATAACTCTGTAGCAGCATTTGTTGAGTTACATAAAAAGTCTTGTTCAGAAACAGCAGCATATTGATTGTCTTTGGAGTGACTAAAAGAAGAGCTCCACTCTGTTCCGTTTTCGTAAGTGCCAAAAAGAGCTACTCTTCCAAAAGTATATTCAACGCCATCGTCACGACCAGTTAACTCTTCATAAGCTAAACCAGCATCGTAACCACGAGCAAGAGATATCCTTACAGACGTAGAATCGCTTAAATCAGTTTCAAGGGATAGAGAAATATCTGAATCGTCATTATTTCCTGTTGCTATAGAATAGGAACCCGATTCTCCTCCAATAGGTTTTCTGGTTACAATATTAATAATTCCACCCAAAGCATTAGTCCCATAAAGCGCTCCTTGAGGTCCTTTTAATATCTCAATTCTTTCTAAATCTCTAAAAGCATGTTTTGCACTAGATATTCTTGGTTGAGCTACGCCATCTATTACTAAAACAGATGATGGGTCAGCTGAAGAAGTAAACCCGTAAGTTCCTATACCTCTAATCCTAACATTTGTTCTTGAGTGACCTTCTCCTGCAATCACTAGGTCAGGAGTTAACTGATTTAGTCCAGAAATATCACTAATACCTCGATTGTTAAGATCGTCACCAGCTATTGCCGCAATAGCCGCGGGAGTTTCCATTAATGAAGATTCTTTTTTGGTTGCTGTTACTACCAAATCCTCATACACGGCAGATTGAGAAGTAACTACAGATGCAAAAGCAAATAAAGAAATAATTACTAAGTTTATTGTTTTATTCATTTCTTCCCCCAGGTTGAAATTGGCTTAATTATTGCCTTTTTTAACTAAATACTATTTTTAAGTAACGTAAATCTACTTTAATTGATGGTTTTGTAAACCTTTTGCATTCATTTTTTTATAAAAAAACGGCACCTAAAGATGCCGTTTTTTTTTATATTAGACTTAGAAATTAGTTTCTAAACTAAGTCCAATTCTTCTTCGTTCAGCATTAGCATAACGGTAACCACCACCTTGTGCTCGGACACCTTGCAAACCATTTGCTTGGTATATTTCGTCAGTACAGTTTGTACAAACTAAGCTCAAGTTCCAGCCATCTGGCGAAGCTAACTCTGCACTCAAATTAAGTTTAGTTAAATCTTCGACAGTTGAAACACCAGGCCATTTACCTAACGTAACTGAATATTCATCTTTATAAGAGACAGCAGCCGTCAAAGTTAATTCACCCATGTCCATATTTTCTATATGCTGAATATTCATGCTTAAATTATTTTCAGCTGAAAAAGGTAAGGTTTGACCTTTTCTGTTAATTCCGCATGGATTTGCTTCTGTCGCAGGAGCAGCAGCTGTATCACAGAATCTATCCCAAGTCGCATCCACAAATGCGTAAGTTCCGCCAAAAGATGTTTTATCGGATAAATAAGTTCGATATGTTAAATCAAGTCCTTGAACAATTGCATCACCCGTAACTACACAACCACTCGGAGATCCATTCTGGACACAAACCAATAGTTGTTGATTGTCAGTATAGTCGTAATTATACGCAGTAAACTCTAGTTGGCTGCTTCCACCATTAAGGTCAGTTTTGTAACCAACTTCAATCATTTCAAGTTCTTCTTGTGCGTAAGTGATATCAGCTGTAGCTTTTGTCCATTGGGCAAATCTAGGACCTCCAGATTTGTAAGCAGTTGAATATGTTACCCAAGACAAACTATCTCCTTGTGTATATTCAAGTGTAACTTTTGGATCGAATTCTCTTGCAGTTAGACCTCCACTTGTTGTGTAAGGTACTACAACTAATGGGGCATTTGTAGCATTAGTCTTTCCTTCATAAGTATAAGGTTTATCGTGTATAGAGTATCTTCCACCAACAAATAATTCTAAGTTATCGGCTAAAGGAAATTTAATATTTCCAAATACTGCGGATGAAGATGTTTTGATCCCCATTCTTGCTATATTGTCAAATTTTCCAGTTACTGCATTAACTAAATTATCAACATCTTGTTGGGTAACAAATTGACCACCCACCATTGCAGCTGTTCTTGCTACCGGATTAGCACCACCAGCGTAGTAAGCCTGACAATCACCAGAAACAACACAAGCTTGCATGGCAGATAAAATAGCAGCGTAATTAGGTGGTGCTGGAGCTAAACCTACTGCTGCTCCTGCTGCACCAAAACCAAATAAAACGTTTTGTACACTTTGAGGGAAAGAAGTAAAGTTGTCTTCTCTATAACCTTGATCTCTTAAGCCATAAACTCCAACGGACCATGGATATTTGACTGAATCATCCGAATCAATTCTCACTTCAATACTTGTTGTATTAGTCATTGAGTGATGACCTTGTGTAAGAGCAGCTGCAGTTGTTGCATCAAAGTCTCTTAATTCAGCAGAATTGGTTTTGGTAGCTCCAATGATTGTTGTAACACTATAATCATCAAAATCTTTACTCATGTTTAGACTAGCAGTCATGCCTTCCATAGATGCAAAACCAGGAACCGATAAAGGTTGTGATTCTTGACTTGCGTACGCAGCTTTAACAAGAGCATTTTCAAGATTTACCTCACCTAGCGTATTTTGTGATGTAGGAGGAGCTAAAGTAGTACAAATATTATTAGGATTTGTAGCTCCTGCAGAGAAAACCGGTAACCAGTGAGAGGCACCATTTAAGGTATTACAAGTGAATAATTGTTCCATTATTTGCGCATCGACATTAGTTTTACTATGCCCAAAAGCAGCGGTCCAATTCATTCCTGAATCGGTAGAGCCATAAAAAGTTGCTCTCAATGATTGTTGATCAATTCCATCGTTCAAACCAGTTACTTCATCAAACGATAAACCATCATCTTGAGAAGATGAAAGGTGAAATCTACCTGACACAGAATTACTTAAATCATTTTCGTAAGTAAAAGAAAGACCTTCTTGACCGTTATCACCTGTTTTAAGAATAACTCTTCCGGCTTGTCCGCCAACTGGTTTCTTAGTGACCATATTAATTATTCCACCAATAGAGTTAACACCATAAATCGCACCTTGAGGACCTTTAAGAATTTCAATTCGTTCTAGATCAGTGAAAGATGATGTATTAGTTGTCGCTCTAGGTTGAGCAACACCATCAATAACAATTGCTACAGATGGGTCGGCAGCAATATCAAAACTATAAGTTCCAACCCCTCTAATTCTAATTTGTTTCCTTTGAATTCCTTCTCCACCTATTACAAGATCAGGTGAAAGTTGGTCCAGGTCATTAATATTTCTGATTCCTCTTTCTTGGAGATCATCTCCAGAAATAGCAGCAATGGCTGCTGCGGTATCCATTACAGTAGAAGTCCTCTTCTGAGCTGTAACTGTCAGTTCTTCGAATACTGCATCTTGTGCAATAGCCATAGGTGTAGCAAAAAGTACGACGAGCGTAACAATGCGTTTGAAATTGATCATATCTCCCCCTTTGAAAGATAGGTATTTTAAAATATCTCTTACTCATCCAAGTAAAAGTAACAAAGTAGACACAAATCAATGAATGTGACACATTGTCAATTGTCACATTAAAAGGTTTAGCTTTAAAAGTAAACAAAAAAAAATGATAAAATTATTTAAATGATTTAAAAAGTGACACTATGTCAATATTAGGATAGATTTACATAATGACGAATTTAACTCTTTATCATCATGGACCTTCAACTTGTTCACAAAAAGTAAGATTAATTCTGGAATTAAAAAAACTTCCATATAAATCTAAAGAAGTTAACTTGTTAGCTGGAGAGCAGCATGATCCTGAATATGTAAAACTTAATCCAAATCATGTCGTTCCTACCTTGGTGACTAATAATGGAGTTTTAATTGAGTCAAATCTAATTCTAGAATATCTAGATGATGCATTCCCAGAAATTCCAGCAAAGCCCTCTTCCCCTGAAGATATCCATAAAGTGAGATTATGGATGAAAGAAATTGATAATTTTCAACAATATACTGGTCCCATAACTTATGGCATTGCTGTCAGACGCTTACAAATGGATAAGTCTGATGAAGAAAAACAAGCAGATTTAGATAGCATTCCAGATCCTGTTAAAAGACAAGCAAGAAAAGAAACCATGGAAGAAGGTATAGAAGCGCCAATTGTAATAAATTCATTAAAAAAAGCGGGAGAATTTTTGGACCATTTGGAGAATATTATTGAAGATAGTGGATGGATTGCAGGAGATAAGTTTGGTTTAGCAGATGCCTGCACTCTTCCTTACATTCTTCGTTTTGATCATTTATCTCTTTCTGAAGCATTCAGCAAAGACAAAAGACCAAAAATAAATAATTGGTATCAAAAAGTTAAAGATTTAGAATTTTTTGATAAAGCTGTAACAAATCTTCTTCCACCACCACTAGTACATATGATGGGTACTTTTGGAGGAGAAGTAAAAGAAGAAGCATTAAAATTAATGGAGGAAAAATAATGCCAGTAATAAAAGCTATAGGAGTTCAATATTGCACATTGCAATGTCCTGATTTAGATATCCAAGAGCAATTTTTATTGCACTTTGGAATGCACACAGTTGAAAAAACTGATGATGTGTTAATTATGCGAGGTGATGGCCCTCAGCCTTTTATAGAGGTTTGTAAAAAAGGTGAAAAAAAATTTCTTGGGGCGACTTATGTTGCTTCTTCCATGGAGGATTTAGAAAAAATTAGTAAAACCGATGCTTTTTCTGATGTCGAAGAACTCAAAACTCCAGGTGGAGGATATATTTCTAGAGGCAAAGATTTGGAAGGAATTGGAGTTGATGTTTGTTTTGGTATTAAGGACAGAGACGATTATCAAGCTCTCGTGCCTCAATCCAGCAATGAAGGTGGTCAGATAAATAGAATAAATGAAAGAAAAAGATATGTGAAAGGAGCTCCACCCTCAATAGTCAGATTTGGTCATTACGGAATCAATGTGAATGATATACCTGCTGCCCTTGAGTGGTACAACGAACATTTAGGCATTATCGCAACAGACAAACTTTACGCAGGAGATCCAAAAAATCCCGATACGCCATTGATGGGAATTTTTGCTAGATTAGACAAAGGTCTCGAACCAGCAGATCATCATACAATCTTTTGGCTGCCTGCAATGCTTTCTGAAGGAAAGCCAGGTTTAAATCATGTTTCTTTTGAAATGTTACAAATTGATGATGTTTTAAGAGGTCATGAAATTTTACAACGAAACAAAGAAGAATTTGATTATGAATTAGAATGGGGAGTAGGAAGACACTATCAAGGAGCACAAGTATTTGATTATTGGAGAAGTCCATTTAAACAAACACATGAACATCAAACCGATGGTGATTACTTTGACAATACTATTCCTCCAAATGACGTTAATGTTACTGAAGACGGTCTAGAATCTGATGGACCAGGTCCGTCACAATGGGGACCTGACATTAATTTTGATACTTTTGGCGACAGTAGAAACGGCTAACTAAGCTATACTAATTTGTAACTACTAGGGGAAACTACTCATGCGTTGTTTTTTACTTGCATTATTCGTGTGCTCGTTAAATTTATTATCTTTAGAGAAACCGAATGTGATAATTATTCTTACTGATGATTTGGGTTGGGGTGATGTTTCTTATCATGATGGCTATATACCTACTCCAAATATAGATCAGCTTGCTAAAGATGGGATGGAAATGAATAGATTTTATTCTAATCCTGTTTGCAGTCCCACTAGGGCGTCTATGTTGACAGGATTACATATATTCAATCATGGCGTTGTCAGACCTTTCATGAATCCTGCTGCAGAACAAACAGGTATGCCTCCCGAATTAAAAATTATGCCGCAATATTTTAAAGAAGCTGGATATCAAACTGCATTATCAGGTAAATGGCATCTTGGCATGGCTAAAAAAGAATTTTGGCCGACTAATCGAGGCTTTGAAACAAGCTATGGACATATGACTGGAGGAATTGGATATTTTGATCATACTGCAGCAGGTCGATTAGATTGGCATAGAAATGGGAAACCTTTAGAAGAAGAAGGATACTCAACGGAATTAATTGCCAATGAAGCAATAAATATAATTAAAAACAAGGATAAGGATCGTCCGCTATTTTTATACGTTGCTTTCAACGCACCTCATACTCCTATCGAAGCCCCACTTAAAAATATTGAATCATTTGCCTATCTTGATGATAAAAAAAATCAAGTTTATGCAGCAAATGTAAATGCCTTAGATTTTGAAATAGGAAAAATTCTTGACGCAATTGAAGATGAAGGAATTTTAGAAGAAACGATTGTTCTTTTTTTTAGTGATAACGGTCCTGTTTTCGATATAGATCCAATAGTAAAGGTAATCGCTCCAAACTTGATTAATGCCAAAGGGAGTACAGCAGGCTTGAACGGAAGCAAAACCTCAGCTCTTGAGGGCGGAATAAGAGTCCCTGCTGTCATTTGGTGGAAAGGAGTTATTGAAAAATCAAAATCAGATCAATTCTTTTTTGTGCAAGATATTTTACCAACCTTATTATCTGCATCAGGCATTAGTATTTCAAATAACATGAAATTTGATGGTAAAGATAAATGGGTAAACCTAAAAACTAATACAATAATTCCTCCAGAGAATGCTTTTATTGGTTCAAGAGTTATTTCTGATGAAAGAGCTTTGTTCAATGGTGAATGGAAATTGTATTCGTCTGAACCTCAATTGATACCTGTTTCAGCATCTTATAAATTATTCAATATTATTAAAGATCCTTATGAAAAGAATGATTTATCAGAAGTTGAATCTGAAGTATTTGAAAAAATGAAAAAAATAATTACTTCTTATGAAGAAAGAGATGTAGTTGGCGATATGAATCCAGCTCATGCTTATCTTCATGGCGATGATAGACAAGGAGGCAGCGTGTTGGGTTCTCCTTGGTTAGAAGGTGATTACGAATTTAATAATCCTCCTTCTCTATTATCGACAATATTTATAAGCATTTGGATTTTGATTCAAGCTTTTAAGTATTACATATTAGCTATAGTATTATTAACCATTGTCATTTTTCTCTCGTTGAAGAAATTAAGATAAAAACATGGATGTAAAATACGATGCAGTAGTTGTTGGATTGGGGCCAGTAGGAAGTTTCATGGCTCTGAAGCTAGAAAAATACGGGCTAAAAGTATTAGCTATTGATAAAGAAAAAGATATTTACCCTCTTCCTAGAGCTGTCAGTATTAGTGACCAAGGCATGCGAATGCATCAATCGCTAGATTTAGAAAATATATATTATAAAAACAGCGATGCACCTGGAGGAGCAGGTTTTGTCAATGAAAATTTAGAGTTCATTGGCGAACCAATGACTATGAAAGGTTTAAATACCCCAAACGGTTGGCCTCCTATGAGGTTTTTTCATCAACCTTATACTGATAGGGAGATAAGAAATAAATTATTAAACTCAAGCTGTGACATTCTTGTTGAACATGAATTGTTAGAAATAAATGATTCAAATGAATCAAGCTGTTCTATTAAAAATTTAAACACCAATGAAACCATTAATTACGAATTTAAGTACTTAATTGGTGCAGACGGCGCTAACAGCAAGGTAAGAGAATTAAAAAATATTAAACAGGAAGATTTAAATTACGATAGAGATTGGATAATAATTGATATTGAATTGCTTACTGAAAAAGAATTAGGCGAATTTGCAATTCAAATTTGCGATCCAAAAAGAATTGGCACTTTTATACCCACTCATTCGCCTTTCAAAAGATGGGAATTTGAAATCCATGATGATGATAATATTGAAGAATTTTCATCTGATAAAAATATAAATAAGCTTCTTTCACCTTGGCTACAACCTAAAGAATACAAAATACTTAGAAAAGCTATTTACCAATTTCATTCAGTATTGGCTGAAGAGTTTCAAAAGGATAATTGTTTTTTGATTGGCGATTCTGCTCATCAAAATCCTCCCTTTATGGGCGAAGGCATGATGACAGGTTGTAGAGATGCAGAAAATTTAGCTTGGAAAATAATTATGGATTTTGAATACAATTTACCTAATTTATTGGAGAATTATCAAATTGAAAGAAAGGAGCATGCTAAATATATTGTAGAAAACTCTTTAGGAATTGGTCTTTTGATGGAAGCATATGCCCATACTGAAAACAAAGAGGATGTTCCAGCCGAATTGGTTGCCAAAGGATATGGATCTTTTATTATTCCCCCTCTGGATAAAGGAATTTTCTATGAAGGAAAATCAAATCCTGAATCTATGTCAGGGCAGTTATTTCCTCAACCAGTTAAAATTGATGATGGTGAAATAACAGAAAGATGCGATATCCTACTAGGAGATTATTTTTCAATTGTTGCTAGAAAAGATATTATTTTATCTGAGGATGAAAAAAAATTCTTATCCTCCATTAATTCAAAAATACTGATCTTGGATAGTGAACTTGTTGATTCCAATATGTGGATGTCGACAATGGTTCAAGAAGATAAGGTTTATATCGTTCGACCTGATAAGTATATTTTTGGATCAACAAATGAAAACGTATCACTTTCAGATTTAATAGAAGATTTGAAAATAAGAATAGGATTTAATAACTAAAAAGGAGTAATTATGAGTTTTAAATTAGGTACCTCAAATAATAGAGCAATTTTAATAAACGAAGATAACTATTATGATCTGGAGCAAATATCAAATGGTTCTGTTAGCTCTGATAGCGTTCAGGCTCTTTCTTCAATAGATGAAATTAATAACTTATCGTCCAGTCTTGGAGAAATATCCCCAACAGGAAAATTATCAGATATAGAACTTGGTAATCCAGTTCCAAATAGTAGAAACTCGTATGCGGTAGGTTTGAATTATAGAGGGCATGCAGAAGAAGGTGGCATGGAAATTCCAGAAGTTCCTATGGTGTTCACAAAACATACTTCATGTTTTGTTGGGCCGAATGCTAATGTTGAAATGCGTAGTGATTTTGTCGATTATGAAGCTGAGCTAGTAGTTGTTATAGGAAAAGAGGGAAAAGACATAAAAAAAGAAGATGGGTGGAATCATGTAGCAGGAATGTGTATTGGACAAGATATTTCTGATCGCCCTGCTCAATTTGCTACTCAGCCACCAATGTTTAATCTAGGAAAATCTTTTGATACTTATGGCCCCATGGGACCATATTTAGTGTCACCAGATTCTCTTAATGATTACAAAAGTCTCGACCTTGAATGTAAGCTTAATGGAAAAATAATGCAGAAAGACAACACCAACGACTTAATTTTTGATGTACCAACTATCATCTCCTATCTTTCTGAGATTGTGACCCTCAAAGTAGGAGATACAATTTGGACTGGTACGCCTGCAGGAGTTGGTGCAACACAAGGTATATTTCTTAAAGATGGAGATATTCTCAAAACTACAATTGAAGGCCTAGGAGAAATGGAAAATAAATGTGTTCGAGTATCCGATCATTCAAGAGCAGATTTTCTTCCAGACATGTTCAAAGGCTTTTTGCCAAAGGATGAAGATTAATGTTAGAAAACCAAAAAAGAAGTAAATTATTTGCCTTTTCTTTACAAGCACAAGATAATTTTGGAAAAGCGGTGGCCTTAACTATTCTATGGTCTATTTGGGCTTTGCTTTTTTCAAACTTAGAATCAATATTTATAGCTAAGGTAATTCTTTCTACTTTATGTTTAGGATTGGCTTTGATTGCTCCCCTAATTGACTTTAATGAGTCGCACGCAACTAATCCATTATGGACTGGCCACGCTAGATTTCATTTGGTATGGCAGGTGAATGCTTTGGTTGCTTCAGGTGTCTTAGTTTTGGTCTTACTTTGGATGATTCCGTCGGCAATGAACTTATTAATTTCTATAATAATTCTTTACGTTTGGTTATTAAGTTTTATGTTTGCCTTAATTTTTATGCCTATTTATGACGGAAAATTGAATGATGTAAATGGCGTACCGCCAATAAAAATTTCATTATTTAGAAAACAAATTGAAATCGATAGAAACGTACAAGCCATCTCAGCCTCTCTTATTTTTTGCACTTATGCATCTTTAATTATTTTTTATAAATAATGAGGTTTATTTCAAATAATTTTTTAAAGCTTGACTAATACTCTCATTAATAACTAAATCTGCAATATTATCGAAATCGGTAGATTCGTTATTTATGATGATGAGTTTTGCTCCTTGCTCTTTAGCATACAAAGGGATAGATGCAGCTGGAAAAACAACTAGAGATGAACCTGCAACAATACATAGATCACATTTGGATGCTTCACTTTGAGCTATCATCATTTCTTTTTCAGGCATTGGTTGTCCAAATGAAATTGTGGCAGTTTTTATAATGCCCTTACATTCATCGCAAGATGGTGGTTCTTTTGAATTTATATAATCTTTGTGAATAGCTGCTAGTGTAAATTTTTTATTGCAATCCAAACAAAGTGCATAAGTAGCGTTTCCATGAATTTCTGTTACTTGAGAATCTAGCAAGCCCCCATGTTGATGAAGATTATCTATATTTTGAGTGATGCAATGACCATTGTTTTTAGAATTTATAATTTGAGCAATCGCTTTGTGACCATCATTTGGCAAATAAGACTCAAAATTGCTCTTGAATTCTATACTTTGATCCCAGTACTTTGATCTTACATCTTTAGAAGCAATAAAATCCTGAAAATAAATGGGTTTATTTTTTTTCCAAAAACCATTTGGGCCTCTAAAGTCAGGTATTCCTGAATCGGTACTTACCCCTGCACCAGTGAAAAAAACTGGATAAGAACATTCGTTAATTAAATTTTGTAGTTCTGTTGTTTGAACCATTAAGACTATTTATCTTCAATTTCAATAGCATTTTCCATATTCATTAATATAGGCCTGCCATCGTGTGCGCTATGAAGAGGTATTATCTTGCCATCCATTTTTATACAAAGTGTAGGAGAACTTTGTATTTTTTTTCCAAGATTTACTTCTAAGTCAACTAAGATTAATTCTGCATTATCAAAAACTTTTAATATTTTCATTTGTTTAATTTGGTTTAATTTGTAGGTGATCGAAACCTCTAAAAATAAAATTTCTTCCCCATTCGGGTTCGTTATCAAGTAATTCCATTTTTGGAAATCTCTCAAAAAGCGCTTCAAAGGCAAGTTTTGTTTCCATTCTAGCTAAATGAGCTCCAATACACATATGAGGTCCATAGCCGAAAGAAACATGCTTAATATTCTCTCTTTTAATATCAAATTCATTTGGATTTTTATTTGCCGATGGATCTCTATTGGCTCCAGCAATGCTTATTGCGAAAGGAGTTCCCTTTTTGAATTTTTTATCATCATAAATTATGTCGTCATAAGCAAATCTAACCGTTGCGTGGACAGGAGGTTCATAACGCATTATTTCTTCAATTGCATTTGGTATTAATTCAAAGTTATCTTTTAAATAATTAAACTGCTCTGGGTGTTTAAATAAAGTATACAAACCATTTCCAATCAATCTAGTTGTTGTTTCGTGGCCAGCAACGAGCAAAAGCAAACAAGTTCCAAACATTTCTTTAACATTTAATTTATCGCCCTCTTCTTCAGCTTGTATTAATTTACCTATGAAGTCTTCTCCAGGGTTATCTTTTCTTTCTATTATTTTTTTTTCAAAATATCTAATTAGTTCTTCATAAGCATCCCTAGCTTGTTTTCTTTGAATTGCATTAGAACTTATTCCGCCAACCTCTTGTAATAAATCTTCAGACCAATTTTGAAATTGAGTTAAGTCTTCTTTTGGCAAGCCCATCATCTTAGCAATAACTATTGCAGGAAGAGGTTTTGCTAAAGAATCAATTAAATCAAACGAATCTTTGTTATGAGTTCTATCCAAACAATCATTGATAGTTTCTTTTATTTCGGACTCAAGTGAAGATATATATCTATTTGTAAAACCATAAGAAACTAACTTCCTAATTCTTGAATGATCTGGGGGATCCAATTTTAAAATACTTGGATTATCAAATTGATCTAACATTATCTCTCTGCCATCTTTGATAAGCTCCCTTCTTCTTCTTTTGGCAATGGAATATTTTCTATCATCAACGCTGAATTTTTTATCTCTGAGCATTTCTTGAACAAAGTCCATTTTCGTAACCCAATATAAAAAAGTCGGTGCTGAATAATAAATAGGTTTTTTAGAACGCATAGTTGAATATGTCGTGTAAGGATCTTTGATAAAGTCTGGAGAAAGAATATCTAAAGCAAACCCTTTATTTCTAAATTTTTCAAAAGATATAAGAACTTTATATAGTTTAAAAAAAATATAGTTTCTTAATTTTTTAATTTTTTCTTTCATAATTAATAAATACTAAATAAAACTAAATTTATTACTCCGCCAAAAACAAGACAAGCCAATATTTCTATGTTTTTATTTCTATCACTTTCTAAAACTCTTTCGTAAGAAACTATTTGCACGACAAAATAAGAAACCAAAGACCAAATAACCCATAGAAAAATAAAATTCATTTGATTAATCTTAAATATATTTAAGAATGCTTAATAGTCTTTTTTATCCCTTCAATTGATACTAACATCCCTTGATGAATAGCTTCGGCAAATATTTCTGGATCGATTTCGGTTGTCCAATCTAATTGACAACTAAAATCGTCTATTTCAGTTACTTGCATTGTTGCTAAATGATGCTCAATTGGTGCAGGCGTTTCTACAGCTGAGTACTTCAATTTCATATACTCATTATCTAATAACAAGATTCTTTCTTTTACTTTGCCCATGCCATCCATCTCAAAAACTCTACAATCCCCCTCTAAATTTATTGAATCAATAGTGGGGACCCAGTCACACCTAGTAACATCAGAAAGGATACTCCATAAAGAAGCCGCAGGACAATCGAGTGTAAGAGTTTCAGATAGAACTTTCATATAAATTTATTGTGGATTAAATCTTGTTGTTGATAAAGAGTAAGCCCAATAAAAAGCAATAAATTGTAAAAACAATCGAAAATAGAGCAGATTGATGGAGTATTGTGGAAAGGCTTCTGGGTATAAAGCCATA
Source organism: uncultured SAR86 cluster bacterium (assembly GCA_902524805.1). Taxonomy (GTDB): domain Bacteria; phylum Pseudomonadota; class Gammaproteobacteria; order Magnimaribacterales; family AG-339-G14; genus CASICS01. The sequence continues at coordinate 56,348 of CABZES010000005.1, read as the reverse complement.
TATATATTTGCAGGATAAACAGCAATTAATAAAGCAAATAAACCAAGAGCAGCTATTTTTCTAAACCTTGGTATTAATAGTCCTAATCCTCCAAGTACTTCAAAAAACCCACTTAAGTAAACCGCTTCTAGGTGTAAAGGGAAAGCAGGAGGCATAATAGACAAATAAAATTCTTTATTGGTAAAATGGTCTATACCAGCACTGATAAAAAAAATAGAAAAACTTAACAGAGCCAGTTTTCTCCAAAATCCGTTAGGCAGATTAAAAAATGAAAAAAATTTAGTTAGCATCATTTTTAATTGACAGTCCTTTCTAACCATTCCTCGAGAAACCCGTCGTAAGGTTGTTCCGCATCGTGCATGGGCAAACCATTGTCATCAATAGTTACCCCGAAGAAAAATCTAACGCCTATATGAAATGACTCAAGAATAAAGCCCTCATCCAAAGGCAAAGGGACTTCGTTATGATTAGCCCTATATTTTAAATATTCTAAAAATCTTATTACGTTAAAGTCTTCTTGATTCATAAAATCTTATTTTCCTTTTTCTTAAAATTAGACTAGTTGAGATAATTTGAATGACTAACATCAAATTAAAAAATAAAAGATTAATTGGAATTCCGAAGGGTTTTGGCTCCACACCTCCTTCTCCCAAAGGAACGCCATCATATAAGGGCATAGTTACAGCAGAGATATCATAGCCAATCAACATGCAAAGGCTTAATAGAGCAGCGAGTAATTCCATATGTTTAAACCACAAAACATAAATAGCCAGAAGAAAGATTAAAAAGTTTGAAGCCATCATCCAAACAAGATGAGTCCTTGCATGGGCATCCCAAACTGGATTAAGGAGATGTGTTATCCCTGTATCTTGAAAAATTGGCACTATTGAAACTCCTATTAACGCAATTGTAGTTAAAAGTTTAGTCATAAAATTTCAATAATTTCACTAAATTCATATCTGGGAGCCCTATCTCTAGTTTGATTTTCATCTCCATAACCTAAATTACATAAAAAATTACTTTTCCAATTTTTTCCTTTAAAAAATTCATCATCCAAGCCATTATTGTCAAAACCGCTCATTGGCCCAGTTCCTAAACCAAGAACATGAGCCGCTTTAATAAAATAACCGCCCTGTAAAGATGAATTTCGAAAGGCAGTCTGATAAGTAAAATCTGGATTGTCTTTAAATAAAAAACTTACATCCATTGCTGGAAAGTTTTTTGGAAGGTCTTCATAGAAGGACAAGTCCATAGCTAAAATTGCTGTAATCGGTGCTTTCATAGTCTTTTCTTTATTATTTTCTAGAATAAAGGGGTCTAATCTTTTCTTCGCCTCTTTTGACTTGATAAAAACTACTCTAAGAGGCTGGCAATTAAATGAAGTAGCATTATTTTTAACCATTTCATAAAGTTCACTAAGCGTTTCATTTGAAACTTCTTTGTCTTTAAAACCATAATAGGTTTTATTGTCTGTAAATATATTTTTCATATTTTTAATTCTCTAGTCTAAATAAGAACAGCAGTAATCAACTAATGATGATATTTCTATTTTGAAACTAGAATTCGAAGAAACTTCAAACGACGTTCCACCTTCTATTGTTTGCCATTCATCATGGTCGGGTAATAAAACTTTTAATTTGCCAGAAATAATTTCCATGATTTCTTTTTGTTCGGTGTCAAACTCATAGTTTCCGGGCAACATTACTCCTAATGTTTTTTTTGATCCATTTTTGAAAAAGATATTTCTACTAATTACCTTACCCTCAAAATAAACATTAGCTTTCTTATCTACTTTTACGTTTTCAAATAGATTCATTCAATTTCTCCTGTTTTTTTGTTGAAAATTATCTAAAATCAATTATAACAATTTCACAGTAATGAAAATTTTTCTTCTCATCTTTAGTTTTTTTATAGTCTCATGTTCTGAAAACGTTTCTAATAAAAAATATTCATATACAGAAGAACAAAACTTGTTTTTAGAATCTTTAGGTTGGGCAGGATTTGAACCTTCGTTTATTAAAGCTACCTCTTTGAAAGATAATTTGCATGTAATTTTTGGATATGGGGGAAATATTTTGGTATCAATTGGCAAAGATGGAACCTTGATTGTTGATAGTCAATTTCCGGATAGTTCGAGCGTTATCTTAGAAAAGATAAACGAATTAGGCGGTGAAAAAGTAGATTTTGTAATTAATACTCACTTTCATTTTGATCATGCAGAAGGCAACAGAGCTTATGGGCCTATGGGTGCTGATATCTATGCTCATGAAAATACTTTAGATTTTTTTAAAAAAGGAACTTATATAAATTTAGTTGCTATTGGCTGGCCTCAACAACCCTATGAAGAAGAAGCTATTCCTAATATTTTATACAAAGAAAAACTTTCACTAAATATTAATGATCATATGATCGATGTTCTTCATTTTGGTCCAGCTCATACTACGGGTGACAGTATTATTCATTTCCCGAATGCAAATGTTATTCATTTGGGTGATGTAGGAAACTTAGAAGTAGCTCCATTTATCGACGTTGATAATGGAGGCTCTATCGATGGAATGATATACAGCTTAGAAAAAGTTTTAAATATAATTGATGAAAATACCATAGTAGTTCCCGGTCATGGCGACATTGCCAACAAATCCATCATAAAGACTTATCTCAATGGCCTAGTTCAAGTAAGAAATAAAATTGAAGCGTTTATATCTGAGGGTAAAACGCTTGCAGAAGTTCAAGAAATAAATCCTGCCTTTGAGTATTTTCCGGTTGGACCGGAACTTCTGAATGATAGAGTTTTTACTTCTTTATCTGAAAACTAATTAATTTTTTTAAAGTCGTTACAAAACTTAATAATTGAGTCATTAACTCCTTTGACCATTTCCATATTAACAAAGCCATGAATGTAACCTTGGTATTCGTGATAATAAGTCTCTACATCAAAATTTTTAAGTAACTTGGCATAAGCTTCTCCCTCGTCCCTTAAAACATCAAATCCAGCTGTTACAACTACAGCAGGAGGTTGATGAGATAAATCTTTTGCAAACAAAGGCGAAATTAATGGATCTTTAATTGATTCTCCAGCTTCAAGATATTTATCTCTAAACCAATACATTACTTCTTTGGTTAAGAAAAAACCTTCAGCAAGTTCTTCTATAGAACCTGAGGAGAAAGTGAGATCTGTAACTGGATATATTAATAATTGTGCTTTTGGCAGGTTTTTACTTTCTGCTTGTCTTCTAATTGAAATACAAGCAGATAAGTTTCCCCCAGCGCTATCTCCACCAACTGATATTCTTCGGGGATCAATCCCTAATTCGGCATGATTAAGCTCTAACCAGTCAAAGACTGCATCAAAATCATTTAAAGCAGCAGGATAAGGATTTTCAGGTGCTAATCTATAATCAACTGAAAAAACTTTTGTCTCAAGCGTCTTAGATAGAAACCCAGTAAAAGCATGATGGCTCTCTATATTCATTAGGACCCAGCCTCCTCCATGAAAATAAATCAAGGCTGGTGCAATATTACTAAGTCCTTTCAAAGAATATTCTCTGACCCGAATCGATCCGCCTTCTCCTTTTACCTGATGATCTTTATAACTCACTCCTTTAGCAAGAGGCTTTTCTAATGATTTAATGTCATCTTGAGCATTAGAAATGATTTTTCTAATATCAGAAGACGACATTGATAGATCAATTTTAGAGGGATCGACCTCTCCCATATGGTTTAAAAGAAATTGAAACCCTGGATCTAGTTTTCTATTTCCTTTTGTAGTTTTTTGCCTGCTACCAGAAAGCCAAATTAAAAAAACACCAGGTAGGTTTAATAATAATCTAATCAAATATACATAAATCATAATTTCATTTGCCAAGGGAGAGATTAGAGTTTATGAATGCTCCTTTTAATAGCCACTTACCTTTCTTTTTTACTAACAGATAAGTAGCATTAGTTGTTGAGAGAACATCTTTATCCTGACTAATTCTCGAAAAATTTATATCTACCATCGCTGATATTGCATCAGCATATATCAATTCGGATTCATTTATTTTTGAATATGCCCATCCTTGTTTTCTCAGACCTTCGAAGTCTACTGAGTCGCCATAATTTTCTGAAACAGTTTTATTGTTTCCAATAAGAAAAATGAAAGGAGAGTCTGAAACTTCGTTGAGTGTCGCTTTATCCGCGCTATTAAATAACTCAAAGAATTTATGAATAGCTTCTTCAGGATTCTGTGCCCATAAGCCTCCAGAGATGAATAAGGTGATTAAGATGGTAGTTAGTTTTTTTATTTTTATCTCCTTAATATATTTCTTTTTTAATGTTTAAATAAAGTGTAAATATTAATATATAAATAATATAAATTATGAAAAATTTAGTTATTGTTATTTTTCCAGCTAAGGAAGAAAAATTTGAAGAATTAAAAAATACTTTAGAAGTAGCCTTGGTTGATACAAGAGCTTTTGAAGGATGTATTTCCGTAGAGACTTTTGAAGAAACATCTTCAAACACTATCTTTTTAATAGAAGATTGGGAATCTTTAGATGATCACGAAAAATATGCAGCATGGCGAGCAGAAACTGGATTGGCAGATATCATGGAACCATTGCTTGATGGTGGTTCAAAGGCTCTAAAAATGATTAGATGTGGATCAAGCTTAGAGATCTAAGATATTTAATATTGATTCGATGGTTAGTTAACTATCTGGTTCCACTCAACAAGAAACATGCTTTCGTTTCTTCTAAACACAGGAAGAATGAAGGGACTGTTATATGTTGCTTTTATTGGCGAACTTATAATAGAAATATTATCTTTACTTAAATGATTTTTAAGAATTTTTGAATGTTTATTAAAATTCTGTTCATTAGCTCTCCCTGAAAATCTTAAAACAGCATAATGCCCCGCTTCTATTGAAGTCACTTTAATAGAATTGTCTTCAGGTAAAGGAGTGTTAGATTTCGTAAATTTTTCTGGTAAATAAAATTGCATAAAATCACCCTTTTTGTCTTTAACCTGAGTCACAGGAACAGTCATTGCAATCTTTTTTGATTCATTATTTGAACCAGATATGTATTTAAAAAGTTTTCTGAAAGCATTATTTTGAGTTCCTGAATCAGTTTGAATTACCAACCTTTCTTCGTAATATCTTATTTCATAATTTTCTGCTTTAGATACTACTTCGTACTTAGATTCTTCCGTTGCCATGATATTTATATTAAAAACTAAAAACAAAACAAGAACAAAAACATCAAACCTTTTCACTCTTGTACCTTATCAAATTCAGAATTGGGTTCAAGGATTGCTAGCTTTTGGAAGAATTGCTCTTTTAATTCTTTGACGCTTGTCGGATTCCCATAATCTATGAATGCAATTTTACTAAGGATTTCAATTAACTCATTCTCTGTCTCACCTATTACACATGGGAGATGATAATTTTTGTCTCGAATGTTTTGTGAGAGTTCATTGCGGTGCAGTACTTTAACTTTGTAATGATCCTTTAATTCCTTAATAAATGTTAACCATTCTAATCTCACAAAGAATTTACTATGAGAAATGTCACATAGCTCACACGCGCTTGCTTTATTTAATAGATTTTTATTAATCCAATATTTAATTTCATTCCATAGACCGCCGTCAGCATCGTAAATAAAATAGATTGTTTTAAATTGTATCATTTCTTGTAAAACAAAATAGTTTTTCTAAAAACCATATTTTGAATTCCCTCTAAGTGCAAAATAAAGCCCCCCAACATATAAACTTACATGCAAGTAATCTTTGGTAATTACGTCAAGAAGACTACTTGGCATCATTAGCCAAATTATGCCTGTGACGACACACGTCATCGTAATACCACTAAAACGAGTCAAAAGGTCTGCAAGTTCACTGATAAACCCTTTTGTAAAAATAATACCTACGATTCCTCCTAAAATAAGTCCTATTGCCGATCCAACTTCGCCATAGGCAACAAACCACCACACTATAAAAGGTAAGCCAAATGCCTCTGCTGTAGCTTCATTCACAGGGAATTTACTTAAACCTTGTTGAAAAAATAAAACAGATAAGGGTATTCTCAACAAAAAGGTTGCTAATGGAGCCGGTAATTTAGGTATTTTCATATCTCTCAGAAAATGATATAAAAAATTTTGTGCAGTTGTCTTGTGTGATTAATAAAGGTTATTAGCTTAGTAAAAGGATAATGAGTTAATCTATAATTTTTATTATTGCGAAAAAATATGAAAATTTGTTTAATTTTTGGTCACTATAATACGACAAATTCATTTAATTCTGCCATTCGTGATACTTTTATAAAAGAAGCAAAAAGATTAGGTCACGAAATAGATTTAATAAATCTTTTTGAAGAGGAAGAAAAGTTACCATTTTACAGAAGCGATATTAATCCTCCTCCAAAATTGGTTTTGGAGTATAGAAAAAGACTTGAAAATTCAGATGTCATGTTTTTAATGGGAGCTTGTCATAATTTAAGAATGAACGTGATTATAGAAAATTGGATAGATTGGGTACTACATCCCACTTGGTTCTTCACCTATAAATCAATAATGCCTAATAGTAAATTCTTTAAAAATTATGGCTATCCTGTTGCTGGAGCGATGAAAAATAAGTTAGGCATTGTTTCGATTACATATGGAGGTCCAAAGATAAGTTACTTTAATTTTTCATTCTTTAAAAATATTCCTTATAGAAGATTAAAAAAAACAGTATTTCAATTAGGTGGTTTAAGAACTAAATATTTAAGATTTTTTTCTATTTTACCTAATATGAGCGATAAAGAATTTGATAAGCACATGAAAAAAGTTAAAAAATTCGTTAAAAGTTTAAAATAATAGAGTAAAGAATGAAGAAATGAATATCTCAGGATATTGAAAAAAATAATGATTTGAAGACATTACACGATCCCCTATATTTATTTACTTTTTTTGTGGAGCTACGCGGGATCGAACCGCGGACCTCTTGCGTGCCACGCAAGCGCTCTCCCAGCTGAGCTATAGCCCCTAAAATCAGCTCTTTGCTATGCTCCAAGCCCGAAATACTTCTGGATCTCCGCCCGCACCAATATGAAATTCATAAGAAGTTTTTAATTTTCCGTTTTCTTTGAAAAAGAAAATGCCAGAATTAGCATCTTCATATACACCGCCATCAGGAATTTTTTCCCACCAATGTTTTTTTTCCATTTAACTCATTCTTTCAATGATCATTGCGTTGGCTGTTCCCCCGCCTTCGCAAATAGATTGAAGTCCATACTTTCCTTCTCTTCTTTCAAGCTCATGGAGCAAGGTAGTCATTAATTTTGCGCCTGTGCCGCCAAGTGGATGTCCTAAGGCCATAGCCCCACCATTCACATTAAGTTTTTCTTTATCTGCGTTTAGTTCGTGTGCCCAAGCTAATGGAACAGGAGCAAACGCTTCGTTTACTTCATAGATATCAATATCATTTATCGAAAGATCAGCCTTTTCTAAGACTGTCTTAGATGCTGGAATTGGACCAGTCAGCATAATTACTGGATCATCGCCTGCAAGTGCTAATGAGATGATTTTTGCTCTTGGTTTAAGTCCTAATTTCTCTAAACCAGCATCATTAACTATCATAATCGCAGCTGCGCCATCACAAATTTGACTTGAACTACCAGCTGTTATGACACCATCGTCTGATAAAGTCTTTAGACCAGATAAACTCTCTAGAGAGGCATCGAATCTAATTCCTTCGTCAATCGATACCATTTCTTTTTCACCAGAAGGTAAATCGCCCTCAACTGGCACAATTTCTCTATCGAAATATCCTGACTCAGTAGCAGCAATAGCTTTTGAGTGACTAGCAAACGCAAAAGTATCTAAATCTTCGCGAGAAAGACCCCATTTTTTTGCTACCATTTCAGCACCTGAAAATTGACTAAACTGAACGCCTGGATATCTTTCCATCATTCCTTTGCCGTTAAAAGGTTGTCCGTGCCCTTCTTTAAAACTATCGATAATATTAGACCCAATTGGCACTTGACTCATGACCTCAACACCCCCAGCGATGACAATATCTTGAGTTTCAGACATTACAGCTTGTGCAGCAAAATGAATTGCCTGCTGGGACGATCCACACTGTCTATCAACAGAAGTTCCTGGAACGGATTCTGGAAGTTTTGAGCTAAGAACTGCATTTCTTGCAACGTTTCCAGCTTGAGCACCGGATTGACTAACACAGCCAAAAATAACATCATCGATCATTTCACCTTTGGCGCCTGTTCTTTCGACCAATTCATCTAAAACTAAAGCTCCTAAATCAGAAGGATGCCAATTTTTTAATTTTCCGTCTTTTTTTCCACCTGGAGTTCTTACTGCTCCAACTATGTATGCATTTCCCATTTTTTCTCCTTATTAAAAAAATCAATCAATATTATATGTATTTTCTAAAGTTTTTGTATCAATAGTTATTTAAATAGAACATTAATTAATTTTTAAAAGTAATTGTATTTTTATAAGAACCAAATAATTAAAATAAAAGCATGAAAATAACAAAAATACTTTTATTAGCTCTTTTCTTTACTAACCAGCTTTTGGCTTCTGATTATGAAGTCAGGATGCTCAACTCTGGACCTAGTGGAGTAATGGTTTTTGATCCCCCAGTGATGAAAATTTCCAAAGGAGACACTATTCATTTCAAGTCTGTTGATATGGCTCATAATTCCGAATCTATTAAAAATATGATTCCTGAAGGTGGTGATACTTGGATGGGTGCAATGAGCCAAGACATTAGCGTAACTTTTAACACTGAAGGTGTTTATGTTTATCAATGCACGCCTCATTTGATGATGGCAATGGTAGGAGTCATTCAGGTAGGCAACAATAACAACTTAGATGAAGTCAAATTAAAGGCCGGTCAATTGAAAAACTCTTTTGTTACCAACAAAGAAAGATTAGACCAATATTTATCAGAGCTTTAATTTATTGTAATTCGATGAAGTAATCTTTCATATCCATCATAACCGCCATCGGCTTTATGAACTACGGTTCTGTTATCCCACATCAAAAGCATATTTTCAGACCATTTATGACGATAAACATATTTATCTTGTGACATATGTTCGTATAAGAAAGAAAGTAATAAGAAAGAATCTTCGTCTGAATAATCTTTAATTGATAAAGTATAGACAGGATTTATAAATAAACATTTTTTGTTTGTTTCAGCATGAGTCTTAACTAAAGGATGAAGCTGAGTAGCTTTTGCTTTTTTAGACGGCAAAATATCCATAGCTCTATTTTCTTTTTCCGTAGCATAAAATCCGTCATCTGCGTACGGCAAACTAGCTGAATGTATTACTTGAAGATCTTTTATTTTATTTTTTATGTCTTCATCGAGATCTTCATACGCCAATTGCGTATTCGCAAAGAGTGTATCTCCACCAACAGGTGGAATGACTTTGGAATGTAATAAAGTTGCTGAAGGAGGAGTTTTCTGAAAAGACCAATCTGAATGCCAAGAGCCGCCAAAAGGTGGGGCTTTTTCACAGGCAGACCTTTTAACTTCTACAATATTTGGTCTTTCATCAAGGGATTTCAGATATGGATCGTCTCCAAATTTTCCAAACAATAACGAAAATTGTTCGAAATCTGCATGAGCTAATTTTTGATTTGGGAATACAGCTACTCCATAATCTAACCATTGTTTTCTTATAATGCTTATCTCCTCTTCGGTAAATTTATTAGTTAAATCAAGATCGCTAATTTCAACGCCCAATTGAGCTGTGTTTTTTGGTGCTTCAAATTTCATAGCTTTATTTTAATAATTTTTCATTGTCTGCGCCAAGTGTTGGTGCAGGTTGATCGTTTATATATATTTGATCATCAAATATGGCAGGATATCTTATCATTCTTAAATTACCTTGAACTGTCGTATTTTTTTCTTTTATTAACTTATTATCTATTACTTGTTGATTGGTTATAGCTTCTTCTAAAGTCAAATTGATTGAACAAGGAACATCATTATCAGTAAGTCTTTTATACATTTCTTTTACCGTGTAATTTTTAAAGTGAGAGACAAATCCTAATAATTCTTCAAAATTCTTGCTTCTCTCTCCAGCCGTACTAAATTTTGGATCATCGATCAATTCTGATTTATCAATGGATTTAAAAATACCATGCCAATGTTTATCTAACATTGCGGCAATAGATATTGCTCCGTCTTTGCATTCATACATCGTATAAGCAGTGGTTAATGGTGATAGAACATCTACGTCTTCATCTAATAAAGTTTGATTCATCATGCCATCCGGCCAAAGAAAGAACATAGATGCATCAAGCATTGATAAATCTATACATGATGCAATACCAGTTTTTTCTCTTTGTAATAAAGCAGAACATATAGATTGTGTAGCTGTGTATGCAGTAATTTTGTCGCACAGTAAAGTTTTGATATATTTTGGTTGTTCCGCGTCAGACTGAATTGCCGTTGCTCCTGACATTGCTTGAACCACAGGATCATATGCTGGAGAACTTGAAAAAATCCCTTCTTTTCCAAACCCTGAAATAGATACATAGATTAAATCTTTATTTAATTTTTTACATTCCTCTTTGCCAAGCCCAAGCGAATCCATTACTCCAGGTCTAAAATTATTTATCAGCACATCCGCAGTACCAATTAATTTTTTGGCTAAAACTAAATCTTTTTCCTTTTTTAGATCCAACTCTACAGAGCTCTTTCCTCTATTGGTATTTGCGAATATTGCTGAAATTCCGCCCTTTTGCGTGCCTAAATATCTCAAAGGATCGCCGAAACCAGTTTGTTCAATTTTAATAACCTCAGCCCCCTGATCTGCAAGCATCATGGCAGAAAAAGAAGCCGTTATAATTGTTGAAATTTCTATCACCTTTATTCCATCTAATGGTTTTTTATGATTCATTTTTTTCTCCCTTTTTTTATTCTAATTAAATATCAATTAGAATTAACAACATATTATAAACGGAGAAAATATGAAAGATTTACTAGAACTTGCCGAACTAGCTTGGAATGGGGAGTTAGATCTTCAGTTTGAACACCATCCTGTTCATATGTTTTATCAAGGCTCAACAGAAATTAAACCAAACATTTTAGGAATTAAAGGCATTGCAGGTCATTACGCAGTAGATACCGGCGACGGATTAGTAATGATTGATGCTGGAAGTCAGCTCGATATAGATACTAGTTACGAGGAAATAAAAAAGTGGCGACCTGAGACACCATTAAAATCAGTAATCTTTACTCACCATCATGTTGATCATATTTTTTCTGTTAAGCATTTTGATAAAGAAAATAAAAAAAATGGAATTGCTCAACCAATAGTATATGGCCATGAATTAATGCCTGATCATTTTGATAGATATATTAAAACTAACGCTTGGAATACTGCTATTAATCGACGCCAGTTTGCTATTGATGTTGCACACTTTCAGTGGCCAACTGAATATCGATATCCAGATATAACTTACAGAGATAATATTTCGTTTGAATGCGGAAATCTTACCTTTAACCTTCATCATGCTCGTGGTGAAACAGATGACCATACTTGGATTCATATTCCTGAGGAAAAAATTATTGCTCCTGGAGATCTTTTTATTTGGGCTGTTCCAAACGGAGGAAACCCCCAAAAAGTTCAACGATATATATCGGATTGGGCTGATGCTTTGGATGAAATGCTGAAGCTTGATTGTGAATTATTTTTACCTGGCCATGGATTTCCGATTATAGGAAAAGCAAGAATTAAATTAGCTCTAGAAACTACTTCAAGCTTCTTAAAAACGATAGAAGATCAAACGCTAAAATTAATGAATCAAGGTAAAAGCTTGAATCAGGTTTTACACGAAGTAGAAATACCTGAAAATTTAATGAATCATGCGTGGTTAACCCCTATTTATGATGATCCACATTTCTTAATAAGAATGATTTGGCGAAGATACGGAGGATGGTGGGATGGTGAATACGACAGACTACTTCCTTCTCCTAGAAAAGCCGAAGCTAAAGCTTGGGTTGAGTTATCTGGAGGTATCGAAAATATTATTTCTAAAGCTTTGGAACAATCTAATCAAGAAAATTATGCAGTGGCGGCTCATTTAATAGAGACAGCTTTTCATGCTGACCATAACAACGAAAAAACCCACGAAGCTCGCTCAGAAATATATAGAAAATTCTCATTAAAACAATCTTCGTCTATGGGCAGGAATATCTTAAACCATGCTAGTTTAGCTAGTATGAAGGGTTTGAGAGATATGGCAGAAACTAAAAATTAAATACCTTTGAGATCATCTTTAGATAATTTCCTAGCTTCGTTTTCTAACATTACGGGTATGCCGTCTCTTATAGGATATGCCAACATTCCCTTCCTAGAAAATAGCTCTTCTCCCACCAGGATAAGAGAATCCTTTGAAACTGGACATATTAAAATATCTAGTAATTTTTGATCGATCATTTAAATTATCTTACAACTTTTTAGTTATTTAAAAATAAATTAATTCTTCTACAAGATTCTTGCTCACCCAGAAAAAATAATAATTGTGAAATAGAAGGGGCATTTTCTCTTCCTGATAAAATCATTCTCAGAGGTTTACCCAATTGAGGAAACTTTAAATTATTTGAAGTTAGATAGTCTTTTATGTCTGACTCTAAATTTTGTAGATTTTTAAAATCTAAATCTTTTATACATAAAGCAAAAGACTTTATCGTGTCTATATCTAAATTAATTAGCTCTTTGCTTTTATCTTCGTACTCAGGAGTTTCATAAAAGAACCTTATTTGATCAATTAAATCTAAAACAGTCTTTGCTCCTTCTCTAAGTAATTTAAGTATTTCTAGATAATGCTCGTTAGATTTAATATCAAATGAAAGTTCATACTCTTCTTCAATTAATTTATAAATAGTTTCTATGTTTAAAGAATTTAAATAATGATTATTGTAAAAATTAATTAGTTCTTCTGAAAATTTTGCAGGTGACGAATTAACAGATTCCAAAGAAAATAAATTAATTAACTCATCCTTAGAAAAAATCTCTTGATCTGAATAAGACCATCCTAATTTTACCAAGTAATTAATTAAAGTTTCTTTTAAGTATCCTGATTTCCGATAATCGGATATATCAATAGCTCCATCTCTTTTTGATAATCTTTTTCCAGATTTTGACAAGACCATTGGAAGATGAGCGTAATTCGGAATTTTAGCTTCTAGTGACTTAAATATATTAATTTGCTTGAGTGTGTTTGTAATATGATCGTCCCCCCTTATTACAGTTGTAATATTCATATTTAAGTCATCTATAGCAGCACAAAAATTATAGGTAGGATTTCCATCTCCTCTTAAGATAATAAAATCATCTAATTCTTTATTTTCAACTGAAATATTTCCTAGAATTTTATCTTCAAATAAGGTTTTTCCAGATTGAGGCATTTTAAATCTTATAACGTTTCCTTCTTTATGAGGAAGGTTCATGTCTCTATTAAATCCATCATAACGAGGTTGTAATTTATTCTTAATCTGATCTTCCCTCATTTTTCGTAATTGTTCTGAAGAACAATCGCAAGAATAAGCTTTGCCTTGTTCCATAAGTGAAAAAGCAAGTTCTTGATGCAACTCTTTATTGTTACTTTGAAATATTGGATTTTCGTCAGGTTCTATACCCAACCAAGAGAGACTTGAAAGAATAGATTCTTCATATTCTTTTTTAGATCTCTCTCTGTCTGTATCTTCAAATCTTAATAAAAATTTCCCATTTTTATTCCTTGCAAAAAGCCAAGAAAATAAAGCGGTTCTTGCGCCTCCCAAATGCAAATGTCCAGTCGGACTAGGAGCAAATCTTGTTATTTCTTCTTTCAATTTTGTATTTTAATTTTGTTTAAATATTCTTGGTGACTTTTTTCTTCTTCTTGAGACACAGCTACTTTTGTTAATGAAATCGAATTATTTTTAAAATCTTCTTTCAATAATAATTCTTTCTTTTCAATGGCTTCGTTAAAATTTAATTTTGTTTGTCCGCCTGTCATGGCCAAATAAACTTCGCCTAAGATTTTAGAATCTAATAAAGCGCCATGATAACTCCTATCATATCCTTGGATATTATAGCGATCGGTCAAGACATCAAGACTGTTTCTTTGCCCAGGATGGAGTTGTCTTGCCATACCTAAAGTATCGACTATGTCATTAACATGCTCTTCAATCAGATTGGGTAATTCTGATAATTTAAATTCGTTATTCAAAAAACTAACATCGAAATCTGCATTGTGGATTAAAAGCTCAGATTCTTTTATAAAGTTTAGAAAATCTATGTAAACATCCTTAAAAATTGGCTTATCTGATAGAAAGTCATTTGAACGACCATGCACTTTAAAAGCTCCGGGCTCTACTGGTCTTTCAGGATTCAAAAAAGTATGAAATTCTCGACCAGTAAATTTTCTATCTATAATTTCAACACATCCAATTTCAATTACTCTATTACCAGATTGAATATCTAAGCCCGTAGTTTCTGTATCTAAAATAATTTGTTTCATTTTATAAATTATCTATGCCTTGATTTGCTAACTTATCTGCCATGTCATTGCCCTCATCACCGCTGTGTCCTTTAACCCAATGCCAATTCACGTCATGAAAAGAATTCAATTTATCCAATTCAGTCCATAAAGAGGAGTTTTTAACAGGCTTATTGCTTGCCGTTTTCCAACCATTTTTTTTCCAATTATGAATCCAAGAAGTAATACCATCCATGACATACTTAGAATCGGTAAATAATTCAATTTTTGAAGAATTACTAAAATATTCTAATCCTTTTATTGAGGCAGTTAATTCCATTTCATTGTTAGTTGTAACTGTTTTTCCTCCAAAAATTTTCTCTCTTTTTTCTCCATTTAAAATATACACGCCCCATCCTCCGTTTCCTGGGTTTCCTCTGCATGCTCCGTCAGTGTAAATTTTTATAATTTCCATTGATTAAAAACTTATCTTAAAGATTTTCAAATGTTAAAATCACGTATGTTAAAGATTATTCCATTACCTGCCTTTACAGATAATTATATATGGGCAATTGTATATGGAAATTCCTGTGTTGTGGTTGATCCAGGGGACTCTTCCCCAGTATTTGATTTTTTAAAATCAAATAATTTAGACCTAGAAAGTATTTTAATTACTCATCATCATTTTGATCATACTGGAGGGATGCTTGCTTTAGCTAAAAAACATGATTGTCCAGTTTATGGTCCAACAGGAGATCATATAGAAGGCTTAACCAGTAAAATGTCTGAGGGAGATGAAATCACTATCTTCAATTTAAAATTCAAAATATTTGAAACACCTGGACATACTCTTGATCATATAGCTTATTTCCATTCTAGCGATAAAGGATCTTACTTATTTTGTGGCGATACATTGTTTTCTGGTGGATGCGGAAGATTATTTGAAGGTACTGCGGAAGATATGTTTTCCTCATTAAATAAATTTATCTCGCTTCCTGAAGAGACACTAGTTTTTTGTGCTCACGAATATACTCAAAGCAATTTAAAGTTTGCTTTATCAGTTAATCCAAGCAATGTTGATTTAATAAAATATTCGAAGAAAATTGATGAATTGCGGACTAATTCTGAAATTACCCTACCTTCTAATATTGGCTTAGAGAAAAAAATAAATCCATTTTTTTTATTAAATAATAAAGAAATTTTAAAAAATTCAGAACAATTCATTAATGGAAAGATATCTAACTCAATCGAAAGTTTAGCAACCATTAGATCTATGAAAGACTCCTTTTAAAGTATGAAGAAACTAACATTATATTTTTTATTACTATTTTTTAGCATGAATTCAATTTCTCAAAATGGTCGTAACGGTCCAAGTCTTTGGGAAGAAATTAGAACAAATAGTAAATTAGACTATGACAATACTAAGCCTCAAATAATTGAAGCTTTAAAGAAATATGATTCTCATCAATACTTAATAAATAGATTATCGAAAAATGGACAAAGGTACCTTTTTTATACTGTTCAGGAAGCATTAAAAAGAGATCTGCCCGTTGAGTTGAGTTTAATCCCATTTGTTGAAAGTCAATTTGATCCTTATGCTCAATCTTCAACTGGCGCTTCAGGAATTTGGCAGTTTATTCCATCTACTGCTTTAGAAAATGGTCTTAAAAAAAATTGGTGGTACGACGCCAGACGAGATATCGTTGCTTCTACAAATGCTGCTTATAATTTCTTGGTTAAATTAAATGAAGAGCACGATGACTGGTTGGTAGCAATTGCCGCCTATAACGCTGGGCCCTCAAGAGTCAGAAAAGAAATTAGAAAAAATAAAGAGAAAGGCCTTCCAACTGATTTTTGGTCGCTTAATCTGCCAAAAGAAACAAAATCATATGTTCCAAAAATATTAGCTTTAGCAGAAGTCGTAAGGAATCCAAAGTCTTTTAATATCGAACTTCCTTATCTAGCAAATAGACCTTATTTCAGAGTTGTAGATTTACCTTCCCAAGTAGACTTAATGCAAATTGCTAACTTATCGGGTTTAAAGCTTGAAGTTATTTATGAGCTTAATCCAGGTTTTAATCAATGGGCAACAGATCCCAGCGGTCCTTTTAGAATTCTTTTACCAGTTGGAATAGCAGATAGGTTTCAAATAGTACTAAAAGATATTGATCCTTCTGATTTAGTTCAGTGGGATAAATATTTAGTGCAGAAAGGTGACACCCTTTCTTCGATTTCTGATTCTTATATGATCGATTATGAGTTGCTTAAAGAAATAAATGGATTAGATGATAATTTAATTTACGAAAATGAAGAGCTGTTTGTTCCAAGAGGGCCAAGTTGGATTAAAGATTATTTAAATCGTCCAGATATATATTATGTAAAATCAGGTGATAGCCTTTGGTCTATTTCAAAAAAATTTAATGTCACAATAAGAGACTTAACAATTTGGAATGGACTTAATCCTTCAAACTTTCTTTTAACAGGAACAAAAATATTAATTTATCCAAAATATTTAAAACCAAAAAAAATTGTAAAGGCAAATTTTAATGATATTTCATATCCAGTTAAAAATGGAGACACTATTAGTAAAATTGCCATTAAATTTGGAATAGATAAAGACTGGATTTTAAAGTGGAATGAAATCGAAGATGCAGGTTTAATTTATCCGGGAGAAGTACTTAACCTAAATCTTTCTGAGTTAAATTAAAATATTCAATACATCCATGAATAGAAAGATGTTCTTTATCAATAAAATTTATTTCAATTGATTCAAGTAGTTTTCTGTGAGTTTTGTTAACTTGTTTTAAAAAAATATCCTCAAACTTATTATTGTCAATAAAGTTTTTTAATGATCTCAAAAGACTACCTGATAAAAATATACCGTTCCCTGGGACGTAAACAAGAGAAATTTCTGCTAAAAATTTAGCTAATATTTCTAAAAAAACTTTAATGGCTTTTAACGCCTTAGGATTATTATTCAAGCCTTGCGAAACCACTTCACTTGAAGAAATATCTTTTTTATAGAAACTTTTGTAAATTTTTGATAATCCAGGACCAGAAAGAAAATCTTCTATTTTTAAAAAATTTGAATAACTAAATTTTTTATTCTTGTTTATTATGTCAGAGATTAAAATTTTTGAATTTCCTATTTCAGAAGGTATTACAATCTTATTATCAATTACAAAGGATAAACCTAAGCCCGTTCCTGGTGTAATTAAAATTTGGGCTGAATTAGTTTTTTTTCCTTTTTTAATTATTTTTTTATTATCCCTAGATATTTTATGCAAGATATAGCCTGCAGCTTCTAAATCATTTAAAAGAAAACAGTTTTTAAGATTAAACTTTTTTTTTATTATTTGTGAATCAATCTTAAATTTTTGATTCGTCATTTTAATTGAATTATTACTTTTAGGACCGGCAGCGGAAATAACTAAATTATCAATTGGATTAAGACAATTGGATATAACCTCATTTAGTAAATTAAGAAATATCGATGTCGATGAAATTTTTTCTTTTATTATTTTATTCTTCTTGCCTCTAAATATCTCTAAATAACGAATATTTGTGCCGCCAATGTCAATAACAAGTAAGTTCATTTTAGTTAATTTTTTTGGAAAATTTTAAAAATAAGTATCTTCCTAAAGGATCATAAAAAGATGGAAAGGTATTAGCGTTTCCAGGAACATATCCTATATCTCCGTTTATGGGCGGATCGCTATCCAAAAGATTATTTATTCCTAAATATATATCTAAATCATCTTCAAGAGACAAATTTAAATTTAAATCAAAATATTCCATTTCCTTAAATGAAATATTGTTAGAAGTATTTTGATAAAGGTAACCTTTTACGGAATCGATATATCTATAATTTAAGTTATATTCACTGTCATATCCAAAGGTAGGTCTTTTTATAGATATATTTAAAACATTTTGAAATTTTGGTGAAGGCTGATAACAAAGACCATCGCTATTACCTAACAAATAAAATCCCTTACAATTTCTTTCCTCTTCTTTAAGTGACTCTTGATAAGTCTTTTTCAATAAAATATTAATGAAGTTATTAATTTCTATTTCCCCAAATCTTGAATCTATTGAAAAATTAATTTTAAAATCTACGCCTTCGGTCTTGAAAGATGAAATATTATAAAAAGGAGAAGAGATAAAACCTCCACTGGAGGAAAAAGTTCCATCCAAGGCGCGATTGATGTATCCGCACCACTCGCTTGAAGCATCAAGACTATCTACACAACGGGTTAAAATTGAATCGAATTCAATTTGAGATATCTGATTGGACATCTTTATTTCATAGAAGGTAATTTCAGAGTTAAATTGTTTGTCTCGATATTCAAGAGATAATGAGTTAGAAAAAGCTTCTTCAGATTTAAGATCGATATTGCCTTTATCTTTGATAAAAAGCTGAGCTTCGTTTCTTACACTTCCATACAAAGATGAATCCAAACCTAAAAGCTGGCATTGAGCTAGAGTATATGTAGGATTGCTTCCATTACAAGGATCTCGCCTGATTAGGAGTCTTAGTCTTTTTTCATCTACAAATAACTCATGGAAATTTGGTGCTCTGGATGATTTTTGGTGCGAGCCTTTAATACTAAAAGAATCATTAAAAGGAAATTTAAATCCCATATCATAAGTAAGGTCATCATTAACAAATGAATAATTTGAGTTCCTAAAACTTGTAATAAGATCAAAATTATTTACAAATTCAAATTCGGCTTGAACAAAAATTTGGTTCACCTGATTGGTTATGTGATGTTGCGAATGAAAATATTGTTGCCCTACTCCATCCGAAAAGTTAGAAATAGGAGTTTTTATTGATTTTAGTTCTCTTCGTTCAAAACCAGATGCAACTTTAATATTTTTAATTGAATTATTTTTGTATGAAAAGTTTTTAAAAAGTGAAAGATTTATTAAATTATCAGATTGCTCTCCGATTAGGTTTAAATCCTTTCTTATATATTCAAAGGCATCTTTAGTTATTCCTTCAGAAATATTATTTTGTAAAATTTTACTATTTGTAAAGATGTTTAATGGCTTGCAATTTCCTCCAACCAAACACTCACCTGAAGAGCTTATGTTAAGAGCATTTTTTATTTTTGATAAGGATAAATCGTTGAGATATTTATAATCTAATGATTTGTGATTATTTTGAATAACTAGGCTGTACGAAGTATCTTTAATTATGTTTCCATCAAACTTAATATTGGTCTTGAATGACTTATTTTTAAACTCTTGAGTTCTATAAACATTTGCTTCGGTGAATCTTCTAAAAATAGTCGCTGTCACTGAGTTGTTAGAGGCGCCACACGTTAACGTAGAAGATTGAACAAAATAAGGATTGGTACAAGGTATTTCTAAGATTTTACCTGAAATTAAAGGCGCTCCAATTTGAGCTAAACTGGTTTTAGAAGTATTGAAAAAGTTTATTTTGAGGTTATGTTCTTCGTTAATTTTATATTTAAATAATAGTGCTACATCTATTTTTTTTTCAGGTCTTTGTAAGAAATTATCTGGTCCAAAATTGTATTTCTGAGAAGATGAATTAAATCCACTGTCTGATATATAACCACCACTTCCATGAACAGATAATGGCAAAAACCTAGTTGCATATGTCGAGCTGCTTAAGGAACAAACAGAGTTTCCATTTTTCCATCTGCAGCTACCTATATCTCTATCTCCCCATTTAATGTCTGAGTTTCTTTTATAAGATGCATGAAAAATAATATTAGAAAATTCAGTCTTATTTCCAGAAGTAAAAGAATAGGAAGAATTTCCTCCATCGAACTTATTTTCTTCTGGATTATTCAAGCCTTGAGATGAAATTAATTTACGAATGGCAGTATTATTATTTCTATGTTGATAACCGCCTTGGTGCATTGAGAGTTTAGTTCCAGAAAAACTGTCATCTAAGATGAAATTTACAACGCCTCCAATGGCATCCGATCCATAGATAGTTGTCTTACCTCCTGTTAGTACCTCAACTTTTTTTATGAGCTCTAAAGGAATATCATTTAAATCTTGCTCATTTTTTCCATTAAAAGAAGTGCCAGGTGCTATTCGCGTGCCATCAACTAAGATTAGAGATCTATCACTTCCTAGCCCTCTGATGCTTATTGTTGATATGCCTATAGAGTTGTTTGATTGCAAAGATGAATTAGAAGGATCAATAATAGGAAGTTCATTTAAAAAATCCTCTATCCTAAAGACCCCACTTTTTTTTAAATCTAATTCGCTAAATTCTAATACTGAGTTAGTTACTTCTAATTTTGAGTTTAATGATCCGGTAACAATTACTTCCTCTTTAAAATCTTGAGTAAAGATAAAAGATGCATTGATAAAAAATAATAGTTTTAAAAATAAATACTTATTTAGAGGCATAACAAAGGAAATATTGAGAATTTTATCATGCTAAAATTAGATATGGGCTTCTTAGAAGGAAAAAAAATATTAATAGTTGGCGTAGCAAATAAATTTTCTATTGCGTCTGGTATAGCCGAAGCCATGCATAAACAAGGTGCCGAACTAATTCTTTCTTATCAATCTGAACGATTGAAAGATAAAGTTATGAAACTTGGAGATGATTGGAATTGTAAAACTTACATAGAATGTGATGTATCCAGTGATGAATCTATATCAAACATGATGGAAGTCATAAAAGATAAATGGACATATTTAGATGGTATCGTTCATGCGGTTGGTTTTGCTCCTTCTAATGAATTAGATGGAGATTTTATTGAGGCTGCGACTAGAGAAGGTTTCAAAATAGCTCATGATGTAAGTGTTTACAGTTTTACAGCTTTAGCTAAAGCAGGCAGGCCTTTAATGGAAGGCCGAAATGCGTCTTTATTAACTTTATCTTATCTTGGTGCTGAAAGAACATTGCCGAATTACAATGTCATGGGTGTGGCGAAAGCTGCCCTCGAATCAACTACAAGATATTTAGCTAATAGCTTGGGTCAAAAAGGTATTAGAGTTAACGCAATTTCAGCTGGGCCGGTAAAAACACTGGCTGCCTCCGGCGTTAAAAGTTTCAAGAAAATGTTGTCTTATAATGCAGAAAGAGCTCCTTTGAAAAGAAATATCTCTACTTCTGAAGTTGGTAATGCAGCAGCTTTTTTGTGTTCTGACTTAGCTAGTGGTATAACAGGTGAAATTCTTTATGTGGATGCTGGTTTCAACATCACTGCGATGGGAGATCTAAGTGAAGTTAATTAACAGTTGAGCTTTCTCTCAACTTTGTAGTAAAAGACTGCTTTATAATTTCTTTATAAACGGATGATAAATAATTCTTTCCCTCGTTTAAATCCTTTGTAGATATCACTCCCTTGTTATCATTTACTTTATCAAGCTTTACCACGTAAGCATCGCCATTATCTAAAATCAAAGAAAAAATATCGTTTTCTTTAGTTTCAAAAGAAAAAAGCTTTCTTGTAACTTTTAAAGGCAACAAAAAATTATCCCTTTTAATTTCTGAATATTTTGTAATTTTTCCAGTATTACTTTTAAGATTCTCTATTGATGACTCAATCATAAGATCTGTTTTTTTTGAAGCTTTTAATAGTTTTAGCTCTTCTTCAATTTGACCATTAACCTCCTCAAAGGGTTTGTAGCGTTGTTCCTCAACTTTATCTATTGCAATAACTAAATACCCATCTTCTTCTTGAAATGGCCCATACAAACCACCTTCTTCTATTTCATCTATATCAATATCATTGAACTTTGATACAAAAATATTTTCTTCTTCAGAATTGATGTTTTCTATCTTAAGATTCAAATTATCTGAAATAGATTCTAGATCTGAAATAAATATGTTTTCATCTACGTAGTTAAGGGCTTCCTCAAGTTTTTCTGAAGCTTTTGCAAAAGTTATTCTTTCAATTATATCTTCTCTTGTAAAATTTGAGCTTGTTTGTTCAGTATATTTAATAATATGAAATGAAGTCGTTAAATCAATAATTTCAGATAATTGATTTATTTTAATTTTACTTAGAACTTCTTCAAATTCATCAGGAAAAATTGTTCCATCTGTGTATCCTAGATCGCCGTTATTATTTTTAGTACTCAAGTCTGTAGAAAAATCTCTTACTGCATCTTCAAAACTCAATTTGTTATTATTTAAATCATTTAAAAGGTCGTTGATTTCATTTAATTTATCCTCTTTATTGTTTTCATCATATGAGATTTCTATATGATTAACCTTTTTTTGAGGAAGAAAATTAATCTTAATTGCTTCTATTTCTTCAGTAATTTCTTCTTCTGAAATAGATAATGATTTATTAAAAGCATCCCGATTTAGATTTAAAAACCTATACGATATATTCAAAGGAGAAATATATAAAAATTTATTTTTATCATAATATTCAGAGATTTCTTTCTCACTTATTATTTCTCTTGATGCTTCTTCGGCAAGAATCATTCTTAGAAAAGAAATATCTCTGGTTTGGTTATTAGCTTCTATAAAATTTCTTACTAAATCATTGCTTAAATTTATTTCTTTATTTAATAAATTCTGAAGGTCTGAAGCAAGATATCTAGACTTTATATATTCCTTAAATGAATCAGGAGTCATCCCAAGTCTGGAAAGAAAACCTTTAAATAGTTCTATATCGAAAGATTCATTTGTATAGAAGGAAGGATCATTAACAATTAAAGAATTTAACTTTTTATCATCTATGTTCAAACCAGCTTCAATGGCAGATTGGGCATAAAGTTCTTTGAACACAATACTGTCTCTAGTTATGTCTTCAATAATTTCATCTGATAAATCTTGATCACTACCTGATAACTGATCAGAAATTCTTCCGTATTCTAAAGAAAATTCGCCTGGAGTAATCGATTTTCCATTTACTGAAAGAATACTATTATTAGAAAGAACACTACCCTCTCCCAAAAATCCTCCAAAAGTAGCGACTAATCCAAAAATTATAATTCCAACTATTATTGAGGATCCTGAAGAAGTAAGGCCGTTTCTTATGCTTGATAATGCTGACATATTTTTTAAAAAAAACGCGCCATAAAGACGCGTTTTTAAATTTAAACAGATTTATAAACTTTCTTTAAGAGCTTTACCTGGTTTAAAGCCAACACCCTTAGATGCAGCTATTTGAATTGAAGCTCCTGTTTGAGGATTTCTTCCCATTCTTGCAGCTCTCTCACGAACTAAAAAAGTACCAAAACCAACCAATGCAACTTGGTCACCATTACTTAAAGCTCCTGATATTCCATCAAGAACTGCATCCAAAGCTCTTCCAGCTTCTGCTTTAGACATGTCAGTTGAATCTGCTACTGAATCAATTAAATCTGCTTTATTCACTATCTCTCTCCAAAAAAAATTTAAATAATATTACATAAAATGTAAAAACTTAGTTACCTTTATATATGAACTTTAAGTGATTGCAAAGAAAAATTTATGCCTATAACCATTATTACTAATGGGTTTCAAGCTTATTTTTAGTATTTTTAGTTTTCTTAATTGACTTTGAATCCTTACCTTTATCTTCGGACCAAGGTTTAGGAACTTCCGTTAAAACAATTTTAAAAACCTCGTCAATCCAACGAACCGGTTTGATATCTAAGTTTTTCGTTATCTTATCTGGAATTTCACGAAGGTCGCCTAAATTGTCTTCAGGAATTAAAACTGTTTTTATTCCACCTCTTCTTGCTGCCAAAAGTTTTTCTTTTAATCCACCAATTTTTAAAACTTCGCCTCTAAGGGTTATCTCCCCTGTCATAGCAACATCTGCTCTAACTGGAATGTTAGAAAGAACGGAGGCTACTGCGGTTGTCATCGCTGCCCCTGCGCTGGGTCCATCTTTAGGAGTTGCTCCTTCAGGGACGTGTATATGTATGTCATTTAAATCAGAAAATTCAGGATTAATTCCTAATCCTTCTGATCTAGATCTAATTACAGAAACTGCTGCTTGTATAGATTCTTGCATCACATCACCCAATCTACCAGTTTTTATAATTCTTCCTTTTCCTTTAAAAGTTGCAGCTTCAATTGTTAAAAGCTCACCACCGACTTGAGTCCATGCTAGGCCTGTTACCTGCCCAATCCTGTCTTTTTCTTTGGCCTCTCCAAAATCAAATTTTTTAACACCAAGATAATCTTCAATGTTTTTTGAAGAAACTTTTTGTAGTGATTTCTTTTTTAAGTCGGCTATTTTTTTTATTGTCTTTCTACAAATCTTTGCAATTTCTCTTTCTAAAGCTCTTACTCCGGCTTCTCTAGTAAAATATCTAATTGCATCCAGCAGACCTGAATCTTCAAACTTTATTTCTGTTTCCTTAAGGCCGTTATTTTTTAATTGCTTAGGGACTAAATAATTTTTTGCAATACTTAATTTCTCATCCTCCGTATACCCAGGGAGTCTAATTATTTCCATCCTATCTAAAAGAGGACCAGGTATATCTAAAGAATTCGCAGTGCAAACAAACATAACATCTGATAAATCATAATCAACCTCTAAAAAGTGGTCGTTGAATGTGTGATTTTGTTCAGGATCTAAAACCTCTAATAAAGCTGACGACGGATCGCCTCTGTAATCAGCTCCAAGCTTGTCTATTTCATCAAGCAGAAAAAGTGGATTTTTTACTCCTATTTTTGACATTTTTTGTAAAATCTTTCCTGGCATAGAACCAATATAAGTTCTTCTGTGGCCTCTAATTTCAGCTTCATCTCTAACTCCACCTAAAGAAACCCTAGTAAATTCTCTACCTGTTGCCTTAGCTATAGATTCTCCTAATGATGTTTTTCCAACGCCTGGAGGTCCGACTAGACATAAGACAGGGCCTTTGATTTTAGTTACTCTTTTTTGAACCGCTAAAAATTCTAATATTCTTTCTTTAACTTCCTCTAGGCCATGGTGATCTTTTTCAAGCACTTCACTTGCCTTTTGAATATTTTTTTGCACCTTAGATTTCTTTTTCCACGGAATGCTGACCATCCAATCTATGTAACCTCGAACAACAGACGCTTCTGCTGACATCGGTGGCATCATTTTAAATTTATTCAATTCCGCATTAACCTTTTCAAGTGCTTCCTTTGTCATACCCGAATCAGCTATTTTTTTCTCAAGAATCTCAACTTCGTCGTCTGAATCATCACCTTCGCCCATTTCTTTTTTAAGAGCTTTCATTTGTTCACTGAGATAGTATTCTTTTTGACTTTTTTCCATTTGCTTTTTAACTCTATCTCTAATTTTCTTTTCCATTTGAGTAAGATCTAATTGATTCTCTAATAAATTAACCAAGAGTTTTGAGCGTTCTTCTAAGTTAGATTCTTCCAGAAGCTTTTGCCTATCATCAATTGATAAAGATAAATGGCCAACGAGAGTATCGATAAGTTTTTCTAATCTTTCAATAGATCTAACTTGACTTATTATTTCTGGTCTAATTTTTGCGGAAGTTTTTGATAGATCTTTAAATTGCGATTGCAAAGTATTTAAATAGCTTCTCTGTAAATCTGAATCCATTTCAGAGTTTTCCATGACATCTACTTCTGACTCTGTATATTCTTTTTTGTTTTTTGAACTAATAATAGAGGCCCTTTTAATTCCCTCAACGAGGACTTTGTATGTACCATCTGGTAATTTGATCAATTGCAAAATTGTAGAAACCGTACCAATAGAATAAAGATCTTTTAAACTAGGATCTTCCTTGTTTGGATCTTTTTGTGCGACCAACATTACAGATTTGTCATCTGACATTGCTCTTTGCAAGGCATTGATTGATTTATCTCTGCCAACGAAAAGAGGAGTTACAACTCCGGGAAAAATAACAACGTCTCTTAATGGTACTAACGGCAAAATCATAATTAACCTCTAAAGCCTAGTTAAGGCCAAAAATAAAA
The DNA here is from genome assembly GCA_902524805.1 of uncultured SAR86 cluster bacterium. Taxonomy (GTDB): domain Bacteria; phylum Pseudomonadota; class Gammaproteobacteria; order Magnimaribacterales; family AG-339-G14; genus CASICS01. The sequence continues at coordinate 30,020 of CABZES010000005.1, read as the reverse complement.
ATTTCAAGTCTTAGTTAGATTCTTTCTTATTAATATCTGTTCTATAAACCATCAAAGGTTTTGATTCTTCTTTAATAGAAGATGCTTCAACAACAATCTTTTCTAAATCAGTTTGTGAAGGAACATCATACATGGAGTCTAAGAGCACGTTTTCTAGTATAGATCTAAGACCTCTTGCACCTGTTTTCATGTCAATGGCTTTTTTAGCGATCTCGATAAGGGCTTCATCTCTAAAATCTAATTCTACCGATTCCATTTCAAATAGTTTCTTAAACTGTTTAACTAATGAGTTTTTAGGCGTTGTTAAAATAGTAACAAGTGCATCTTCATCTAATTCATCAAGAGACGCAGTAACTGGCAAACGTCCAATAAACTCTGGTATCAAACCATACTTAATCAAATCTTCAGGTTTAACTTTTTTTATTGTTTCAGCGATATTTTTTGTTTCTAATTTTTTGACTACAGATGCTTCGAAGCCCATACCTTTTTCTTCAGATCTGCTTCTAATAATTTCATCTAAACCAGAAAAAGCTCCCCCGCATATGAAGAGAATATTGGAAGTGTCCACCTGAAGGAATTCTTGTTGAGGATGTTTTCTTCCACCTTGAGGAGGTACAGATGCTGTTGTTCCTTCTATTAACTTAAGCAATGCTTGTTGAACTCCCTCTCCCGAAACGTCCCTAGTTATAGAAGGATTGTCAGATTTTCTTGCAATTTTATCAATTTCATCAACGTATACAATTCCTAGTTGAGCTTTTTCGACGTCATAATCACAATTTTGTAGAAGTTTTTGAATAATGTTCTCAACATCTTCACCAACATATCCGGCTTCAGTTAGTGTAGTTGCGTCAGCAATTGTAAAAGGCACGTCAAGCAGTCTAGCTAAAGTTTGAGCTAATAAAGTTTTTCCACTTCCAGTAGGCCCTAAAAGTAAAATATTACTTTTGCTTAACTCTACCTCGTCGTTTTTATTAGAATCTTTTAGTCTTTTATAGTGATTATATACAGCGACGGATAGTATTTTTTTAGCTTGCTCTTGTCCAATTACATATTCGTCCAAAGTAGACTTAATCTCAGAAGGTATAGGAAGTTTCTTTTCTGTCTCTTCACTTTCTTTTTCAGAAAGATCTTCTTTGATAATGTCATTACATAATGAAACACATTCATCACAGATGTAAACTGAAGGTCCAGCAATTAGCTTTTTAACTTCTGATTGGTTTTTTCCACAAAAAGAACAGAAAAGCTGTTTGTCTTTAGTTTCTATTTCGTCACTCATTATTTGTCTCTTTTTGAAATAACTTTATCAATTAAACCATAATCACAGGCTTCTTCACCTGACATAAAATTATCTCTTTCTGTGTCCTGCTCGATTGTTTCAATTTTTTGACCAGAATGTTTAGACAAAACTTCATTTAGTTTAGTTCTAATTTTTAAAACTTCTTTAGCATGAATTTCTATATCACTTGCTTGACCTTGAAAACCACCTAAAGGTTGATGAATCATTATTCTTGAATTAGGCAATGCAAACCTTTTGCCTTTAGTACCACCAGCTAATAATACTGCACCCATACTAGAAGCTTGCCCAATACATAGTGTGCTTATATCAGGCTTTATGTATGACATAGTATCATAAATAGACATCCCGGCTGTAACAGACCCACCTGGCGAATTTATATAAAGATTAATATCTTTATCAGGATTATCAGCCTCTAAAAATAAAAGCTGGGCAACAATAAGATTAGCCATATGATCTTCAACAGCGCCAGTTATAAAAATTACTCTTTCTTTTAAAAGTCTGGAGTAAATATCAAAAGCCCTTTCTCCTCTTGGAGTCTGTTCAACTACCATCGGCACTAACTGGCTGTATATTGAAGTTTCCATACCTCTAATTTAACTCATTGTCATCACTTCTTCAAAACTAAGACTCTCTTCTTCAGACTTTGATTGACTAATTAAAAGATCTGTAACCTGCTCTTCAAGTGCTAAAGACTCAATATTTTTAAGTTGTTCTTCATTACCAAAAATCCAATTTTTATATTGCTCAGGATCTTTAAAGCCGGAAGATCTTTCTTCAATTAATTCTTTTACTAGATCTTCATCAGCTTTAAAGTCATTATCTTCTATGATTTTATTAAGAATAACGCCCAACCTTACTCGTTTAGTTGCGTTTTCAGAAAAATTACTTAGTGGTAATTCTTCCTCAGAAATTTTTGAAATATCCATTCCCATCTGTTGGGCCGCAGCTTTTCTTAGATTTTCAGATTCCGCCAAAACCATTGCTGAAGGGATTTCAATAGGATTTAACTTTTCTAAAGAATCGAATAATCTTTCTTTTTCTTTTCTTTTTAAAGTAACTTCTAAATCTTTCTGTAGTTTCTGTTTAAGGTCCTCTCTGAATTCCTCAGTAGTTTCAACGTCAATTCCTATTTTTGTAAAAAAATCTTTATTTAGTTGTGGTAAAGAAGTTTCTAAAACCTCATTTACCTTAATTTTAAATTTAACAGGTTTACCTTTTAAATCATCTACATGATAATCCTCAGGAAAACTTATATTTATCTCTTTTTCTTCACCTTCCTTTAAACCTTCTAGTCCTTCCTCGAAACCAGGGATCATATTGTTAGAACCAATTTCTATAAGATAATCTTTAGCTGCTCCGCCTTCAAATAATTCATCGTTGATATATCCCTCAAAATCTATTTTTGTGTATTTTCCATCGCTTGCAGGTTCATTTACTTTTTCTAAATTTCCAAATCTTTTCTGCATTTGTAAAATAGATTTGTCTAAATCTTCATCTTTCAATAATGCAGTTGGTTTTTTGTACTTAATAGAGCCAAATTTTTTTAAAGTAAATTCAGGATAAACTTCGAAAATTGCCTCAAATTTAATATCTTTTTTTATATCCATGGATAATGGATTTAGAGAAGGTTGTCCAACTACAGATATCTTATCTTCAGAAACTTTCTTATAAAAAATGTTAGCCATACTTTCATAGATAATTTGAGAGGTAATTTGATCTCCATAATATTGCTCGATAATATCTTTAGGAGCTTTTCCTTTACGATATCCTTTTAGATTTGAATTTCTTTGTTGTTCTTCAATTTTTTTATTAAATTGTTCTTGCAGAGATGCGCTTTCTAATTTGAGAGATAATTTATTTTCAGTTTTCTTTTTATTAATTCCGAACATATTAATTTCCTTTAATGGGGTGGACGATGGGGCTTGAACCCACGACAACCGGTACCACAAACCAGTGCTCTACCAACTGAGCTACGCCCACCATTAATGGCCTCCTGGGCAGGATTCGAACCTGCGACCCTCTGCTTAGAAGGCAGATGCTCTATCCAGCTGAGCTACCAGGAGCTGTAATTGTGTATTCTATATAAAAAATGGGCAGTGTTCTTATAAACTTTTACTGGTCTCTCGGCCAGACATCCTGCCCGTGACATTTTAAAAAACGAAATGCTCGTCCTAATGAGCAACCGAGAGATTGATAATCTCCCCCCTTGATTACTCAAAGCCATTCTATCAATGAATATAATGAATTAAAAGAAATGGTCGGAGTGGAGGGATTCGAACCCCCGACATCCTGCTCCCAAAGCAGGCGCGCTACCAGGCTGCGCTACACTCCGATAGTGTATTCTAATAATAAAGCGGTGGTATCATATCAAAATAAATGACAATAATACTAAACGGTAAGGAATTAGCCTTTCAGGCTGAAGAAGATTTTAAAAAAAGAGTTTCTTTGATAAAGAATAAATCTGGCATCATTCCTATTTTGGCAACAATTTTAGTAGGCAATGATCCAGCATCTGAAACTTATGTAAAAATGAAAGGAAATGCCTGCGAAAGAATTGGTATGAAATCGATGAAGGTTGAATTACCTCAAACAACTTCTACTGATGACTTGTTAAAGACAATTCAAAATTTGAATGATAACGAAGAAGTATCGGGAATTCTTCTTCAACATCCAACTCCCTCTCAGATCAATGAACGATTATGTTTTGATGCAATTAAAATAAACAAAGATGTTGATGGTGTAACTAGCTTAGGATTTGGCAAGATGACAATGTTAGAAAAAGCTTATGGTTCATGTACACCTTATGGAATTATGAGACTCCTCGATCATTACAAGATACCATTAAGTGGTAAGCATGCTGTTGTTGTTGGTAGAAGTCCCATTTTGGGTAAACCAATGGCAATGATGCTTCTGAATGCAAATTCAACTGTAACAATTTGTCACTCAAAAACAGAAGATTTACCTTCAATAATATCTAAAGCAGATATTGTGGTTGGAGCAGTAGGAATTCCTAAATTCATTAAATCAGAGTGGATTAAAGATGGCTCGGTTGTTGTTGATGCAGGCTATCATCCTCAGATGTGTGGCGATATCGATCTTGAAGGTGTTATTTCTAGATCATCCGCATATACTCCTGTTCCAGGTGGTGTTGGACCAATGACCATTAATACCTTAATTATGCAAACTTTAGAAAGCTGTGAGAATCAATTGGGTTTTGATTAAATATTCCAATACTCGTCTTTTAAAAGTCTTTTATAAAGCTTTCCAGTTGGATGTCTAGGTAGCTCCTCTCTAAAATCTATTGATTTTGGACACTTCACATGAGAAATATGTTCTCGACAATATGCCATAAGTTCAGCTTCTAAATCTTCTCCTGAAAGACTAAGATCTTCAGGTTGAACTACTGCTTTGACCTCTTCACCCATTTCTTCATTTGGAACTCCAAATACTGCAACATCGGCAACTTTAGGATGCATAATTAATGTATCTTCTGTTTCTTTGGGATAAATGTTAACTCCTCCAGAAATAATCATAAAAGCCTTCCTGTCAGTTAAATATAGGAAACCTTCTTCGTCTAAGTATCCGATATCTCCTAATGTTGTATAACCTTGTTTCGAAGTGGCTCCTTTAGTTTTTTCTTTATCGTTATGGTAAGAAAAACCATTGGCTGTAGGACCTTCAAAATAAATTGTTCCTTCATCTCCAACAGGTAATTCATTTTGATCATCATCTAAAATGTGTATTGGACCTAATAAAGACTGGCCAACTGTTCCTTTATGAGAGAGCCACTGTTCAGAATTACATGCCACAAATCCATTAAATTCTGTACCTGCATAGTATTCATGAATAATAGGTCCCCACCAATCTATCATTTTTTCTTTAATTTCTACTGGGCATGGTGCTGCGGCATGAATAGCTATTCGATGTGATGATAAATCGTACTTAGTTAAGATTTCAGGTTCACTCTTTAAAAATCTTATGAACATTGTTGGAACCCATTGGCTATGAGTTATTTTATATTTTTCAATAGCCGCCAGTGCAGCTTCAGGATCAAATTTCTCTAAAATAATACTAGTTGCGCCTAAAGCTAGAAATCCTGTGTTGAAGCCCATTGGTGCGGAGTGGTAAAGAGGAGCTGGCGATAAATAAACAGAATCTTCATCAGCGGAATACAATCCTTGTACTACTCGAGTTAAACCCAAATCATCTTCTTCTGCTTTATATGGTAGAGGACTTAAATTTACTTCGCGGCTGACGCCTTTAGGCTTTCCAGTTGTTCCAGACGAATATAACATTGCTGCTCCTTGACACTCATCTTCTATAGAAGTTAATGGCATGTTGTTTATCTCTTTTTCATAGGATTTAAAGTCATCCGTTATTCCATCAAGCATGAATTTATGAACTCCTTCTAAAGAATTAACTAAAGACTTAGCAGATTCTTCAAGAAATTTACTTGTAATAAAAACTTTTGCACCACAATCTTTTACAATATATTCGACTTCGCTTGCCTGTAGCCTCCAACTTATAGCTGTATACTTAAGTCCACTTCGATAAGCAGCGAATGCTATTGGGAAAAAAAATTTATGATTTTCAATCATAAAAGCCATGCTATCTCCAGGCTTCAAGCCTAAAGATCTAAATAATTGAGCGCCTTGATTTGATAATTCATTCAACTCTTGGTGAGTTATTATGTCTCCACTGCCCGCCATGATAATAGCTGGTTTATCTTTTAATTTAGGTCCATTTATTCCTGGATGCATGCCCCCTCCTTTAAATAATGTAATATTAGACTTATAAGTTAATTTAAAAAAAAATTACATGCAAGATTTTAAGAGATTTCCTGTGATATGTAGTGTTGGGGGAATAAACTCAGCTGGAAGATCATCTTTTGATTTTTCTTATAAACGTCTTATTTTGGATAGTCTTGATACCCAGTCTAAAAAATCATTATTAAAAGACTTAAATGCACTAACAAATTCTAAAATTTCATCAGAAAGAGATATTTTAAAAAAAACTTTAGTTAGAAAAATCAATTCAGATCTTTTTGATCCTGAATTGCTTATGAAAGATGTCATGAATGTTAATGCAGCAGGACAACTTCCTGAAGGAATTGATCTTTCAAAGATGTATAACTCGAGACAGCATCCAAAAGGAATTCAAATGACTATTTTTGGAGTAACTGATTGTCTGAAGAATCTTGGTAAGGATTGGGACAATGAACTCAAACCATTATTAGATCCAAAAAAAATAGGTGTATTTTCTGGTCCTGCAATAGGACAACTTGACTATGAAGGAATGGGAGGACTTTTACAATCAAGGAAAATTGGTAAAAGAGCCAGCTCCAAACATTTATCAATGTCTTTGATCGGTATGTCTGCAGATTTCATAAATGCATATGTGTTAGGTTCTTTAGGGAAGACTGGAACTGTAGCCGGCGCTTGTGCAACTTTTCTTTATAACTTGGATTTGGCTCTAAAAGGAATAAAAAACAATGAACTAGATTTTTCAATCGTAGGATCTGCAGAGGCACCTATTAATCCCGAAATAACAGATGGATTTTTAGCCACAACAGGCATAGCTGATGACAAAAAGATTTTAGAAATGCAGATTAGAAACGATGATGAAAATTCTATAAAAGTAGATCATAAAAATGCTTGTCGACCATTTGGGGATAATGCCGGAATGATTCTAGGAGAAGCTGCTCAATTTGTAGCTGTCACTACTTTAGAATTTGCTATAACAAATGGTCTTAAGATATTTGGCGGGTTTACAGATGTGGCAATTAATGCAGATGGGTTCAAAAAATCAATTAGTTCTCCTGGTATTGGTAATTATTTAACAATGGCTCAATCTCTTTCCAATACATTGAAATTAGGTTGTTCTATCCAAGACAGTGTTGTTATTGCTCATGGAACGGGCACCTTTCAAAATCGAAGTACTGAATCTGATGTTTTAAATAGAGTTGCTGAAGGGTTTGAAATAAAAAATTGGAATATAACGGCCCTTAAAGGCATGCTAGGTCATACAATGGGTCCTGCAGCTGGAGACGAATTAATAACAGCCATAGGAATTTGGAATCATGGTTTGATTCCTGGAATAAACACAACAAAAAAGCTGGCAGATGATGTTTTATCAGATAATTTAGATTTTTGCCTAAGCACAAAAGAAATCGATAAAGAAAGAGTAGATGCTATCTATTTAAATGCTAAAGGATTTGGAGGAAACAACGGATCTTGCGGTGTGGTAAGCCCAAGTTTTATTAAATCAAAGATAAATAAAAAAGACCTAAAAAATTATGAAACAAAGCTTTCTGAAACTGAAGAGAAAAGAACTATTTATTTTGAAGAAAGTATTAATGGAAAATATGATCTTATTTATCGTTTCAATGAAGAGATTCTTGACCCAAAAGAAGATATAAAAATTACTAAAGATAAAATATCTATCTCTGATTACAAAGATATTGATTTATAAACTATCTATCTAAAGGTTTGTCTTTAGGAAACCACCCTCTTATTAGCGAAACAAAAGGTAAAAAGTAAATATATTTTTTCGGAAATAATCTTTGAATTCGATCGTACCATCTAGCATCAGCTCCGACTAAGATTCTTTTATTTTTCTTTTTGATATTATTGAGAATATATTTTGCAGCAGTATTAGCATTGACCGGTGCATTACTTTTAAAAAGTTGTCCAACTTCCTCAATAGATTTAGCTTTTGGACCAAAAATATTAGGTCTTTTTTCCATTTCTTCTGCATTGAATTCCATCTTCCCTTTTTCTGCAGCTATATTGGCTATATTAGTTCCTATATGCCCGGGATGAACTGAATATACTTCAACAGGAGAGTTTTCCATTTTCATCTCCAGCGCAAGACTTTCTGTAAATGCTCTTACTCCATATTTACCCACATGATATATAGATTGAGTTGGCACACTGAGAAGTCCAAAGATTGATGAAGTATTTACAATTGCTGCTTCAGGTCTTTCTTTTAGATAAGGCAAAAAAGCTCTTGTTCCATTAATTACTCCATGTAATAAAATTCCAAGTCCCCAGTCCCAATCTTCATCTGTGGAATTTTCTACTGTGGAAGCTAAAGCGACTCCAGCATTATTAAAAATCATATCTATGGCGCCGTGTTCTTCAATTACTTTTTCAGGTAAAGCGAAAACTGCTTCTTTGTCGCTAACATCGATAATGTGTTTAGAAACTCCAATGTTATAAGCTTTCAAAAGTTCAGCTGTTTCATTAAGCGTATCTTCATTCCACTCAACTAATGCAATATTTGCTCCAGCCTGAGCAAGCTCGATAGCTAATTCTCTTCCCATGCCAGAACCAGACCCAGTTATAACTGCAACCTTGTCTTGGAAATTTTTCATATGTAAACAGTACTTATTTTTTTATAAAATCTCAAATGAAATTGTTTTGTCTTAAATAAAAAATAAGGGACTCTATATCTAGTCCCTGAATAGTAAAAATTGATCCTTTTACTTCCGTAAATAAGTCTTTGCCATTGAGTTCATACTTATAAGCTCCACAACTTTTAAAAGGTTTGTCTTTTTTTATATAATTTTCTATTTCTTTTTCTGATAAAACTTTCATAGTTAATTTAGCAACATCAAACGAAGTCCAAATAATTTCATTATTATAAGAAATCGCCATACCACAATTTTGTTGGTGAGTATTTCCAGATAATTTTGATAATGTTTTTTTGCAGTTTTCTAAATTTCCTGGTTTGTTAAGAACTTTATTTTGAAATTCACATATTTGATCCACGCCCAAAACATAAGTATCTTTATATTTATTTGAAATTTCCAATGACTTTTTAGAAGCTAATTCAATAGCAAGATCGTAGAAATTGGTAAATTTAAAATTCTTTTTTATTTTTTCCTCGTCAATATTTGATGAAACGTACGTGCACTCTAGACCAGCATTAGAAAGAATTTCTTTTCTAATTTCTGACTCTGTTGCAATTATAAAGGGCTTTAAAAAAGAAATATTATTCAAAGAATAAGTTTAATCAGAACGAATAAGATTTAGAAACTCCGTTCTTGTGGCAGGCTCTCTAAAATCACCTAGCATTCTGCTAGTAACAGTACTAGTTTCTGTTTTATGAATTCCTCTTGTAGTCATACATTGATGAGCAGCATCAATAATTACACCTACTCCTTTTGGCTGAAGAACTTTATTTATTGTGTCTGCTATTTGAGCCGTCATGGTTTCTTGAGTTTGCAGTCTTTTTCCATACACATCAATTATTCTGGCTAATTTGCTAATTCCAACAACTCTCTTATTAGGAATATATCCGATGTGTCCCATTCCTAAAATAGGCACCATATGATGTTCGCAGTGTGACTCAACTCGAATATTTTTTACAATTACCATTTCGTCATACCCTTCTACTTCCTCAAAAGTTTTAGAAAGAATAGCCTCAGGATCAACTTCATAGCCTGCATAGAACTCTTTGTAAGCTCTAACTACCCTATCTGGAGTTTCGATAAGACCTTCTCTATCTGGATCGTCTCCAGTAAAAGCAAGAAGGGTTCTAACTGCTTTTAAAGCTTCTTCTTCTGTGGGTTTACTCATAACAGAATCTTAATGTATTTAATTAATCACTTAGAAAGTTGGATTATAGGATCAAAATTAGTTAATTACAATCAATCTGCTTTGTCAGGAAAAGTATTAAAAGGCCAAGGTCTTTCATCAGAACTATAAGTTATAAAGTTTATTATTTGATAAATATAGATGCTTATTTTTTTTGAAAAAGAGATTAAGTTATTGTTAGGTTTTTTTGATCCTAAACTGAACAAAAGTTGTAGCAAGGTAATAAAGCCCAAAAAAGGAATTATGAAGTTTAAAAAAATTAAATAAATAACTTTTAAAAAGAAATTTACCCAAATTGATGGTTCTTTTATATTTTCTGTTAAGGCAACAGTATCAATGGATAGGTTTTCTTCATTCTTATTGGTTTCTGTCATTTTGTTCAAAACTTTATATCTATATTATTACTCTCAAGAAAAATATTAGCAAAACAATCTTTAGGATTCATTTTTGAAAAAATTATTTTATGCAATACATCTACAATAGGCATTGATAAATTTAATTCGTTCTTCTTAATAAAGACTGTTTCAAGAGTGTTGATACCCTCTACTACTTGTCCTATCTTTTCTTGAGCTTTTTCTGAAGAAATGTTTTTCCCTAAATAAAAGCCAAAAGAGAAATTTCTACTTTTAGTTGAACTTGAGGTTGCAAATAAATCTCCAACCCCAGCTAAGCCAAGAAGAGTTGAGGGGTTTGCATTAAGTTTTAAAAATAACTCTGTCATTTCAGACAGGCTTCTTGTTAAAAGCATGGCTTTTGTATTTGATTTACCGCCTAATCCATCTGATAAACCTGCTGATATTGCGTAAATATTTTTTAATGCACCGGCTAATTCAACTCCTTTTTTATCAGAACTTAAGAATATTTTAAAAGTTTCGCTATTAAAAAAATTAGCAATTTTTCCTGCCTCTTCCAAATCATCACCTGCTAAAACAGATGCTGATGAGAAATTTTCTGAGATTTCACTTGCCAAATTAGGACCAGATAGGACATATATCTGATTTGAAGATATATTTGCTTCTTTAGACAGGATCTCTGACATAGTGTCAAATGTATCTAAATCAATTCCCTTTGAAGCAAGAATATATCTGTTTGATGAATGATGAAGTTTTTTTATCTCTTTTGAAATATTTTTAATTCCTTTAGAAGGAATCGCTATGATTATTGTCTTATTTTCACCAAAACACTCTGATAAATCTAAAGAAGGATGGATATTATTTGATAATTTTATATTTGGAAGAAATTTAACGTTGGTTTTTGAATTTAATATCTCTTCATAAATAAACTTATTCCTTGTCCAAATCTTTACTTCGTTATTATTTTTAGCTAATAAATCTGAAAGAACTGTTCCCCATGACCCTGCGCCTAAAACTGATATTTCACACATATTAATTTGTAATTAAAAAGTCTAAAGTTTGAGATCCAAATTCTTGCCACCACTGATCTCCCATATTTAAACATTCTTCTAGATTTTTATCTGATGAATTATCGATATCTGAATGAACTTTATTCAATTCTGAATTTATTCTTAGATAATTTTCTTTAAAAAGAGACTCAGCTATTAAATGCTCACTATTAGATTCCATCAATACCTGAATTATTCCCCCTCTTAACCAAGAGAATATTCCCCAATTTTTGGTTGAGTTTCCTTTAAAAGACTTATTATCAAAACCTGTACCAATACTTAATACTTTTATATTTTCATCTGGCCAAAGTTTTTTTGCCTCTGCATAAGCAATCAATACTGGATTGTTTGACGATATTGCTCCATCAATATACCAATTTTCTTCAATTTTTACGGCTGGAAAAAAAGTCGGTGCAGCTGATGTGGCTGAGGCTACTTTCCAAGCTTTTAAATGCTTGTCTTCGAATGTTTTAAAAAGTCTTGTAGATCTTTTCTTTAAATCATAGGAAACTGCAATAGCAGGAGTGTCTGCTTCATTTAAAGTTAGTGCTCCAAAATATTCTCTCAAAACATTATTTTTTCTTCTGCCTCCATATTTTGGTCCTACTAGTCTTGGCATCGAAGAGCTAAAAATTCTTTTTAGGTTTCTCGAAGAATAGATATTAACAAGCCGCGAACCATTTAGTTTTAAAACTGACAATGCAATTGCTAAGATCCCTCCAGTAGAAGAGCCACAAACTAGATCAAATTTTTCTAATAATGGCTTGTGCATTTCATATTCTAATTTTCTTAAAAAATTAGCAGAAGCTAAGCCACGAACTCCTCCCCCATCTAAAGAAAGAACGTACTTTGTCATAAAATTAATAATTGTTTTTTAATTTTAACTGATATTATTTAATTTTTCTCACAAACAAATTTAGATGAAATCTATAGACTTGAAAGTATTTGGTTTTTGGTTAGGAATTACTTCTTTCTTGTTGGTCTTATATTTGCCAAATCCTGAAGGCTTATCTTCCGATGGAAGAGTTACTGCTGCAGTTTTTCTTTTAATGGGTATATGGTGGGCTTTTGAAGCAATCCCTCTTCAGGTAACTGCTCTAATGCCTTTGGTACTTTTTCCTTTATTAAATATCCAAGATATTGGAGTAATTAGTCGTGAGTATATGAATAAAGTTCAATTTCTATTTGCAGGAGGGTTTATCATTGCAATTGCAATTCAAAAATGGGGATTGCATAAAAGAGTTGCTTTAAATATTCTTAAATATAGTGGCCTAAACTCAAGAGGAATAATTGCCTCTTTTATGATTGCAAGCTCTGTTTTAAGTATGTGGGTTATGAATACTTCAACAGCTATTATGCTTTTACCTGTTGGAATTTCTGTAATTAAAGTAATTAGCGATACTGTAAATAATGTTACTAAGAATGAAAAATATAATTTTCAACTTTGTTTGTTATTAGGTATTGCATACGCAGCATCTGTTGGTGGCATTGCAACACCTATTGGAACTTCCCCAAATGGAGTTTTAATACAATTTGCTAGTAATAACTATAACTATGATATTGGTTTTGCTAATTGGATCTCTATTGGTCTTCCTATAACTATTGGTCTAGCTCCTTTGATTTGGTTTTTACTGACCTATGTAATATTTCCAGTAAATTTTTCTGCTAACCAAGAATCTAAAGATAAATTAGATTTGATGTTAAAAGAACTCGGCTCAATGTCGAATGAGGAAAAAAAAGTCATTATAGTTTTTATTACAACCGCTTTTTTTTGGATATTTAGACAGCTATTAGACGATCTCCCCGGATTATCATTATTAGATGATTCTGTTATAGCTATCACAGGTGCAATTTCACTTTTCTTCATAAATGAAAAAAATAGTAAGAAAAAACTTCTTCTGTGGGATGATGTCCAAACCGGATTTCCTTGGGGATTGATTTTTTTATTTGGTGGAGGCATGGCCTTAGCTTACGTGGTAAATGACTCTGGATTGGCGCTATGGCTTGCGTCTTTAATTCCATCAGAAACCTATTTTTGGATAATATTAGTTACTGTAATAGTTATGGTTATATTTTTAACTGAATTAACTAGCAACCTAACAACTACAATTACATTTTTACCAGTAGTGGCAAGTGTAGGCTTGAATATGGGTATTAATCCTCTCTTATTAATTCTTCCTCTGACAATATCTGCAAGTTGTGCATTTATGTTACCAGTTGCCACACCGCCAAATTCCATTGTTTATGCTTCCAACTTAATACCAATTCAAAAAATGGTTAGAGCTGGAATTTTTATTAATGTTTCGAGCATTATTTACATTTTCTTTATTTCTTATTTTCTTATTCCAAATCTAATTTAGTCGATTGTTAGTTTCTTTAAGTAAGAGTAATATTACTTAGTTGTCGCTATTTTAGAATTTAATATCAGGGTCTCTAAAAGTAGCATTTTTTTAATTTTCCCTGTGCAGGAGGTGATCAAAATTAGTATTAACAATTTATCAGGAATTTCAGGGGTTACCATCTGACAAGGGTTTACCCTTATTCCGACTAATAACCGTTTCGACCGTTATTAGAAAAACATAGCTGAGATGCTTGTTTTTGAAAAACCCCGCTTCAGCGGGGTTTTTTTATTCCGTTATTAGTGCATGTCCAGAAGCACAGACAGCGCCCCCATCGCACGTGATGGTCTCTCCTACTGTGTAACAGCCTGCTCTAGATGACAGATAAAGGGCTAATCCTCCGATGTCTTCCGCTGTTCCAATTCTTTTTACAGGGTTAGTTTTTTCAATATAACTATAATCGTGCCCAACTGCAGATCCCAACATATTGCTAGGAAATGCGCCCGGAGCTATAGCATTTACAAGTATATTTTCTTTCACTAATCTTGCGGCTAGGACTCTTGTCAAATGGTGAACAGCTGCTTTGGAAGAACTGTATACGTAACTTTCATAAACAGGAGTGCCTATTCCATCTATAGAGCCAATGTTAATAACTCTAGATGGATTTTCTTGCGATCCAGATGCTCTTAAAAGAGGTAAGCATTTTTGGGTCATATAAAACAATCCTTTTACATTTATATCCATTACTTTATCCCACCCCTTTTCGGCAAACTCATCGATTGGTTCACCCCAAGAAGCTCCTGCATTATTTACTAAAATATCCAATTTTGATTCATAAGCTGTTAACTCTTCTACAAGTTTTTCAATACCTTCTAATGTAGAGCCATCACCAGGTATGGAAATACATTCAGCTGAATACTTTTCAGACAATTCTTTAGCTTTCATATCACAGGCATCAGCTTTTCTAGCCGAAATATAAACTTTCGCTCCATTAGCCAAATAGGCAGAAGCGATCATTTCTCCTATTCCTCTGGAACCCCCTGTGACAAAAGCAACTTTTCCTTCTACTGAAAATATTTCGTTTGATTTCATTTTATTCTCCCTAATATTAAACATTGAGTATTTTTGGATTAATTGTTTCATTTTCTTCAATTAATCCATAAGCAGCAATAATAACCAGATCCCCAACAGAAGCTTTAAGTGCTGCTGCACCATTCATAGATATAATTTTTGAGCCTCTCTCAGCTTCAAAAGCATAGGTTATTAATCTTTCTCCGTTATTGAGATTATAAATATGTATTTGCTCATTTGGTTTAATTCCTGTTTTTTCAAGATATTCTAAATCTATTGCACACGAGCCTTCGTAGTCAAGCTCAGTATGAGTGACTGGGACTCTATGAATTTTTGATTTTAAAACTGTTATCAACATATCCCTATAAGTGGCGGACCGGACGGGGCTCGAACCCGCGACCTCCGCCGTGACAGGGCGGCGTTCTAACCAGAACTGAACTACCGGTCCTTAAAAAATGAGATTATACATAGATGAAACAAGAAAATTTAATTATTTCTTTATTAACTTTGGAATAATTTAAATTATAGGATTATTGTGATTAACTTTGAAAGAAATTGGATCAAGTTTTTTGTACCTTTTAGATTTAACCGAAGATACATAATGAAATTTCACTTCAACGTGCTCTGAATAAATTTCTAACTCCACATAACCCTTATTTTTTCCATTAGTCCAAATTAAATCTTTATTAGACTCTATGAAAGATTTATCGATGGGATCAACCATATCACCAAATGTATCCACAAAATTTGGAGATGATATGGAAGGAGCTCCAATTTCTATTCCAATGAATTTTTTTTCTTTGTTATATAGATTAGAAATCCAAGAATTATGGGAGTCTCCAGCTAATATTAAGTTTGATTGAGAGGATTGAATTGATTTATAAAATTTTTCTCTCTCTTTAGGGTATCCGTCCCATTGATCAGTATTATAAGGTATTTCTTTTCCAGCTAATGATATGTATTTATGTAAATATTTAGGAAAATTATTTTTATCTACTGCTTTAAATATCTTTGGTAAATACTTAGGTCCAATTAATATTTGTTGCCCAAAAATAGACCATCTAAATTTATCGCTATTTTTTCTATTGATCCATTTAAATTGCTGGATACCTAATAAATTCCTTGGTTTTTCCAAATCTTTTAAATACTTCTTATGATCAAAGTCTGATTTATTAAAATATTCTTCGATATTCAATTGCTTGTCTCTTTCAACAGATCTAGTATCAAGCATCATTAAATTAAAAAGATTTCCAACGGTAAAATTTCTCCAAATACTCTTTTTATTGTTTTTTTCTCGAATAGGCATCCATTCAAAGTAAGCCTGAATTGCGTGTTCTTTTCTTTTTTTAAAAGAGCCTTCATCAGGAGAATGGTTTTCAGCACCCTCTTTCCAACTATCGTTTGATACCTCGTGATCATCCCAGACTGCAATCATTGGCTTCTTAGAGTGAAGTAGTTGAAGGTCTTTATCTTTTTTGTAGGTAGCATGTCGTTTTCTGTAATCACTAAGGCTTAGAATTTCATTTTTAGGATAGACTTCTCTTCCCATTGAATGTGCATTTTCTGATGCATATCCGTCAGAAGAGTATTCATACAAATAATCTCCAAGATGCAGCACAAGATTAATTTTCTTATTAAGTGCAATTTCTTTGTATGCGTTGAAGTACCCAGCTGGATAATTTGAACAACTACAGAATGCAATATTAAATTTTTCCGGGTTACTTATGGGTAAAGTTGAAGTTGCTCCAATATCAGAAATATTATTTCCAACTATGAAACGGTAATAGACTTCCAATCCATTGTATTTTTTCGGAATTCTTGCATCCACTTTTACAGTGAAATCTTTAAATAAACTTGTTTTCGTTTTTCCTTGAGTAATTAAGCTATTAAAGGTTTTGTTCAAAGAAATTTGCCAAGTTACTAAGACAGAATTTTCTTCAACATCTGAAAGTTTTGTCCATAAAATTACATTAGACTGCGTGGGATCTCCGCTTGCTACTCCGTGCTTGAAGGAAACAAATTTATTTTCTTTCGGAAAAGGATAAATTTTTAACGGTAAGGCTAGTGAAAAAAAAGTTAAACCTTTTAAAAACAACCTTCTATTTTTATCCATAATTTAATTTATCACTTAAATATAAAAATTTAATGGTTAATTTGAAAACTTTAGAAAGATTATGGTGGGCGATACAGGACTTGAACCTGTAACTTCCACCGTGTAAAGGTGGCACTCTACCAATTGAGTTAATCGCCCTTTTAAAAATAAGCATTATACATAGACAGAGTAAAATCAAAATGGACATATCTACAAAAATCAGGCATATTTTTCTTCCGCAATAGGAGAGGAATGCATAAATTAGAATCTCAGACTTATAAGTCTAAATTACAAACATCTTCGGAAGATTTTAAAAAAAATAAAGATTCCATGCTTGGTATGTTAAAAGAAATTGACCTTCTTTTAGACGAGGCTGAAGCAGGTGGCGGGCCTGATCATCATGAAAGATTGGCTGCTAGAGGAAAATTACCAGTAAGGGAAAGGATATTTCATTTTTTAGATCCAGATAGTCCTTTTTTAGAAATAAGTGGCCTTGCTGGTTATAAATCAGACTATCCAGTAGGAGGAGGAGCTGTTGCTGGAGTTGGTGTTTGTGCAGGAATTGAATGCATAATATTTGCCAACGATCCCACCGTTCTTGCCGGAGCAATGCATTACTATTCAGTTAAAAAGTGGATGAGATCAATGGCTATAGCAAGAGATTGTAGAATACCATTTATTCAATTTGTAGAATCTGCTGGGGGGGACTTAAGACCCAGAGGAGCAATGTCTGCAGGATCAATGGGACATTTTGCCGAATCTGGAAGACAGTTTTATGAAATAACTGAACTTTCAAAATTAAATATCCCAACTGTAACAGTTACCTTTGGAACTGCGACTGCGGGCGGAGCGTATCAACCAGGAATGTCTGATTATAATATTTTTGTAAAAGATCAAGCAGATGTTGCATTAGCTGGTCCTCCTTTGGTTCAAATGGCAACAGGTGAAATTTCAAGTAGAGAAGATATTGGCGGTGCAAAAATGCATGCTGAAAAATCTGGGTTAGCAGAATATCTTGCAGATGATGATTTAGACGGTATAAGAATTGCGAGAGAAGTAATGTCGCATTTAAACTGGCACAAAGAAGGAAGTTCTCCAAGATTCGATATCAAACCACCCCTATATGATCAAGAAGATTTATTGGGAATTGTAGAGCCAAGTTTGAAAACTCCTTTTGATATTAGAGAAATTATTGGACGAATTGCTGACGGTTCGCAATTTGAAGAATTTAAACCACTTTTTGGACCTACTTTGATTTGTGGTTTTATATCAATACATGGATATCAAGTTGGAATACTTGGAAATAATGGAATGTTATTTCCTGACGCTTCTCAAAAAGCAGCTCATTTTATTCAACTATGTAATAAAAGAAACATACCATTAGTTTTTTTACAAAATATAACTGGATTTATGGTGGGCAAAGACTACGAACAAGATGGCTCTATTAAAAAAGGAGCTCAAATGCTTAATGCCGTATCTAATTCAAACGTCCCCCATTTAACTGTCATTATCGGAAATTCTTATGGCGCTGGAACTTACGCAATGTCAGGTAGAGAATTTGGAAATTCTTTTACCTTTTTATGGCCAACCGCAAAAATTGCAGTAATGGGTGGTGAAGTAATAGCTGGTGTTATGTCGATAGTTAGAAGAGGACAGGCAGCGAGAAAAGGACTCAAGTTTGATGAAAAAGCCGATGCTGAAATAGTTAGAAATCAACAAATAGGCCACGATAAAGCTTCTGTAGCTTTGAAAGCAACAAGTGTATTAAGCGATGATGGAATCATTGATCCTCGAGATACTAGAAATATTTTAGGAATGTGTCTTTCAATAGTTAATAACAAAGAAATTAAAGGCTCAGAGGGTTTTGGAGTATTTAGATTATGACGATCAAAAAACTCCTCATTGCTAATAGAGGTGAAATTGCAAGTAGAATTATTTCAAGTGCTCATGACATGGGTATTAGTTGTGTTGCTATTTACACCGAAGCTGACCAGGATACTCCTTATGTAAGAGAGGCAGATCAGGCTTTCAAACTTTCTGATTCTTATTTAAATTCAAAAGAAATATTAGACATTGCAATAAAATCAAATTCAGATGCTATCCATCCTGGATATGGCTTTTTATCCGAGAATGCCGCTTTTGCCAATCAAGTAAAAAGATCAAATATTAGATGGGTTGGTCCGTCTGCAAATGCTATAAAAAAAATGGGGGACAAATTAACAGCAAAAGAAATAGCCATAAAAGTGAATGTCCCTACTCTGCCAATGACTTCAGATGCAAAAAAAGCTAATACAATTGGGTATCCAATTTTAGTTAAAGCCGCTGCTGGAGGCGGTGGTAAAGGAATGCGTATTGTAAATAAGGCCAAAGATTTAAATGAATCAATCAAATCAGCCGAAAGAGAAGCAGAAGGAGGTTTTGGAGACAAAAGAGTATTTCTAGAAAGATATATAGCAAGATCAAGACATATTGAAATTCAAATATTGGGTGACTCGTATGGAAATATTGTTCATCTTGGTGAAAGAGAGTGTTCAATTCAAAGGAGGCATCAAAAAGTAGTTGAGGAATCCCCATCACCAATGGTTGATGACGAAATGCGAGAAAAGATGGGTCAAGCAGCTATAAAACTAGCTTCAAAGTTAAAATATGAGTCTGCTGGTACAGTAGAATTTTTAGTTGACGAAAAAACTAAAGAATTTTGGTTTTTAGAAGTGAACACAAGACTTCAAGTGGAGCATCCTGTTACAGAAGAAGTCACAGGAATTGATTTGGTTAAAGAACAATTGAGAATAGCCTCTGGTCAAGAATTAGGTTACGAACAAAAAGATATTGATTTTTATGGCTCGTCTATTGAGGTAAGACTGTATGCTGAGGATCCTGGAAATGATTTCCTTCCAGTTACAGGAAAAATGATAGCTTTTGAACCAACGGATGATCCTTTAGTTCGTTGGGATGTTGGAATTGAAAGTGGCTCTAATATAACCGCTAATTTTGATCCAATGTTAGCAAAAATTATTTCTTTTGGAGAAACTAGAACTGAAGCAGCTAATAAATTAGCTCTTGCCATAGAAAATAGTCACTTCGGAGGAATGCAAACCAATAGAGACTATTTAGTTTCAATTTTAAGATCGAACGAATATCTTAATGGAGACACGACTACTGATTTTGTTGAAAGAGTAAATTTGAAATCCGAGATTGATTTAACTAAGGAAGAAATTGTCCGTTTCGCTAAGGTTGGGGCTATGTGGGTTCAGGGTAAAAATAGAGATGAAGCTATGGTTTTAAAAAACATCAAATCTGGATGGAATAACGGAAGACTTCCATATCAAGAAGTAAAGCTAAAGTTAAATGAAGAAGAATTAAAAATAAAGTATAAACCTTTGAGAGATGGAAGCTTTATTTCCGAAGATAATGAAAATATAAGGATTTTTAATTGGTCTCATGATTTTATAGATGTAGAAATTTCAAACGTCAGATATAGATCTAAGATTTCTTTAGAAGACGATCTGCTTTTGGTTCACACAAATAAAGGGGATTTATTATTTAATATCTTACCTAAATTCAATATCGCACAGGAAGAAGTCATAAAAGGCGGCCTTGTTGCGCCTATGCCTGGAAAAGTAGTAGAGATAAAAGTTAAAAAAGGCTCAAATATCAAAAAAGGAGATACTTTAGTTATTCTTGAAGCAATGAAAATGGAACACAAGGTCTTAGCACCTGATAATGGAAAAGTTAAAGAAGTGTTAATTAAAGAAAATGAACAAGTAGAAAATGGAGCAACTTTAGTTGTTCTTGATTAATTTTCCCAAGATCTGGACACTATTAAAGGGTAATCAGTTAGTAAAGGGAAAAAATCATCAGGGTCTATAGCTCCGCCTTCGGGTGCGAAGACGCCTTTTTTATTTATCTTTTTTTCCAACAAAAGCTTCAAGCCAAATGCAAGTGGAAAGCCAGTTATTGCTCCCATTCCCCAACTATTGGTTAATTCATCTTCTGACAAAGTCACGGCAACTGAGGCTTTTTTCTGATCTTTCGTGCCTGATGCTAAACCGTAAATTGCTGGTAATCCTTTAATCTGCTTTTCTAAATCAGGGGCGCCTATCTTTCTTTCAAACCACTCTAATAATGATGCTCCGTTTTTAAAACTGATTATTTTATTATCCACAAGCCACCTCAAAACTTTTATGACATAGATATCGCTCTCACTACTGCCATGGCAAACATTTAGTGATTCTTTTAAACCGTTAAAATGATGAGGAAACGAAATAGCTTCTGGATGGCCAAAAATATAACCATTATATTTTCCTCGACCAGGGTAATTAATATCAAATTTTTCAAGCGGTTTAATCATTTTATAATCATCATCAATAAAGACTTTTATTTCTCCTGATATTTGCTGCAAAGCATGTTCCATTGCAGCGTTGGTTCCTGATTGGGAGGATTCATCTTCAGGTTTTGCACTACTAACGTCCCACCCAGTAATTATGGAATCAACTGAGTCAAGTTCATTGATTGCTTTTAGGCCTAAAAGATTACTTATTCCTGGGCTAGCACCTAGCCCAATTATAGCGCTGACACCATTTTTCTTTGCTTCATCATTTAACTTAAGCATGTCTATTGTTGGTTCCCAATCATCACAAATATCTAAATAATGACATTTACATTTGATAGCAGTCTTCAAAATAGGTTCGCCAAACTTAAAAAAAGGGCCTGTTGTATTAAGAATAACATCGTGATCATTCATTATCTTTTCAAGATTTATTAAATCTGCAACATCTAATCCAATACCAACAAAACGATCATCAAAATTATTTGCAAACTCAATTGCATTAGCTTCATTCAAATCAGCTATGGTAACTTTCGAAATATTAGGAAAATCTGAAATCGCTAAAGAAGAAAACCTGCCCATTCCCCCGCTACCACCAAGTGCTAGAACTCTCATACTTTTTTTGTTACTCCCAATTGGGTTTTCTTTTTTCTAAAAAGGCAGCAATCCCCTCTTTCGCATCGGGGCCTTCAAAGGTTTTAGCTATTTGTTTTTGTAAAAAAGGGAGAGCTTCATCAAATGCCATCGCATCTTGTTTTTCATAGGCTTCTAAACCGAACTGCATTGTCCCTGGTGCCAAGCTAGATAGTTCAACTGAAAGATTTTCGACATATTCGTCTAATTCATTCGGTTCGACAAGCTCATTGATCAAACCCCATTCTTTTGCTTTCTTAGCATCAATAGGCTGTCCTCTCATTACAAAATCAAGCCCTGCTCTTTTGGGCATAACTCTAAACAGTCCAGCCATCACCATATGTGGCCATAATCCTCTTAAAATTTCTGGAGCTGAAAATTTTGCATCTCTAACTGCTACAGCATGGGTTGAATTAGTAACCATCAGCAAAGCTCCGGCTAAAACTGATCCCTGTATTTTACAAATAACGGGCTTGTATAAGTGTCTTAACATTAAACTAATATCATCAGCACCTTCGAGTTTTGGAACATTAGATTCGGATTTTTCTCGTCTCAGATCAGCTCCTGCACAGAATATGTCTCCCTCTGCAGCGATAATTACAACTCTCACAGACCTTTCTTGTTTTGCATAGGCTAACAGATAACAAATTTCATTTACCATCATATTATTCAAAGCATTTTTCTTCTCTGGTCGATTAAGAGTTATCGTCAAAATGTTATTGGTTTCTTCTATTTTAGTTGCTTGAAAATTTAAGCCTTCAAGAGATAGAGTTTTTTTTGTCATAGTTATATAAGTAATTGTTCTGGAAAATTTATCTTTTTAGCTCTTAGGTATTCGCCTAAGGATTTAGCTTGCCCATCCATTCTGGTTGAGGAAGATACACCATCTTGAAGTATTCCATGCACATAAAAATTCAATGAAAGTATGTTGGGCAATTCGTATCTATCTATTTGAAACTCGTCCAAATCAGGCATAAGTTCTTTTAATTTTTTAACAGTTAGAAATTCAAATAAAAATGAATAAGCATCTTGTGATTTTGCCCATACCCCTAAATTTGCACATCCTCCTTTGTCACCTGACCTAGTTCCAAAAATTTTTCCAAAGTACTCTTCCTTAAAATTACTTACATCCAATTTATTATTTTCGTAAGGAACTTTTTGATAATATTTTTCTTCAAGATCCAGCTGACTAGTTGGAATTACATCAATTACCTTTCCATCGATATGTATGTGCTCTTTTATATACTTACTATTTACTAAGGCAGGCCAGTACTCAATATAAGCTCCATTTGGAACTACTCCGCTTCTTCCTGTCCAGCCAGGAAAATTTGCTAGTGCCAATTCTATTATCTTTGCATTGAAAAGCCTTCCAACAAGGTCTGGATTGGATGACATTACGTCAATTCGTAAAAAAGCTTGAGCCTCTTCGTTTGATGTCGGATTTTCCTTATCAGTTCTGTGCAGTTGAATATCAACTTTATCAAACTGTTCCTGTCCGCCAAGGGATTTAAATATTTGGTCTACAATTAATTTAGACTTTTCTTCAATATCCAAGCCAGTGAGTAAAAGTTCAATTCCATTTCTATATCCTCCAACTAAATTTATACATACTTTGTGAGTTTTGGTTGGACTGCTTCCTCTGTTGTTTTTCACTAAAACTCTATCTTGGGATTCTTGAGTTATTTCTAAAGTATCAAAATGACTAATCACATCTGGGTTTAAATAAGCTGGAGAACCTATTTCATATAATAATTGAGCAGTTACTGTTCCAACAGAAACCAAACCACCTGTATTTTCATGTTTTGTAATCACAAAGCTGCCGTCTTCATATATCTCTGCAATTGGATATCCTATATTGTCAAAAGTAGGAACCTCTTGAAAAAAAGAATAATTACCGCCTGTAGCTTGAGCTCCACATTCAATTATATGGCCAGCAGCTAGAGCTCCTGCTAATTCGTCATATTGATCACGAGACCAGTTATATTTCCATGCAGCTGGTCCAATAACGACTGCCGCGTCAGTTACTCTTGGGCATATAACCACGTCAGCTCCGTTATCTAGAGCTTCCTTAATACCCCATGCACCTAAGTAAGCATTTGCAGTAATTGGCTTTTTTTTATAGTTTTGTAAATCCAATGCCTTGTCGATATTTGTTAGTGTTTCTCCGCCCTTATATAACTCATCAATTCTTGGCATCAAATCATCGCCTTCAATATAAGCAACTTTTAAATCTAAATTTAATTCTTGAACAATCTCTTCCACAGCAGATGCCATAGATGATGGATTTAAACCTCCAGCATTAGTAACAATTTTTATATCTTTTTCTTGAGCTAATTTTGCAACATCTTTAAATTGCTTTAAAAAAGTACCTACGTATCCGTGATCTTCACCTCTTTTAAGTTTTTGATTGTAAAGAATGGTCATTGTGAGCTCTGCTAAATAATCTCCAGTCAGAACATCAATCGGTCCTCCTTCAATCATGTCTCTAGCAATAGATAATTTATCACCATAGAAACCGCTGCAATTAGCTATTCTTATTAAATTATCCTTCATTTGTCTCCCTCAATCTTTCACTTAATCCTGCAAGATAAATACCTACTAAAAGAATAATAACACCTATAAGTTGTCCAATTAACAGTGTCTCAGAAAAAAAGTAAGCTCCTAGAATTGTGGCTGTAATTGGTTGAAATAATAATAATAAAGATGAAAGTTGTGGTCTTATTTTTGAGAGACCATAAATGACTAATCCCTGCCCAAGAATTTGAACAAAAATAGCTTGTCCTAAAAAATTTAACCAACCTATAACTGAATACGGTATGGGATTATCTAGCTCTAAAAGGCTAGCAATTCCAAAAGGAATACAAGCAAAAAGAGAAGAATAAAATATTAAATTAAATATATTAAATTTTTTTGAAAGCTTATTTATAGCAAGCAAATAACCAGCGTAGAAAAAAGCTGCTAGAAGAGCTAATGAATCGCCAAAAGATAAATATGCCTCAGAAAAAATTGGATTATTATTTACTAAAATAAAAACGCCCAATAAACATACTAATAATGAGATTAAAAAAAGATTATTTAATCTATCTTTAAAAAAAATATATCCTAAAATGCATACATAGAGGGGTGCTGTGTTAACAAACAAAGTAGCATGCGCGATTGAAGTAAATACTATCGAGGAATGCCATAAGACTATATCTGTTCCAAAACATAATCCTGGAACACTGATAATTAATAATTCTTTAAAAGAAAATAGCTTTATTTTTTTTGTTAGGACTCCATAGATAAAAATTAATATTGTTGCGAATAAAAATCTGTAAAAACCTGTAAAGGAAGGTCCGATTTCACTAAATCTAACAAAAATTGGTGCTAAGCCTATTAAGCATCCTCCTACACAAGTAAGAAGAACAGGAATGAAATCTAATTTTTTGGAACTCATATTTTTTTTATAGATTCGCTATACTGCATTAATGTCTGAATTTGATCAAAAGAAAAATACAAATATTATTTCCGTAACGGAATTAAATACATCGGCAAAAAAGCTTCTTGAAAAAGATTTTTCTTCAATATGGGTATCTGGTGAAGTTTCAAATTTTAGATCTTATGATTCTGGTCATTGGTATTTTAAAATAAAAGACGATAATTCAGAACTTCAGTGCGTAATGTTTAAATTTAGAAATAATTCTATTAATAAGAGACCTGCTGATGGTGATAATTTAATCTTGAAAGGAAGTATTTCTATGTATGTTGCTAGAGGATCGTACCAATTTCAAGTTGATCAAATTGAATATGCTGGAGAAGGTGTTTTATTAAAGAACTTTGAAGATTTAAAAAATAAACTTTCAAAAGAAGGATTATTTGATTCTTCAATTAAGAAAGAAATTCCTAAAATTATAAAAAGCGTTGCAGTTATAACATCGCCCAATGGCGCAGTAATTCAGGATATTAAAAATGTTCTCTCAAGAAGATCTCCTTTAGTCAACGTATATTTAATTCCTAGTTTAGTTCAAGGAGAAGGATCAGAAAAAAATTTGATAGAATCTTTAAGAAAAATAACCTTTTTACACCAAAAAAATAAAATTGATGTCGTAATAATGGCTAGAGGAGGAGGTTCTCTGGAGGATCTTTGGTCCTTTAATTCAGAAACGTTAGCTAGAGAAATTTATAGTTTTGACATACCGATTATAAGTGCCATCGGTCATGAAACAGATTTTACTATTTGTGACTTTGTTAGTGACTTGAGAGCCCCTACACCTTCTTCTGCAGCAGAAATAATAAGCGAATTTTATGTGGGGGTTTCTGAGTCGATAAAAATGAAAAGTCAGTTTCTAAGAAAGGAACTTTTATCTCTTATTACAAATTTAAATAGTTCTCTTGCGTTGCTATCAAAAAGTCTTGTTAACCCAAGAACAAAATTAAAAGAAGATTTCCAAAAAACTGATGAAATTAATAATAAATTAAAATATATATTGAATTCATTTATTTCTGAAAAGAATTTTCAATTAGAAAAGAAAATTCTTTCATTAAAACAAATGAATCCATTGAGTCATATCAAGTTAAAGAGAAAAGAAATTTTCTCAATTAAAAAAAATATAGATATCTCATCCAAAAATATTTTAAAAATCAAAAAAGAAAAGTTTAAAGGCACAATTAAAGAATTAGAGGCTTTAAGTCCTTTAGAAATTTTATCTCGTGGTTATTCAATTACAAAAATAAAGTCTTCACAAAAAATTGTTAGAGACTCAAGTAAATTAAAACTTGGAGAAACAATAACTTCAATAGTAGCTAACTCAGAAATTGAATCAAAAATAACTAAAATTGAATAGAATATTTTCTTTGCTTTTAATTTTTGTATTTGGTTGTGCAAATAATTTTTTATATTTACCGCAATGTAATTTTCCTGAATCTATTTTAGAAAAAGGAGGACTAGTAAAAAGTGATCATGAGTTAAATATAGAAAAGAATTTTATTTTTAAAAAAAATATATCCTGTTATGAAGGATCAACAAAAAAAATTATCTCTCCTATTTCTTATTTTGTTGAAAAAAACAGATATAAAAAAGAAGGAATATTATTAAAAGAAAAAGAATTTAGGGAATCTAAAATTGTTATAGTCGACAATAAATTTAATAATATTTCTAGTGAAAATATTAAAAGAATAAAAAGAGAATCAAAAATTTTAAATTCTAAGTATCTTATTAATTCTTCCAATTCAAAAATAAACTTTCCACTTTATTTTCCTTCAAAAGGCACAATTTCTAGCGAATATGGAGTAAAAAGATTTATAAATAATATTCCAAGAAACCCTCACTTAGGTTTAGATATCGCATCAAAGACAGGTACTCCAATATATTCAGCTGAAAAAGGTTTAATAATCTTGGCTCGAGATTTCTTTTATAGAGGAAAAAACATTTTAATTGATCATGCTTATAATTTTAAAACATCTTATTCTCATTTAGATCAAATATTAGTAAATGAAGGAGATTTCGTAGAAAGAGGAGAAATTATCGGATATATGGGCTCTTCTGGAAGAGTAACTGGCCCACATCTTCACTTTGAGACAATCTTTTTGGGTGAAAAATTAAATCCTATTTATTTTTTACCTAAAGATTAAGAACATCTTTTATCTCTTCGAGAGTTTGAGGTCCCTTTAGAACCGAACTGAATTTTCCCTCCTTATTAATAACAAATGTAACTGGTAGGGCATCAGGAACATCGTAATCATAAATTAATTTGGGGTCTGAGATTAACGAAGGTACTTCTGCTTTTATTTTTTCAAGTTGTTCTCTTAATTCTTCGCCTTCAAGCCTATCAAAATTAAACAAAAAAACAGCTACTTGATCGTCATACAAAGAATTAAGCTTATTGAGCTCTGGAATTTCTTTGATACATGGAGGACACCAATCTGCCCAATAGTTTATGAGTATCCATTTACCTTTTAAATCGTCTAGAAAAATTTTTTTGTTCTCACTAGTATATAAATCAGGTTGGGCACATCCCAAAAATAAACTAAAAAAACCATAGGCTAATAATTTTTTATAAATCATAATTTTAAACTTTCTTCTATTAAGATAATATCAATCATATGTTTACTAGAATACTAGATAGAATAGATTTCCTAAGGAGATTGATTATAAATTCCTTTTTTTTAATATTTATAATCGCATTAATTATCGGTCTATTTATATTTCCTTTTATAAATAACAATAAAGGTGAAATAAACGGAAGTATTTTAAGTCTTAGCACTAACGATATTTCTGATCGAAGTTCATCATATTTTGATTCTGAAGAAAACCTTACAGTTTATGAAATAGTAAGTGCATTTGAATACGCTTCTTATGATGATGATGTAGAAATTATTTTTTTAGACTTGTCCTATTTAAGCATTTCTTCTGCTTCTGCTTATGAAGTTGGAAAATCGATACAACTCCTAAAAAAAAATGGAAAGAAGGTTATAGCGTATGGAGATTTTTTAACCCAATCACAATACCTTCTTGCTTCATATGCAGATGAAGTAATTCTTAATCCTTTTGGCATGGTTTTTTTAGAGGGTTTTAAAAAGTATCAGATTTATCTAAAAGATTTTTTAGACAACAATAATATAGTTGTGAACACTTTTGTCGCTGGAGACTATAAATCCGCAACTGAAATTTTTTCAGAATCTAGAATGTCTGAGCAAGACAAGCAACAATCGAAAATTTTTTTAAATGATTTATGGAGAAATTGGCTTAAGGAAGTATCAAATAATAGATCGTCTCTTGATATCGATATTAATTTTTTTATTAATAATTTTAATGAATTAGACCCAAGCTTATCAGCAGCTGAAAAAGCACAAAAATATGGCTTAGTTGATAAAATTTTATCCAGAATTGAGTTAAGAAAATATTTTTATAAATTAAAGAATAACGATGAGAATAGCGACGCTAAAGAACCCAGAACGGTTTCGTTGAAATCCTATTATGATGCAAAAAAAGAATCTAATTTTTCAAAAGACAAAATTATTGTTTTAAATGCTTATGGAGAAATAATTGATGGATCTTTCCAAGATAATCAAATATCAAGTGAATTTTTTTCAAGAAAGATCAATGAAATTTCAAAAGATCCATCCGTAAAAGGGCTTCTTTTAAGAATAAATTCTCCAGGAGGTAGTGGGTTTGCTTCTGAAGTAATAAGACAAGAATTATTAAATTTAAAAAATTCAGGTATTCCAATAGTTGTATCCATTTCTGATATAGCTGCTTCAGGAGGTTACTGGATTTCTGCAAATGCAGATGAAATTTGGGCGACTCCTCTTTCAGTAACTGGATCTATAGGTGTTTTTGCATTACTCCCTTCTATTGAAGATGCCCTATCTAAATTTGGATTTAATTATGACGGGCTAAGTACAACTGACTTTAATCCCTCTATAGTTTCCAATCCTAATAAAAATCTTAAATCATTTATTCAAAATTATGTTGATAGAGCCTACTCTGATTTTATTAATCTAGTATCAGAAGGTAGAGATTTAAATATTGATTCAGTGAATGAAATATCTAACGGAAAAATATGGACTGGTACTCAAGCTCTTGAAAATGGTTTAATCGATAATATTGGTACTCAGTCTGAGGCAATAGAAAGATTAAAAGAAATTATTGGTTATGAAGAGATTGATGTCGAATATTTAAATTTCAAACAAAGTTTTTTTGATTTTATAGGAAACAACTTTTTAAATTTTCAAACATTAGATAAATTTTTTAAAAATGATCTTAATATTCAGAACTATGTTTTAAATGACTTTAATCTTCTGGATAAGGAAATAATTAATTTAAGGTTTGATTGTTTAAATTGTTTAATTAAATAAGCTCTTTGATCAAAGGAATGGTAATATTTTTTTTTCTTTCCATTGTTAGTAAATCTAATTTATTAACTAAGTTTTGAAGAGTCTCATGATTTCTCGAACTATGATTCATAATAAAATCTAAGCAATTTTTATTAATTTTAAGCCCTCTTTTCCTTAATTCGATACTTATAATATTTTTTTTATCTTCATCTGTTAATTTTGGAATTATTATTTCGAGATTTGAATTAATTCTAGATTGCAAATCTGGTAACAGTGCCTTATTGCTAATTGAAGAGGCTTCATTAAGAACTAACTTGATTCCATTTAATTTTGTTGAGTTATAAAGATTAAATAAATTTAATTCGGATGATTTATTTTTAAAACATTGGTTAAAAGCATCTACAAAAATATAGTCAAATCTCTGAAGATCGTTTAATAAGTCAC
>CABZES010000004.1 GCA_902524805.1 uncultured SAR86 cluster bacterium | reverse complement strand
TTATGCCATCACATCTAATTATAGAGAAGCAAGTAATCTTGGAATTAAAGAAAAAAATATAATAAATCTAAATGAAGAAGTTGGAGGAAGATACTCTATATGGTCAGAAGTTTCATTAAATTCGCTTATTGAATCGGAGAATAACTTTACCTATTTTTTAAAAGGTGGTTATGAAGCGGATTTAAGAATTAAATCCGAGAATAACTACAAGGAAGCTATTAAAAAATTATCCTATTTAGACATTTGGAATTCTAATTTTTTAAATACTGATAATAGAGTAATTCTTTCTTATATCTGGAAGCTAAGATCGCTTCCAAAATATCTTCAACAACTAGAAATGGAATCTTTAGGCAAAAAAGCTAACAAGAATTCGATCTTTTCTAAAACTTCTCCAACGGTTTATGGAGAATATGGTCCAAGGGCACAGCATTCTTTTTTCCAAATGCTTCATCAAGGAACCTCTAATACTTCAGCAGACTTTATAATAAGTAATGACAAGTCTGAGTCGAATAAGCTACCAAGGATGCAAGCTTTAACACAAAATAAATTATTTTCTTCTCCATTGGATAGACCATTAGAAGATCATTTTAAAATAAATAGTAATATTTCTAGTAACCTTTATATCTTAAAAAAGCTTTCTCCCTTTAACCTAGGTTTTTTAATTAGCTCCTTAGAACATAAAACTTTTATAACTTCACAGTTGCTTCAAATAAATCCTTTTGACCAATTTGGTGTAGAAGAAGGAAAAAAAAGAGTATCTAAAAAATTTAAATAATCTAATTTTTTTCATCAATCAAAAGATCAAAATTAACTTCAAACTCTTCTTTTTTATAAACAAGCTCTCTTCTTTCACCCTTAAAGAATCCTTTTATTATGTTAGGAAGTTCTTGTAATGATATTTTTAATCTTATAAATTTTCTTGATAGCCAAGAAGAATTTACAAAATTTAAATTCCTAACATTTCTAATTGAGCTTTCATCTGTTTTAGTTTCTTTGCCGACGTGCATCATTTGAACTACTGGAGCAGGTTCTACTTGCATGTATTTAGCCCAAGGTCGAGACCAAAAAGAAGCATCTACCATTACGTAACTATTTAGATCTTTTAACATTTTTGAGGCTAATTGAGGTCCTAATATGTATGCTGCTAATCCAGTTTTATTACGATAAATCTCTTTTATTTCTATAAAATTATTATTATCTTTATAAAAATTTTTTTTACTTAAAACATGTTTGCCTGGTGCATATTCTAAGTCATATGCCGTATTCCAAGAATCATCTAAATTATCAATTACTTTTATAAAGTTTTGTATTTCATTAGAAATAATCACATCGTCTTCCAAAACTAGACATTTTTTATTTTCTTTACTAACTTTTTCCCAAGCCTTTCTATGAGATAAATAGCAACCTATATCTTTCGAAAAAATTGGTCTAGTCCATTTATTTGCCGCTGCTTGCAGTTTCTCTTTACTAATTTCTGACCCATTGACAGCATCAATAAAAGAAATTTCCAAATTTAATTTTGTAGCTTGTCTTATTTGAAATTCTCTTCTTTCTTTATAAGATTTCATGCTAATGACAAAAATTTTCATAAAAATAAAATATGATAGTTTCTTTATTATAAATTGTTTTTTTGAGTTGCTAGATTGGAATATTTCAAACTTTTTGCTCCAATTTAAGTCAACTTTTAGATTTTTGACTCAATAATTAAAAAATACTGCCTTTGATAAATTTTTTAAAATTATTATTATGAAAGATTACGTCAACTCTATATTTTGGTTTTTTAAGGAATATCCTTTATTTGCTATTGGATTTTTCTTTAGCGGCTATTTAATTGGTGCTACTTATTTTTGATCTTGTTATTTTAGCTTTTCTAATTCGTTAGAGATCCTACTTCTGGTCTCATTTTTTTCCAAACTAGCCCAAGATACATCATCAGCCATCAACATTGAAAAATTTTTTTCAGAAGGGACTATATTGTTTTCCTCAAAGAATCTAGAGGCATCAAGAACTCCATTTCTGTTATTGCATACTAAAATCATTTCACAACCTGCTTTTATTGCTTTTTCAGCTTTTAGATAAAAAGACTTATAGTCGTTAGCACCTTCCATATTTAAATCATCACTAAAAATCATTCCTTTAAAGTTCATCTTTTCTTTTAAAATTTCAGATAGCCAAATTTTAGAAAAGGTTGTTACGTTTTTATCAACTTCTGGGAATAGAATATGTGCAGTCATGATTCCATCAAGATCGTTTATTAATTCTTTAAATGGAATTAAATCCTTATTCTCTATCTCATTTAAAATTCTTTTATCTATTGGTTTTTCAACGTGACTATCTTCACTAATTGAACCATGACCAGGATAATGTTTTCCTACGCAAGCCATACCTGCTTCATGCATGCCGAAGATAAAAGCTCTTGCACAGTCTATAACTACATCAATTTGATCAGAAAATGCCCTATCGCCAATTACACCACTAGAGTTTCGATCTAAATCCAATACAGGAGAAAAACTTAAATCTACTCCACAAGCAATAAGTTCGGAGGCAACTAACCACCCAGTTTCTTTGCATAAATCAAGTCCTAACTCCCTTTCATGCGATACTAAATCTCCTAATCTCTGCATAGGAGGAATTAGTGAAAAACCTTTTTTTAGTCTTTGAACTCTTCCTCCTTCTTGGTCTACAGCAATGATAATTTCAGGCTTTTTTGATTTAATTTCGAAACAAAGATCAATTAATTGATCCTTATCAATAAAATTTCTATCAAATAAAATAAGACCGCCAACGTAGGGAGATTTTATCAACTCTATATCATCTAAACTGAGTGATGGTCCTTCTATATCAACCATCAATGAAGCTTTATTCATATAACTATTATAAAATCAAAAAATGAATATTTATGAAAAATACGTACTTCCTAAAGTTTTAAATTGTACTTGTGGATCAAAGCCAATAAAGCTTCAAAGAGAAAAAATAGTACCTTTAGCGAATGGTAAAGTTTTAGAAATTGGTATTGGCTCTGGGCTTAATATTCCTTTCTATAATCATTCTATGATTAATGAGTTTCATGCTCTTGAACCTTCTAAAGAACTTTGTGAAATGGCAACAGAAGTAGCTCTGCAAAATAACGTTGAGATAAAGTTACATCAATGTGGAGCAGAAAATATACCTCTTCCGGAAAATTATTTTGATACCGTGTTAATAACATACACAATGTGCACTATTCCCGATGTATTAAAAGCAAATAAAGAAATTCTTAGAGTTTTAAAAAAAGAAGGTAAATTACTTTTTTGTGAGCATGGCCTTTCTCCAGATACAAAAATAGCAAACTGGCAATATAGACTTAATTTTCTTTGGGGAAAAATTGCAGGAGGATGTAATTTAAATAGAGATATTCCAGCTTTAATTGAATCTTCTGGTTTCAAAATTATTGAATTAGATGAGATGTATCTTCCTAGTACACCTAAATTTGCAGGTTATAACTATTGGGGAACTGCTTCCAAGGATCATTAACCAATGAGCAAATGGTCTGCCGAAAAAGCCCATAAATGGTATAAAAATCAAGAATGGCTGATAGGTGCAAATTTCTTGCCCAGTTCTGCTATTAATCAATTAGAAATGTTTCAACCAGAAACATTTGACGAGCGCACAATCAAAGCAGAATTAAAGATGGCAAATGCATTAGGTTTTAATTCAGTGAGAGTTTATTTACATGATCTTCTTTGGGATATTAAAAAAGAATTTTTGGTCAATTTTGAAAAATTTTTATTTATTTGCGATAGAGAAAATATAAAGCCTATGATAGTTCTTTTTGACGATTGTCATAGATCAAACCCCAAGCTAGGTAAACAATTTCTCCCTTTGAAAGGAATTCATAACTCTGGATGGAGTCAAAGTCCAGGTCACGAAATAGTAAAAGAAATCCACGAAGGCAAGCTAGATCAACTGCCGAGATTAAAAAAATTTATCCAAGAAATTTTAAGTCTTTATATTGAAGATGAAAGAATTTTACTTTGGGATATTTATAATGAACCTGGACAATTTGGTATAGGCGAAAACTCTCTAGAACTCTTGCAACATGTTTGGGAATGGGCTCTTGAAGTGAGGCCAAGCCAACCCTTAACAAGTTGTATGCATGGATCTATAGGAGAAAAAATTATTGAATTAAATAAAGAGAATTCTGACATCATAACCTTTCATGCATATGAGTCTAAAAATTTAGAATCAATAATCAATGAATTATTAGAAATAGAAAGGCCCATTATATGCACTGAATACATGGCAAGAGAATTTGGAACAACATTTGAATTCAGCTTACCAATATTTAAAAAAAATAATATAGGATGTTATAACTGGGGGTTAGTTGCAGGAAAAAGTCAAACTCATTTTGGGTGGGAAACTATTTTAAATTTAAAAGAATCTGTTAGAAAAAAAGATTTTATTTTTGAAAATGAGGGTATCCCAGAGCCTAAAGTTTGGTTTCATGACATTTATAGAAAAGATGGAAGTCCTTATGACCAAAAAGAAATAAATTTTATAAAAAACTTTTTAAAAAAATCACCTAAGAAAGATTTTCTTTCAAAAAATTAATACTATCTTTAAAGGATGCTTTTCTTGCTTTCCAATTTCTTCCTAAAGATGCCCCTTTCGGAGCAGCGCCTGATCCAATTAATTTAAGTCTTCCTTCTGGAGTATTCATTTCATATCTTTCATTATCGATCTCATAATATAAAAGACCAGTTTTATCTATTTTGCTAGGTATATCGCTTAATGCAATTGCGTCAGGAAGGAATTTTACTGGATCAACTCTATCAAAGGAGTGATGGCTGTCCTCATATAAAATCACAGAACTATTTCCTCCAGATTCATTGATAGCCTTAGATAAATTCTCTATTAAAATAGACGGGGTATAGTCATCGTCCTTACCTATGAGACTTAAAATAGGATTCTTACACCATCGCATATCTTCTGGCCAAACATAAGCTCCTGGATAAAAAGCTAAATGGCCTTTAAACCTTTCTCCATTAGGAGCCAGTTTTTCTGCTAAAGGCTCCCATGCAGCATATACAGCAGTAGATCCGCCAAAACTCCATCCAGCAATAAAAATATTATTTTTTTCAATTTTTGGATGCTTATATAAGAGCTTTAATGCTTCGTAACAATCTGTTAATGACATAGCGACAGTTACTTGCATTTGATCTTGATAAATTGTTTGTACGTTTCTAGATTCAAAACTATGAACTTTAAAAATAGCAAAATCATTTTCTAAAAAATTTATTGAATGATCTTGAGAACTAATACCCCAGCCCATACTGCCATGCATGCAAATGACTAAAGGGTAAGAATCTTTTTTAACTTCAGGAAGAACTAAAGTTCCAAAAACTTTTTGAGTTTTTTGCTTGCTTGAATTCAGAATATCAAAGAATTCGAAGGGACTGGCAGAATCATAAAAGATATCTCCCTCATCAATTTCGACATTCATTTAATTTTGAATTTAGTTAAAGAAACAAATAGCTCTTACTTCTAAACTTTCTCTTGGAGAAACTTTTTTATTTTTTAAAGAGTTATCGTCAAATGCGCTATGAAGTGTTGGCATAAAAGGATTCAAGGTTGAGTCATAAGTCTTAAACATCAAAACTTCATTTCTGTTCATTTTAGGATAGTAATTCCATTTATGATTTTCACTATATGAAGATTGAAATATCTCTACGGTAAGAGAATCTTCTTGTCCTTCAAGATAATTATGTAAATCCGTTGGTATTAATTCTTTTTCAGAGACAGTCCTTGAGTCACAAACCGCAAAAGGAGCATCCAAGCCATCTTTATCAAACCTTCTCCAAAGATTAAAAACTAAAATTTTTTCTGGTTTGCTATTGGTCTCTTCTAGAAGAGGTTCTAGAGTATTTTTGAAATTTGGCGTGAAGTCATTGTGAACCAGCCTATGCGCTCCTTTTCTTTCACCAGATTCTGCTTGGGCTTCGTTTCTCGTTATATGAGAAACGATATGCACTTCATCTGCCTTAGTTTTGTCCTTAACTAATTTGGACATTTCAGGATAATAAATTTGAGTAACTTCTAAATCGTCATAAAAATTACTTACCAAAGACTCGTGAGAAATTAATTCAAATCCAGAAGTTTCAAGACTAAAATCTTTCAATCTAGCATTTTGTATAATTTTTTTATAAGACTTATGATTTGGCATAGAGGGATCTTCTTCTTGAAGTCCAAAAGCAGGTTTAGCTTCACCTTCTTTAAGAGGGTTTCTATAATTAAAATCAGCTTTTATTTCATTTAAATCAGACATAAATTAACCTCAAACATATTATCTTATATTTTTATCAAGTCATAAATAAAAATCATCGTTTAAATTTTAGGCAATCTTAAATGACTTCCATATGTTAGGAATGGCCCAAGTAATTATCAAAGCTAAAGACAACCCTAAGCCATAACTTATCAATTCACCAAAAATTCCACTGAATTCATTTATGTTGTTTAAAAAACCAATAAAAATCATACTAAAAAAGACAAATGAAATACTCAAACCCGCAGCAATTAAATTTACGATAAAAGATCTATTTAAGTAGATATTTGATGTAAATAAATACCAACCCATCATTAAGCCCAAAAACCAAGCACTTGGTTCATGATTTATATGAGATGGGTAAATAAAATAGTAGATAAAATGAGATAAAAGAATAAGTAATACCCATACTTTCTTACTAAATATTTCATAGATTTTGTTAAAAGATGCTAGGAACCATAAACCTAAAACTATTGCCCCAATTATAAGTCCTGCAAATACATCTCCAAAATCATGCACACCAAGGTACATTCTACTAAAAGAAATTAAAGCAATTATTAGCAAACAAAGGTAACTTAACCACTTCTCTTTAAATTCAATAGCGATTAATCCCCATAAAGTGACTGCTATTTGAGCATGTCCGCTAGGCCAACCATAAGAATCGCCTATTCTCGGATCCAACATAAACTCCATTGCTGGTCTTGGATCTTGAAAATAATCTTTTAAGAATCCATTAATGAGTCCAGATATAAAAAGTAACATTGCTATCCTAGAAAATTTTTCTGGAGACCAGTAATAATAACCAAATGAAATAAACAAAATAAGAAAAGTTGGATATCCAGCAAGCGAGACTAAGTCAAAGAATGTGTTTAAAAAAGGAGTCCTTAAATCAAATATCCAAGATAAGTCATTCCAAAAAGACATACCTTCCATAATTTATTTTCTTTTACTTGAGTCGGAAACTAACTTATCTGCGCTATTTATGGAACCGTATTTATCTTTAAAATTTCCAAACATTTTCTCAGGCGAGACTGATTCTAACTCTCCATTTTTATCTTCTGGGTCTGAATAAAATCCCAATACATATCCCCCTTTTGTATAGCCCATAAGGGATCTTAATTCGGGAGTTAAATCTTTTGCTATGTGAGGTGGGCATGAAAGATATTGATTTTCTTGTTGTCTCAGCCATGAAGGAGCATAGTGCAAAAATACTCCTAATCTATTTTTATTTGAATTATTTGCTCCACCTCCATGAATGACTGATCCCGTATAAATAAAAACTGATCCTTTTTTCATTTCTGCATAACAGATTTCATCTTCCTTTGGCTCTCTATCTCTGTCCCATTTATGAGAACCTGGAACTACTTGTGTAGCTCCATTTTCTTTGGTGAAATCATCTATAGCCCAAACTGTACTTAATTGCGTTTCAATCTTTCTAGGTATGTATCCGCCCCATACCCCTCTATCTCTATGAGGTATTTGTTTGCTTTCACCGGGAGCAATATCAATTGCCGAGGTAAAATGTAATTGATAACCATCGCTATGAGGCTCAAAAAAGAGTTTAGAAACCTCATTTATAATAGGGTTTAAAGCTAAGTTTTGGCACTCGGCTGATCTTGCCATTAAAGCACCTACTCTTTTCGTTTTAAATCCTGTGAAATCGTCTTGACCTTCTTTAGTTTTCACTAAATAAGGCTTTAAATCTTCAACAATATTTTTGAGCTGATTCTTATCTAATAAATTATCAATAATAACGCCAGCATCTTGCTCAATTACTTCTAAAATTTCTTCTATTGAAGAATTAGCTTTTAAGTGTTTAATCCCCATAAATAGTCCCCTATATAAATTATTTCATATTTTTAAAAAGATTATTTAAGTTTGCCAATATTTCTTTATCTAATTTCCCTGCACTTTCAGCCTTTATACATTCAAGTAATTCTTTCCTATTTTTAACTCCTAGAATAACTGAACTTACTTTCTCTTGAGATAAAGCATATCTGTGAGCTAACGAAGCAGGATTTTCATTTACTTTTTTAGCATATTCTCTAAAAGGCAAAGCCTTTTCAAAATCCTTGAAATCTTCAACATCAAAACCAGATTCATGTGGTTTTCTGTCCATAGAAGATGTTAAAGCACCTGCTTGAACTGCTCTAATAGCAAGAATTGGAATATTTTTATTCTGACATTCATTTAAAATCTTATTGGGATCATTTTTTTTATTTACATAACCAATTGCGCCAATTGAGTTTAAAATGTTAACAGCGCATTGCATAGCGTCGGGCGGTTTAGAATAATTTATTGCTTTAATTAATGCTTTGCCCTGCCCAAGACCAATGCCCCAATGATCAATTTTGCCTTCTTGCTTTAATCTTTCAAATGCTGGTATCACAGCATTGAAGTAACATGAAAGAGTAGTACCACTTTTCTCTCTGGTTTCATCAAATTTAAAGAAGCGAAAATCATCTTCAATCAATTGTGAATGTAACAAAAATAAATTTACCTTTTCTAACTCCATAGTTTCAAGGCTTCGACATAACGAGTCATTCAAAACATCGTAGACCTTTGAATCTTTTGGGTTTCCAAGTCTGCATTTAGTTGTAATATTAATTTCTTCTGATGGTTTATTCTTTAGAGCCATACCTATAACTTTTTCTGCTTCGCCTCTGCCATACATAGGAGCAACATCAAAATGATTTATGCCGGACTCATAAGCGAGATTAACTGTCTCTATAGCTTCTTTTCTAGAAGTCTCTCCCCAAACATTTCCTATTCCTCCTCCACCTAAAGTAAGAGAACTAATCGAGCCAAAGGGTTTGAAGTTTCTTTGTTCCAATTCATATCTCCTTAGAATTTACAGCTGATAAGGCATCGTAACTATATAATTTATTAAAAATCTTATTTCCTGCATATCCCATTACGATATTTCTAAAAAAAGCAGCTAGGCCAGATAAGTGCAAAATTTTGGCATTTCTTCTTGCTGCCAACTGAACAAAAGAAGTTCTTGGCTTCCTAATTTGTTCAAAGTTTTTAAGACTTTTTTCGTTATCCTTATAGCTAGATATGCAATCAGCTAAAACAGCTCCATCTTCAATAGCCATTGCGGCGCCTTGAGCTAAAAAAGGCAACATCGGATGAGCTGCATCGCCCAATAATGTAATTCTTCCTTTACTCCATTGCTTCATCGGAGGTCGATCATGTAGCGCCCATCTATACAAAGTATTAGGATTTGCAATTTTCAATAACGTTTCTATAGTTTGGTTCCACCCATTATAGACTTCTCTAAGGTCTTCAATATTTCCTCTTTCCGACCAGCTCTCATTTGTCCACCCGTCTTGTTCTACTAAACAAACACAATTTAAATTTTTTCCTCCACTAACATGATAGGAAACAAAATGTTTTTTTGGTCCCAACCAGACAGTTGTATCTGGCAAAATTAAATCTCTCGGAAGTGAATCAACTGGAATTAACATTCGCCAAGCAACATTTCCTGTAAAAGAAGACTCTTTTTTTTCAAATAATTTTTCTCTAACTACTGAATGGATGCCATCTGCACCTATAACGATGTCTGCTTTAATTTTTTCTTCATTAATTTTGATATATGCTTTATTCTCTTCGTTCCCAACATCTATGACTTTCATATTGGTATTTATTTTTATTCCCTCTTCTTCAACTTTATTTAATAAAACTTTTTGTAAATCTGCTCTATGAACATCAAAATTTGGGAAGCCAAAATCATCTTGAATTTTCAAGCCAAGTTCTCTTTTTGAAATTATTTTTTCGGTTTTATAATTTAAAAATTGAAACGACCTCGGTTCGAAAATGTGGGGTTTTAAATCATCGGTTAACTCTAAATAATCTAAAACTCTTGTCGCATTAGGAGAAAGTTGAACACCAGCTCCTAATTCTGATAGGACCTCAGACTGTTCGTACATTTCTACTTCGTATCCTTTTTTATTTAGACAAAGAGCAGAAACAAGTCCACCAATACCAGCGCCAACAATTAATATTTTCATTGAGTTAAAGGGCAACTCTCCTTTTAAAACTCAGTTAATCTTTGAGCAATGTGCTTAAATCCCTTGATATTCGCCCCCATCAAGTCTTCCATTGCAGGAGGAGTCTTACTGATATCTCCTAGTTCACTTAAAACGAAATGAACGTCGTCATGGCCCTCTATATTAGACATTTCTCCTAGCCATCGTTTAACATTTGGGTAAGTTTCAAAATCAAATAGATTTGTAAATTGACTTTGTAATTGTCCGATTTCTACATAAGCTGCAATGTCGGCGATTGTAGGATTATTTCCTGTAATAAAATTATTCTTTTTTAACCATTGTTTTTCTAAGGCATTCAACCCTTTAGTGAATAATTTTTTTGCCATATTAATGACATCATCAGTTAAGCCCAAATCAGGTCTGGCCATTGGAGCAAAAAATGCTAATGATGCCTCTTTAATGTTCCTATGATGATAGTGAAGGAAAT
The DNA here is from genome assembly GCA_902524805.1 of uncultured SAR86 cluster bacterium. GTDB lineage: Bacteria > Pseudomonadota > Gammaproteobacteria > Magnimaribacterales > AG-339-G14 > CASICS01. The sequence continues at coordinate 79,680 of CABZES010000004.1, read as the reverse complement.
CGTCTACTTTTGCTCTTGCTTCATACTCTGCTGGATACAAATCAGTCCAATTATGTTTGTTACATAGATAACACATGATTGCGTGAGACTCTGCCAATAAAAAACCTGTGGCTGGATCTTCAAGGCCAGGAATAGTTCCATTTGGAAATTTATTTAGATAATCTGGATGACGAGTTCCATTTGCTTCTTTAGAACCAGGAACGGTCAGTACTAATTCAAAAGGCAGTTTTTTGTTAAATAATACCCACAAAACAGCTCTAACTGCTTGCGACATAGGAACAGCGTAAATCTTTAATTTATTACTCATATCAATCTAAGTCACTTGATTCATGTCTTTCTATGATGGCATTATCGTCAGGTCCGCTTGGTGCTCTATTTACTCTTGTTCCTCTTTTAAAGGCTGGACGTTCAGCAATTTCCTCTGCCCAACGAATGACATTCTTATAAGAGGCAACATCCAAAAATTTTGCTGCGTTGTAAGCATTTTTTAAAACTAACATTCCATACCATGCGCACACTGCTATATCAGAGATATTATAGTCATCACCGCATAAAAATTTTCTAGACTCTAAATTTTTGTCTAATACGTCTAATTGCCTTTTCACTTCCATAGCAAATCTATTAATTGGATATTCGTATTTTTCAGGCGCATAAGCGTAAAAATGTCCAAAACCACCTCCTAAATATGGAGCACTGCCCATCTGCCAAAACAACCAAGACATGCATTCTGCTCTTTGAGATGAATCTGTTGGAAGTAGCTCTCCAAACTTTTCGGCCAAATAAACCATAATAGCTCCAGATTCAAAAATTCTTGTTGGAGGAGTTGTGCTTACATCAAGTAAAGCAGGTATTTTAGAATTTGGATTTACACTCACAAAGCCACTACCAAATTGATCTCCCTTTCCAATGTTTATTAAATATGCGTCATACTCGGCGCCTTCATGCCCCAAAGCTAATAATTCTTCTAAAAGAATTGTGACTTTCATGCCATTTGGAGTACCTAAAGAATAAAGTTGAAGAGGATGTTTTCCTCTTGGTAAGTCTTTTTCATGAGTTGCTCCAGAGATAGGTCTATTGATATTAGTAAACTTTCCTCCGCTTTGATTATCCCACTCCCAAACTTCTGGTGGCTCATAAATATTTTTAGTCATAATTAACCTCGTTGATTTAAATTCCTAGAACAGCTTTTGCTATTATGTTTCTTTGAATTTCATTGCTTCCTCCATAAATAGAAGTTGCCCTTAAGTTTTGATATTTACCAGCTACAGGCCTAAACGCTTCGTCTCCAATAGCAGATTCATTTGTTCTTAAACCAGTATCCTGAAATGGCATGCCGTAATAGTCAATTACTTCTAGAGAAATATCAGAAATTTCTTGTTCTAATTCAGTTGCTAGAGTTTTCATGATTGACGATTCTGGGCCAGGACTTTTTCCTTTTTCAAAAGAACTAAGTGCTCTTAAAACAGTAAATTTTATAGATTCACCTTTAATTTCTAGTTCGGATATTTTTTTTCTATAAAGACTATCAAAATCAGAATCTTTTTTCTGCGCAGAAATTATTTTTACCAATTTTTTTATAAATTTAATTCTTGTTAGAAGTTTTTCTGCCTCGTTTGCAACTCCCCCTCTCTCAAATTCTAAAAGATATTTCGCAACTGCCCATCCCTCTCCTTCTTCACCAATCCTGTCACTTATACTGGCCTCAGCATTTTCAAAAACTACTTGATTAAAATCATGATCTTTAGCAATTGTTAGAATGGGTTCGACTTTAATACCGGGCTGTTTCATATCTACCATTAGAAAAGTGATGCCTTCTTGTTTTTTTTGCGAGTTTTCTGTTCTGACCAAGCAAAAGATCTTATTAGCTAAATGAGCATGGGTAGTCCAAATTTTAGAGCCATTTATGATATATTTATCACCTTTCCTTTCTGCTTTACACTTTAAACTAGCTAGATCAGAACCAGCTCCTGGCTCGCTATAACCTTGGCACCAATAATCTTCTCCGCTAATTATTCTGGGAATATAGTAATCTTTTTGTTCCTTTGTTCCCTTACCAAGCAACAGTGGACCTATCATTCCTAAACCCATTGGAGTTAAGGAAGGCGCTTCTGCTCTTGCACATTCTGAAGAAAAAATATATTTCTGAGTCTCTGTCCAATTTGTTCCTCCATATTCCTCAGGCCATGATGGTACTAACCAACCTTTTTTAGCTAATTTAGCTTGCCACTCCATGGCAATCTCTTTTTCTGTGAAGACTGCCGATGATCTTTTAGCGGCTTCAACTAATTCTGAAGTTAATTCTTTTTTTAAAAAGGTTTGAACTTCTTTTTTAAATTCAAGTTCATGCTTGGAAAATTCTAAATTCATTAGGTAACTATTCAATCATTTATTAACGTTAACTGTCTAATGTCATTTGCTTCCATAAATAACGCATCGCAAACAAAGCTGGAATGTAATAGCCCAAAACGAAAACGCTAATCAAACGCGTCTCATTTGCTGCCATTCCGAAAGCTAAAAATGCTGGGCCATCTATTAAATCTGTAAATAATCTAATAAAAATAAGAATAAAAAGCATGGGAGCATTTTTAAGATAAATTGCAATTAAAAAAGCAAATCCAACTGCAAAATTTCTAGCCAAATAAATTAAACTGCCCACAACAAGTGTTGAAGCATCTGGTCCACCAAGAAATGCTGGATTAGTTATTGCCAAATACGGACCAACAAACATTGGCCAAATCTCTAGAATTAAAATTATTGTAAGCCACCATGGAATAGTGGTTTTTTGTGTTATTTGATTCATATTCTCTCTCTTTATTAAATAATTTATATGAATCAGATGATCTTTCAAATATATTTTGTGTATAGTATTAAAAAATTACATTTCATGATTGAACTGAAAAAAAAGGAATCTATTTATCATTTAACAATGAATGCCGGTGAGAATCGCTGGAATACCACCTTTGTTAATGAGTTTGCTGGTGCTTTGGATGAAATTGAAAATGATGATGGACCTGGAGCTTTAATAACCTCTTCACAGGATTCAAAGTTTTTTTCTAATGGATTAGATCTTGATTGGTTTAAATCTCCTAAAAGTCATCCTCAGGGCGGAGATAGAGAAGTATTTGGTGAAAAATTTATGTATCTAATGGGGAGAATGATTACATTGCCCATACCGTCAATATGTTTAATCAATGGACATGCTTTTGGAGCAGGCTTTATGCTTGCTATGTCACATGATGTAAGAATTATGAGAGAGGACAGAGGCTTTCTGTGTGCAAATGAAATTCAACTGGGTATGACCATCCCAAGACCAGAATTAGCTCTGTTTAGACATAAAATTCCAGCTAATTCTTTTTTTGAAACTGTTCAATTATCAAAACGTTGGCCTGGAGCTGCAGCTTTAGAGGCAGGTATAGTTCAAGAAACAGGTTCTGTCGACGAAATATCTGAAATCGCATTAAAAAAAGCTGAAGAACTGGCGCCTTTAGCCAATGATAGAAAAATCTTTGGGGCTCAAAAAGAAATGCTTTATGGACAGAACGCAGCTATAAACACAACTCACGGCCCTGCACATATGCTTAAAAATTCTAAAGAATTTGAATAGTTTTAAATTTTAAAAAAGCATCAAGCCCATATTTCATCGTCTGTAGGCACTTTTTTATCGGGTATCACCTTACCAATACGAGATACATTCATCAGGTGCTTATAATCAAGATTTTCTGAAATAGAATTGCCTCCCCAAGAACCGCAACCGAGTGTTGTCGTGGGCGCAAATCCATTAGTTAACGAACCGCCAGCAGAAGTAGAACTTGGTTGATTGACAACTAGTCGGCTAATTGGTAATTCAACTCCGGCTTTTTGAATATTTTCATCATTATTTGAATGTAATGCTGCAGAATGCCCAGCTCCTTCGACGAGAAGATTGGCCTTTGCCATTGTGACTGCCTCTTCAAAAGTAGAATAAGGAACGATAGCAATAACAGGACAGAGCTTTTCTTTAGCTAAAACATCATCAGTACCCGAACCATCGGCAGGTAATAAAATTAGTCTAGAAGACTCCGGAATGTCTATTCCTGCCATCTTGCCCACATCACATGCAGATTTTCCTACCACGTCCTTATTTAGATAACCGTCTTGAAAGACTACTTCTCTTAACTTCTGTATTTGCTCTTGATTATCTGTGAACCAGACTTTGCCGGTATTAGTGAATAATTCTATAGTCTTGTCAAAGTTTTCTTCAGGGGCAATTACAAATTGCTCATGAGAACAAATAATCCCATGATCAAAAGAAGCTCCATCAACTATCTTTTCAACAGCTTCTTGCAAATCTATATTTCTATCGATTATTACAGGAACGTTTCCTGCTCCCACGCCAAATGAAGGCTTACCAGACGAATAAGCAGACTTGACCATTGCACCGCCGCCAGTAGCAACTACTACATCAGCAGACTGCATTAATTGCTGAGTCTTTTCGACCGAACCATTAGTAACAACCTGGATAAGGTTATCAGGGCCATTATGGGATTTAACAATTTTCATAAATTCTAAGGTCAAATACTCTGCACACTTCTGAGCTTTAGGATGAGATGCAAAAATAACCGCATTACCGGTCTTAAGTGCAAACATTCCGTTGCACATAGGCGTCACAATTGGATTTGTCACTGGTGTTACAGCTGCAACAACACCCATAGGTTTGGCAACAAACACAAGATTTGTATCAGTATCTTCACCAATCACTCCTCTTGATTTCTTATCTTTGAGGTTATTCCATATAACTCGCGCTTTGCCTTTATTTTTTAATACTTTGTCATCATAGGAGCCCATCTCGGTTTCTTCTACGGCCATTCTGGCTAAATACTCGGCATTATCAAAAACAAATTTTCCTATATCGCGAACAATTGCATCAACTTGTTCTTGATTAAATGACTCGAATTCAATTTGAGCATGTCGTGCTTTATCGACTAACTCTTGAATCGATGAATAATTAGTTATCTGGGTCTCTTCGTTGCTCATTTTTAACTCCAATCTGATTGAATTTTATAAAATAATTATAACTTATTAAATATCAAGAACGATAATCTGAAGATTTATAAAGATTAATTTTCGTAAATAGTATTATGCGTACTATTAACGCGCACAAAAGTTGTACATTTAGATAGTGTTTTTAACCTATTGGCACCAACATAGGTACATGCAGATCGAATGCCGCTCAAAATATCTTTAACGGTCTCATCAGCCTTCCCTCGATATTCAACTTCTACAGTTTTTCCTTCTACACCTCTGTAAGTGTTATGGTTATCATGCCTAGTCATTGCAGATTCTGAAGCCATTCCATAAAATTTCATTACTCCATTTTCAACCATGCCATCACACTCAGCATGACCAGCTAGCATTCCACCTATCATCACAAAATCAGCACCTCCAGCAAAAGCCTTCACGATATCACCCGAGCTAACGCATCCTCCATCAGCGATGATATGTGCATTTAAACCATGAGCTGCATCTGCACATTCTATAACTGCACTCAGCTGCGGATAGCCTATTCCAGTTTTGATCCTTGTAGTACAAACTGATCCTGGTCCTATGCCAACTTTGACTATGTCAGCACCAGCAAGAATTAATTCTTGAGTCATATCAGCAGTCACCACATTTCCAGCTGCAATTGTTGCTTTTGGACATTTGTCTCTTAATTTTTTTACAGCATCTACAAATTTTATGGTGTAGCCGTTTGCAACATCTAATCCTATAAAACCAGATGAGGTTTTTGATAATTTAGAGATATCATCAATACCACCGAACCAACAAATATTCTTTCTTTTAATCTTAAATTTATCTGACCCTTTTTTTAAATGATGTTTGGCTGGACAGGTTATCAAGTTATATTTTGATAAAACCTTATGCATGGCAGGCGTTCCAACTGTATCCATATTTGCAGACATAATTGGTATGCCGGTCCATTTTTTTTTACTCCAAAGAAAAGTATGAGTTCGCTCTAGGTTTACTTCTCCTCTTGAGCTCATAGTAGACCTTTTTGGCCTAATCAAAACATCGGAGTAATCTAATTTTATTTCTTCGTTAACTAACAATCTTTGATTCCTTTCTTATAGATACTTTATCCTAATCCGATAATCATTAAAATATTTTTTCCCACTCACTAATTACACTTTTACAAAGCCTTATCTAGCATTGGTTTGCGAGGGGCAAAATCGAGTTTTCAAGTTTCCTCATTCATAACTGCGTTTGTGTTCTCCCAAAAATTCTTGTGTAAACAGTAGTTTAGCATTTTTGAACTTGTAAACTTTGCAAGTGCTAATGCCCTTCTCAAAATATATTTTGCTCTTCTGCTTCGATGTTTGATTATGCTTTGTTCGACGACTTGTGCTCTTAATCTATAACACTGATACCTGTCGACCGCTAGGAACGATTTCTATTGGAGCGCATTTCTTTGGCACCCAATCCAAAAACAACAGTTTCTGGCTTAACATCTTTTGTTACAACGGCCCCAGCACCAATTAACGCACCATGTCCAATTTCGATACCAGGTAAAATAGTGGCCCCCCCACCAATAGAAGCCCCCTTTCCTATAAAAGTTTTTGGATATTCTAAATCCTTTCTAGCAGCACCTCGCTGACTTTTGGGATACAAATCATTTGTGAAGGTTACATTTGGGCCAATGAAGACATCGTCCTCAATATAGATTGAATCGAATATGTAAACTCCATTTTTAATGGTTACTCTATCGCCGAGCACTACATCATTTTCAATAAAGCAATGTGAACAAATGTTACAGTCACTGCCTATTTTCGCACCTGCGAGAACAACACAAAATTGCCAAATAATTGTGTTATTCCCTATATTTTTCGATTGGACATTGCTTGAAGGATGAATCTTCATGATTTCTCATCACCTTTTTATATAAGACTAATATTTTTTACTTACTACTATTTTCGTTGGAAGTAGTTATGTATCTACTTCATGTATATATTCAAGTTTTAAACTTAATACACTTATAAAATTTAATAGTAGCAAAAGTTTAGAAGTTTTTATACAAGTAAGACGCAGAAACAAGGGTTTACAAGTAGTTTACAAGTGGTAAAAGGCAGTAAGAATGGGCGTTTGAGGATGTGTTATTACTCCCACTCAATAGTTGCTGGAGGTTTGCTAGAAATATCATAAACAACTCTTGAAACTTGGGGTATTTCATTGATGATTCGATCCGATACTAAATTCAAAAATTTGTGATCAAGCTTAGCTGCGTTAGCAGTCATAAAATCTATTGTTTCTGCAGCTCTTAAAGCAATAACGTATTCATACCTTCTGGCATCTCCTACTACGCCAACACTCTTAATAGGTAAGAAAACTGCAAAAGCTTGACTTACTTTATCATAAAGATTGTGACTATTTAATTCTTCCATAAAAATATAATCAGCAGCTCTCAATATTTCTAGCTTTTCTTTTTTTATTTCTCCAATGGTTCTTACGGCTAAACCCGGTCCTGGAAAAGGATGTCTTTTAATTAAATAATCAGGCAGTCCTAATTCCTTACCTATTTTTCTTACTTCATCTTTAAATAAAGAGTTCAAAGGCTCCACTAATGGAAGCTTTAAATAATCAGGCAGGCCTCCAACATTATGATGGGATTTTATTACATGGGCTTTTCCATTTTTTATACCTGAAGATTCAATTACATCTGGATAAATTGTTCCTTGAGCAAGGAAAGAAATATTTTTAATCTTTTTAGTTTCTTTTATAAATACATCAATAAAAGTTTTGCCTATTATTTTTCTTTTCTTTTCTGGGTCTGTTTCTCCTTTCAGTTTTTTAAGAAAAAGTTGTTCACTATCAGAAAAGTTAATTTTAAGTTTTAAACCTCTTTTTAAGTCTTTTTTTACCTGTTCAGCTTCGCCTTTCCTTAGAAGGCCATTATCAACAAAAATACATTCCAAGTTTTTTCCTATGGCTTTCGAAAGTAACGCTGCAACTACTGAAGAATCTACTCCACCAGAAATTCCAAGTAAAACCTTTTTACTGCCTACTTTAATTTTTATATCTTCGATTAAAGCTTCGACAATATTTTTAGGTTTCCAAGAGCCTTTGCAACCGCAAATATCTTTTACAAAGGTTTTAAGAATTTTTTGACCCTGATTTGTGTGTGTAACCTCTGGATGAAATTGGAAACCATATTTCTTTAATTTTTTATTTTCAAATGCTGCAATTGGACTATTTTTCGACGAAGCTATTTTTTTAAACCCTTTTGGAAGCTTAGAAACTTTGTCTCCATGACTCATCCATACATTCAATTCTTTTGTCTTATTAGAAAGTTCTGCAAAGATCGACCCTTTATAAATTTTTAGAATTGCATTTCCAAATTCTCTTTTTGACGAAGCTGAAACTTTACCTTGAAAATGTTGAGCCATAGATTGCATGCCATAACAGATACCTAAGACTGGTAAATCACTATCTAATATTTTGGGATCAAATTTTAAAGCTTTTTTAGTGTTTACTGACTCTGGACCGCCCGACATGATCAAACCTGCAGGGTTAAGAGCTATTAAATTTTTGAAAGATACATTGTGTGGAAGAATTTCTGAATAAACACCTGCTTCTCTAATTCTTCTGGCTATTAGTTGCGTGTATTGAGATCCAAAATCTAAAATTATTATTTTTTCAGAAGTTAAAGCTCTTTTCACTGATTTAACTCATTCTGTAATTCGGAGCTTCCTTTGTAACACTCACATCATGAACATGACTTTCAGTAATTCCCGAAGAGGTAATTTGCATAAATTTAGGTTTGCTTTTCATAGTGCCAATGTCGGCGCATCCGGTATAGCCCATACTTTGTCTCAAGCCTCCCAAGATTTGATGAAGCGTAGTTTCTACGAAACCTTTATACGGCACTCTTCCCTCTATTCCCTCAGGTACTAATTTATCTGTTTGAGCGATATTTTCTTGAAAATATCTATCTCCAGAATTAGATTCTCCAGACATCGCTCCAACAGAACCCATTCCTCGATAAGATTTATAGCTTCTGCCTTGGTAAAGCTCAACTTGGCCAGGTGCTTCTTCTGTTCCAGCAAGTATTCCACCTAACATCACTGTGTCCGCTCCGGCAGCAATGGCTTTGGCGATATCTCCTGAAAATCTTATACCGCCATCTGCAATGATTGGAATACCTTTTTTGCCAACTGCTTCAACAACATTTGCAATTGCAGTAATTTGTGGCACACCTACTCCTGTTACAACTCTAGTAGTGCAAATTGATCCCGGACCAATGCCAACTTTAACGGCATCTACTCCAGCCTTAACTAGGGCTTCTGCGCCTTCTCCAGTTGCTACATTTCCAGCAATAACTTGAATATCTGGATAAGTGTTTTTAACTGATGCTACTCGATCAATAATTCCTTTTGAATGACCATGAGCGCTATCTATTACAATCACATCAACTCCAGCACTGATTAATGCTTCTAATCTATCTTCAGTATCTGCACTATTTCCAATGGCTGCTCCCGTTAATAATCTTCCCTCACTATCTTTTGAAGCTAATGGAAAATCTTTGGTTTTATTAATGTCCTTTAAAGTAACAAGCCCTTTTAATAAAAAATTATCATCGACTAAAGGAATCTTTTCTATTCTATTTTCATATAAAAGAGTTTTTACTTGATCTAGACCTTCGTTTTCTTTTGCTGTAACGAGTCTTTCTTTGGGAGTCATGATAGTTCCGACATTTGCAGAAGTATCAGGGACATTTCTAAAATCTCTTGAAGTTACTATTCCAACTAAATGATTTTCATCAACAACTGGCATGCCTGAAATATTAAGATCTTTAGTTAGTTGGACTAACTCTCCTATAGTTTTATCAGATGCGATTGTTATTGGATCTCTTACTATGCCGCTTTCAAATTTTTTAACAGATGAAACTTGCTGTGCTTGATCTTGAATAGATAAATTTTTATGAATAATGCCGATACCTCCAAACTCTGCAAGAGCTATTGCCATTCTTGCTTCAGTTACTGTATCCATTGCAGAAGATACTATGGGAATTTTTAAAGATATATTTTTTGTTAATAAAGTGCTTAAATCTGCTTCTTGGGGTAGGACCTCAGAATAATCAGGCACAAGGAGAACGTCGTCGAAAGTTAAAGCTTGGTTTACTAAACGCAACATTTTCAAATTATACAGAAAGAATTTTAAAAACAAAGCAATGAGTAAAACAATGAAGTTTAAAGGCTGGCAAATGGTCTATACAGGCATGATGATGGAATTTTCAGTTGTAGGTTTTGTTTTTTACTGTTTTCCTTTGATGTTCTCTGAATTAGAAAGAGATCTTGGTGCTTCTCAGACTCAATTATCAAGTGCCCTATCTCTTTTTTTTATTTTCTCGACTCTAGCATCAATTTTTCTAGGAAGAATACTCGACAAGTACTCTATTAAAGGAATTATGACTCTTGGGGGCATTATTTTTAGTCTAGGTCTTTTTTCTATAGCCATGGTGGAAAATACTTTGAGTTTACTTTTGATTTATGCAACTCTAATTGCAATAGGGGGCCCTGCTCTTGGAAATTTATCCATTACAAAATTAGTTGCTAATTGGTTTGATAGCAAAGCAGGTATGGCTTTAGGAGTAGCTGCAATTGGCATTTCTTTTTCAGGGGTTGTGCTTCCAATACTTGTTGATCCTTTGATTGACACAATAGGATGGCGTAATGTTTATTTAGTCTTTGGCGCGGTGGTAGTTTTTATTCTTTTGCCTGCAGTGAGAATATTGGTAATTAACTTTCCCGATGAAATTGGGCAAAAAAAAGATAATCTTGAAACTCAACCAACAGCAAACACAAATCAAAAACTATTAAATGTTTCAGATTTTTTCAAGTCTAAAATTTTTTGGATAATTTCTCTTACTTTTGCATTTCAGTTTTTTGCTATGGGAGGAGTTTTATTACATTTACCTCTGCATTCAGAAAGAATTGGATTTAGTGAGACTTTTTCTTTAGTTGGCTTCCCTATCAAACAACATGTTTTTGCCTATTCTCTTGCAGCATTTGGAGGTGTTGTAGGAAAAATTCTTTTTGGATATTTGGTAGATAAGTTTAATCCGAATAAACCAGTAATGATTATGATGTTGATGCAGTCATTGGGTATATTTGGCCTAACCTTTTCTAGTAATTTTTTATTTTTTTCATTGTTTTGTCTTACCTTTGGTTTAGGTTTTGGTGGCGCAATGGTTTTAATGAGCGCTTGTTTTTTAAAAGCATTTGGATCAGTAAACTTAGGTTCAGTTAGAGGTTTTTCTGGCATGATAGTTGTCCCTCTTCAACCAGTTGGAATATTCGTTGTAGGGAGAGCTTTTGACTTAAATCTGTATATTGAAGCTTTTCAAGTTATGGGAGTTGTAACCTTATTAGGATTGATAATAGGCTCAAGAATTATTATTCCTAAAGTTCAACCTGCATAAATTGCGTCAGTTTTAGCAGCTGCAATAAAATCATTTTTATGCAGCCCTTTTATTTTATGCGACCACCAAGAAACCGTTACCTTTCCCCATTCCAATACTATCTCAGGGTGATGGTCTTCTAATTCCGCCATTGCTGCTACTTTAGAAACAAAACTTAATCCTTCCATATAATTCTTAAAGGCAAAGCTACAACTCAATCTATCAATACTATCGATATTTAGAATTTGCCAAGCTGGGATTTTTGGCTTTAATTCTTTTATTTCTTCTTCTGTTACTAAAGGTGCATCTGCGTGACATGCCTCGCAAGAATTATTTGTTAAATCTTCTTTATCCATTTTTAATTTATTCCTCCGTTGGTAAGTTTGTAAGGATCTAGAAGTTTTTTTAATTTAGCTTCTGTTAAATTTGTTTCTTCCACAGCTACTTCAATAATTGGTCTGCCTTCACTATAAGCTTTCTTAGCTATGAATGCAGCTTTAGAATATCCAATGATGGGGTTTAATGCAGTGACTAAAATCGGATTTCTATTTAAAGCATTTTCTAAAGATTTTTTGTTCACTTTGAAGGATTTGATTGTTTTATCAGCTAAGACATTCATGCTGCCACTTAATAAAGCCATGCTCTTTAAAAGGTTGTAGGCAATTACAGGTAACATAACGTTCAGTTGAAAATTGCCTGATTGAGCAGCAATGGTTATTGTTACGTCATTTCCAATAACATCTGCAGAAGCCATAGCAACGGCTTCAGGGATTACCGGATTAACTTTGCCTGGCATAATACTACTTCCTGGTTGCAAAGCTTTTAATTCAATTTCTGATAATCCTGCCAATGGTCCGGCATTCATCCAACGAAGATCGTTAGAAATCTTCATTAAGGAAACGGCAAGGTTTTTTAGTTCGCCTGAAACTTGAACAGCTGTATCTTGCGTACTTAATTCGTGAAAAAAGTTTTCGCTAGCAACTGCTTTACATTTTCCGCCAATTAAAGAAGATAATTCCTTAGCAAAGGTTTTCGCAAATCTAGGGTGAGCGTTAATTCCTGTTCCTACTGCGGTTCCTCCTAAAGGCATTTCTAAAAGTCTCGCTTCTAAAAAGATAAGAGTTTTTCGAACATTTGTAAGCTGTGAAGACCAAGCCGAAAGTTCTTGAGAAATTTCTAAAGGCATTGCGTCCATCAAATGCGTTCTTCCAGTTTTTACAATTCCTTTTAAAGAGCTTTCCTTTTTTTTAATTTCTCTAATTAACTTATCAAGAGCTGGGTATAATTTTTCAGTTAAATCTTTGAAAGCACTCAATTTAATTGCTGTTGGAATCACATCATTGCTACTTTGACTCATATTTACATCGTCATTAGGATCAACCAAAATACCACTAGATTTAGAAGCTAGATTTGCTATTACTTCATTAGCATTCATATTGGAACTTGTTCCAGAACCTGTTTGAAAAACATCTAAAGGAAACTCCATATTGCGTTTGCTTTGCCAAACTTCCTTAGAAGCTTTAGAAATGGCGCTTGCTTTTTTTGTTCCCAGCAGACCAAGTTTTTTATTTGCTCTTGCAGCAGCGTCCTTAATTAACCCTAAAGAATCCACAAAAGAATTAGTAAAAGGAAAATCCATCTTGATTCCGCTTATAGGAAAATTTTCAACTGCTCTTTGTGTTTGAGCGCCATACAGAGCTTTTTTTGGAACATAAACTTCCCCAAGACTATCTTTTTCAATGCGAAATCCTTTTTTTATTTTTGCCATAATTTTTATCAGTGTTTAAAATGTAATTGTACAAAATATTTATTTAAATAAATGATTTAAATTCATAATTTATTAATGGAGTAATTTATGTCAGACAAAGAAATTAAACTTCCTATCGATACATCTTTAGGTAAATTGCCACAAAAAGAAAAAGGGTCTCTTCTACCTGTAGAGTGTAAATCTCCAGAAGAAATTAGACGACACCAATTGGAGAGACTTGCGGCTGGATTTAGAATGTTTTCACACTTTGGATATGATGAAGGTATTGCAGGACATATAACTCTTCGTGACCCTGAGTACCCTCACTATTTTTGGGTAAACCCTTTTGGTATGCATTTTGGTCAAATATGCATCTCTGATTTAATTTTAGTCGATAGAGATGGAAATATAGTGCAAGGGGAAGGGAAAATGTTAAATACTGCAGCCTTTGCTATTCACTCTAGGCTTCATGAAGCCAGGCCTGACGTTAATGCAGCTGCTCATTCTCATTCTATGTATGGAAAATCTTTTTCATCTTTAGGACGTCTTTTAGAGCCAATAACTCAAGATTCTTGTGCTTTTTATGATAATCACGTTTTATTTGACGACTTTACTGGAGTTGTCTTAGAAACTGACGAAGGAGATAGAATTGCTAACGCATTGGGAGACAAAAAAGCTGCTATCTTAAAAAATCATGGTCTTTTGACAACTGGTGAAACTGTGGATGCTGCCTTGTGGGCATTCTTATCGATGGACAGATGCTGTCAATCACAATTAATAGCCGAATCAGCTGGCCAAATGGAAAGAATTGCTGATGAAGTGGCTGAATTAACTAAATCTCAAGTTGGATCTGAATTTGCTATGTGGGCAAGTTTTCAGCCTATTTACGACTTGATGTTAGAAAAAGACGACAGCTTCTTAAACTAATCTTTTCTTAAATAGATGTTCTCCATTTTTCTTTTATACTTTTTAGTAGCTTTTATTATTCATCTTTTAGTACGTCACTTTTTTAAAAAAAGAAACTTTGTCGATATTCCTGATGGTGTTAAGAAAAAACATAAAGATGAAATTCCCATTTCGGGAGGTTTATCCTTTGGCATCTGTTTTGCTTTGTTTTTTAGCTGCTCTTATCTATTGGTCTTTTATGACTTGACTTCCCTTTTTGGTTTTGACCTTCCTAGCGAGGGTTTTGGCTCCTTAGGTTTTCCTTATGTTTCTTTTTTTTGGTTACTATTTCTATCTTTAGTGCTTTTAGCAATTTGTCTTATAGATGATTTGATCACCTTGCCAGTATGGATAAGGCTCTTTTCACAAATAAGCTGCGCTATTTTAGTTATTCAATTAGGAAGTATAAATCTTCTAAATTTAGGGGGTATATTTGGTGGAAACGACATTGTTCTCCCTAATTACATTGCATTTATATTCACGGTTTTCTGTATTGTTGGAATAACAAATGCGTTTAATTGGATAGACGGTATTGATGGTTTTTTTTCGTTTCAAGTTATCTTAGCTTTAATAGGATTATCAATAATGGGTAAAGCCGGATTTACTTTAGCTCACTATTCTCTTCTAGCTGCTCTTCTACCTTACAGTTTGATGAATATAGGCTTGTTAGGAAAAAAATTTAAAGTATTCATAGGAGATCACGGAGCTATGATGATAGGCTTTTTTCTTGCTTGCAGTTTTATTCTGGTTACTCAATATTCTCTAAATACTAATGAACTTGGTGGGCGTCCAGTTAATGCGCTTTGGTGTGTTGGATTAGTATTATTGAATGCTTTTCGTGTGATTTGGAAAAGATCAATCAAAAAACTATCTATTTTTAATTCTGATAGAGAACACATACATCATTACTTTTTGGATCTAGGTTATTCTGATAACGTCACCTTAGCGATTGTCTGCTTAATAAGTCTTGCTATCGCATCACTCGGCGGAATAATTTACTTTTTAGGTCTTCCTGAATGGTTTTCCTTAATGGCGTTTGTGAGTATTTTGTTCTTTTGGGCTTTTCTGAGTAAATATGCAAGCTCAATTTCTAAGTCTCAGCAAGAATCTCTTCAATCATCCAAATAGTATCTTTACCAAAATACATTTCATCATCTACGAAAAAAGTGGGGATGCCAAAAACTCCTTTTTTAACTGCTTCTTCGGTATTGGAAATTAATTTTGCTTTAACATCAGGATCTTGCATTTGAGCCATTAACTTTTCAGAATCAAAGCCTGATTCTTCAAAAGCTGCTTTGATAACTTCTGGATCGTCCATTTTCTTGGGCTCTTCCCACATATGAACCAAAACTTTATCAATGTATTCTTCCAAATAACCGTCCATTTCTGCAGCAACTGCGCCTCTAATAATCTGAAGACTTATCACAGGAAAATGAGGATTCATTTGAAATGATTGAAGATCGTGTCGTTCAATAAACCTTTGCATCTCAATCGATTGGTATTCATTTTTATTTAAAACTCCAAAAAATTGTTCCATAGGAGGTTTGTTATTTGTTGCCTTAAAAATTCCCCCCAACAGAACAGGGGTATATTTCAATTCAACATCATATTTTTGTTTTATTGTTTGCATAACTTTGTGGCTCAAATAAGCATTTGGGCTAGCAAAGTCAAAGTAGAAATCTATTTTTTTCATAATTTTTTACACTCCTTTATAGAAAAATTTGATTGATTGCCGGATTCCTTTAAATTTTCAATGTATTTACATCTTGTTTGTAAATCCTTTATTCTATTATCTTCTGCAAGTCTTTGCAGTTCATCGGTATAGAATAATTCAGACTCTGACATAAAAATACCTTTATCATTTGAAGAATCCAATATGATTGATTTATTTTTGCCAGGGCCATTTTGCCAAGGCTGCCAATTAACTAAATCTTTTTTTCTGCCCTTTCCAGGATTTCCTGCATATGCGAATTCTGCCCAATATGACATCATAGAATTTGATAACTCCAATGCAGCTTGTCTATTTGCGTCATTGATAATATATTTTTCAAATCCAAAATAATCAAAATTGCCTGTTATAAATGGTATTTCAAATCCATGAGCGGCACCAAAAATTTGAGAAAAATCCATCCAAAGATATTTTGGCTCTTCGTCCCAATCAAATCTATAAGTATAGATATCTAAGTTTCCTGATTTTTTTAATTTTCTGGCAGGCTGATCTACGCCACCAATTTTCCAATTATTAGATGCGTATTCATTTTCTAAGTCATATCTTTCTTTGTCTTTTACGTATATTAAAAAAGTGCTAAGGCTGTAAACATACTCATCATCCAAAGCATAAAAAAGCTTCATTTCGTCTCTGTTAGTTCCTAACATTGTGGGTACTTTATTGAATTGGCCTCTTCGGAACTTCATACCTTCTTTAGGCAAAACATATCCATCTGCAATAATCCTTGGTACGTTAAACATTCCTGCAACAATTGCTTCTTCATAAGTATCAAAAATTTCTGAAGAACTTAAGCTTTGTAGATAATTTTTTAAATTAGAATTATTCATTGATTCTTGTAGTATTTTTGCTTCGTAAAGATCTCTAACATCGTTGCTAGTTAAAAGAAGATTATTAACTATTTCTCTTGAGCTAGTAGGCCAACCAGGATTTTTTTCATCATCTACATAGTTGGATGCATCTTCTATAGAAGTTGTTCTTGTTGACCCGCTTTGAGATATTGCTCTATGAAATAATCCTTTTGCAAGCTTTGACGATATTAATGAAAAAACATTATGCCCGCCCGCAGACTCGCCAAAAATTGTAACGTTGTTGGGATTTCCACCAAACTGTTTAATATTATTCTTAACCCACTTTAGGGCAAGAATTTGATCTAATAACCCGTAGTTTCCAGATTTGTCCTCTTTTGAGCTACTAGTTTCTATAAGACTTGGATGGTAAAACCAACCAAATGGACCTAATCTGTAATTAATTGTAATTACAATAAGCTCTTGTTCTGAAGCTAACTTGCTAAAATCATAACCACTGCCCGCGCCTGTTGTATTACCTCCTCCATGAATCCATAGCATGACTGGCAACTTTGAATCCTCATCTAAGTTTTTTGGTGAGTGAATATTTAAGTAAAGACAATCTTCGGATCCAATATACTTCCCTTCGTCTTGACTATAATCAACAAAACTTCTATTTTGAAAACAAATGTCAGAAAAAGCAGTAGCTTTGATAATTTCTTTTTCGAATTTTTTAGCTACTGGGGATCTCCAACGTAGCTCGTCAACTGGAGGCTCTGCATAAGGTATGCCAAACCAAGCGAGAGAATTATT
This sequence comes from uncultured SAR86 cluster bacterium, assembly GCA_902524805.1. Taxonomy (GTDB): domain Bacteria; phylum Pseudomonadota; class Gammaproteobacteria; order Magnimaribacterales; family AG-339-G14; genus CASICS01. The sequence goes on along the minus strand of CABZES010000004.1, from coordinate 62,230 downwards.
TTTATGTTTAAACCCTATTACTTGACCTGAAGAAGTTGTCTTGAGTGTACTTAGATCTTCAATATAAGCTTCTTCAATATTATTTTCGCTCCCACAAGAGATCAAAAATAGACAAAAACTAAAAACGATACTTTTCTTGATCAATTGTTTCCCCCTAATAATTCAGTCTATGAAAATAAACTGTTAGAGTATTATGCTAGAAAAGATAAAATAAATCGAAATAATTATGGAAATATCGCCAATACCTACTCTATCAAAAGAGATAAATAATATAAGAGAGGCAACTGCTTCAATTGTTGCAGATCAAATAATACCTAATGAATCAAAAATATATAAAGGTGGAGAAAAAGCAAAAGGTCTAAGGGAAGAAATTAGATCAGAAGTTAAAAAGAAAAAATTATGGGCTCCTCATCTTCCGAAGGAATATGGTGGGATGGGAATAGGTTTTATGGCTCATGCTTACATGAACGAAATTTTAGCTTGGTCCCCTCTTTCTAATAGATTATTTGGGGTAATTGCACCAAATTCTGGAAATCAAAAAGTACTATTAAAGTATGGATCAGATGAACAAAAGAAAAAATGGCTTGAGCCTTTAATTGCAGGCGAAATGGAATCAGCTTTTTCAATGACAGAACCAGAAAATGCTGGCTCTGATCCAAGATCAATAAAGACTACAGCTAAAAAAGAAGGCGATGAATGGGTTATCAATGGTCACAAAGTAATGACATCAAATGGTATACGAGCAGATTTTGCAATTGTTATGTGTCGAACTGAAGAGGAAGACGATTCAGGGGAAGTTAATTCAAGAATGACTCAGATTATTGTTCCTACAGATACCCCTGGATTCAATGTGATTAGATCGGTTCCAATCTGGGGTCATACTGGTGGTGATCATGTCGAAATAAAATATGAAAATGTAAGAGTCCCTGTTGAAAATCAACTAGGTGCTAGAGGTTCCGGTCATGCAGCTGCACAAGATAGATTGGGTGCGGGAAGAGTTTTTCATTGCATGAATAGTATTGGTCAGATGTGGAGAGCTTTTGATTTGATGATGCAAAGGACTACCACAAGAAAAGTTCATGGTGGCCTATTAGAATCAAAGCAGCTTATTCAAGGTTTTATTGCCGATTCATATATAGACATTCAGACTGCAAGGTTAATGACTATTCATTGTGCCGAAGTAATGGATTCTGAAGGAGATCCTAGAGTAGATATTTCTGCAATAAAAATTTATGTTCCAGCAGCAATGCATAGAGTTGTTGACAGAGCAATTCAAGTTTATGGATGGAAAGGAGTTTCAGCTGATTTGCCTTTATTTGGAATGTATCAAGGTGCAAGGACGCTGAGACTCGCCGACGGGCCAGATGAAGTTCATAGGATTCTTATTGCGAAACAGGTATTAAAGAAATATCGCGAAGGTCTATCATGGGATTTTGGTATTTAAGCTTTTATTATCTTAGCTTCTTTCGCCATATTTTCTATTAAGAAATCTTTTGGCTCCCCTAATTTAATTAATTTTAAGCTTGATGAAGCTTTGGCAATAAGTTCTTCGTCCTGATAAAGCTCAGCAGAAGCAAATCCAATAGATTTGCCTAATTTTATTATCTTAGATTGGCAATAAAGTTTTCCTGGTTTGCCAGCTGCTAGAAAAGAAACGTTTATATCTATAGACATAGGTGTATAGATAAAATCGGTTAATTCCATTACTAAGAAAGCCATACAAGAATCCATCATTACGGTCGTGAAGCCTCCTTGAATGATAGTACCATTCGAATGGCATATATCTTCTGTAGCTTCGAAAGACATCTTCAAGGTTTCAGTTGAATAATTGATTTCCAGGATTTTGGCAGCAAGCTGCTTCATATATTCTGGCGTTTGATCTTCACTCATTTTATATCTTTGAAAAAACCTCTATAGCTCTTTTTCTTGAAAAGGATAAATCTGTAATAGGTGAAGGATATTGAAATTTTTCTCTTAATTCGATGCTTGGATTGTGGATTTCTTTGTTAGATAGGCTTTCTAAATTTGGTAGGTATTTTTTTAAAAAAATACCTTCTTTATCGAATTTTTCAGATTGCGTAATAGGATTGAAAATCCTGAAGTAAGGAGCAGCGTCTACTCCCGTAGATGCACTCCATTGCCAGCCTCCAACATTAGACGCGTGATCGCCATCAATTAAATTTTGCATAAAAAACTCTTCGCCTTTTTTCCAATCAATTAATAAGTTTTTGCTCAGAAACATTGCAACAATCATTCTTAATCTATTATGCATCCATCCGGTAGTAATTAATTGTTTCATGGCGGCATCAATTATTGGAAAACCGGTATTGCCTGTTTTCCATGCATCGAAATCTTCTTTGCTATCTCTCCACTGTAACGCATCATATTTCTTATTGAACGACTTTCTCATACTGACCCTAGGGTAATGAAAAATTATGTATTTATAAAATTCTCGCCAAATAATTTCATTAAACCAGGAATATTCTCCTGAGCCAGGTAAATCTTCTGACCTAGCTAGTAAATTAGCGACACACGTTTTAGCAGAAATTATTCCAGAGGATAAATAAATAGATAACTTGCTAGTAGAATCTTTGGAAGGAAAATCTCTTTCTATTTTATAATTGGTTATTTTATTCTCGATAAAGTTTTCTAAAGAATTTATAGCTGCTTTTTCCCCAGGCTCATAAACAGTTAAAGTGTTTTCCTTAAGTTCGTCCTTCAATTGATATTCAGGAATTACATCCGAGTCAGAAAGCATATTTTGTTGCTTTTTTGGAGTTGGAAAAAGATCAAGATAATCTTGGTTAAGCTCATTTCTAAAAGATTTAGAATAAGGTGTAAATACTTTAAAAAAAGTGCCAGAGCCTGTAACAAGTTTATTGGGATTGATAATAGAAGAATCATATTGTTTTAAGTCAATATTTTCTTTCTCAAGTAGTTTTTTTAATTCCTCATCCCTTTTCTTTTCATTAACTCCGTATTCAGAATTAATAAATACATTGTTAGCCTTTACTCTTAAAGCTTCTTGAGTAATTATTTTGGGTTCTTCTTCTATGTTATCTGAGAAAAGAATTTTTAAATTGATGTTAAGGTTTTCTAATTCTTTTTTTAAGATTTCTAAATTTTTAATTTGAAATTTAATTTTCAGATGACTTTCGTTATGAGCATCCCATTTCTTCGGACTAAAGATAAAAATAGCTTGCAAAGCATTCGAATTGATAGAGGCCTCGTATAAAGCCTGATTATCTTTGAGCCTAAGATCGTTAGAGAAAATAAATAAATTGATCATCAAATATACTTTAAAGAATTTTCTTTTAAATAGGAATTGCCTATTTTATAAAAACAAACGGGTTGGTACATCATGTATCAACCCGTTTTTATTCGAGTTGGAGAGATTTTTCTGGGGAGAAAAGAATACTCGAATACGTTTATTTTATATATCTAAAAGTAAATAGGGGTTATAAATATGGTAATTTTAGTTATAACTAGGTTAACATTTTAAATTCTATATCTGCATTTTTTAATCTACTTATAAGTTCATTTCCTAGGCCAGCTGCAGAAGTTAAAACGCCTCCATAATTATCTCCACCAGGCAAATTATTTGATTTTGCTAGAGTGAGAGCTGATTCACAAACTAGTTTTGATGTTGATTTATAACCTGGGTCTCCTGAACCATACAAAGAACATATTTTTTTTTCGCCATCTTCAGCCTCTGCAATAAATGTAGACCTGAACCATCCATTATTTTGAACTTCTTCGCTTGGTCCTTCACCAGGTTTAGGCAGAAACTTTCTAACAATACCTTTTAAAGGAGAAGCAATTATTAGAAACCCAAGAATAAGCCCATAAGAGGCTCTTCTTGCTAATTTTTTTGTTTTGTGGAGACCGTATTCTCCAAAAGTAAAGTTAGCTCCGTAACTATTTTGGTTTTGTTCCATTAAAGCAGCCGTTCTTCTTACGACCCTAGTATTACCCGCAGCCATTACAAACATTCCAGACCAACCATCAAGTTCTTCAATTTTTTCAATACGCATCGTATCTTTTGAATATTTTCGCTGTTCCTCTGTAGATGAATTTTCAGGATTTAGCAAAAAAGGATCTCTCATTTCTTTGCTTAATTTACCCATTGAAAAAGCGGTTTCAATGGTACCACCTGAAGCACCGCCTTGCATTTCTTGAAAGAGCTCGACTCTTTTAACTGGTTTGTTAAATTGAGATACTGCAAAGAAAGTTCCTATATCGGAAGGAATTGAATCATATCCACATGATGGAACTATTCTTACTCCTTTCAAACTAGCATTTTCATGATGTTTATCTATTAGCGTTCTTACCCAGTGATTTTCGCCAGTAATATCAGTGTAATGCGTGCCTTGTTCGACGCAAGCTTGAACTAACAAGTCGCTGTATCTAGCAAATGGCCCTGCAGTAGATAAAATAACTTTTGCCTGCCCCGCCATAACTCTTAATGCCTCTAAGTTATCTCCGTCAGCCACTAGTGTATCTACATTTAAGTTGAATTTATTATTGATATCATCCAATTTGTTTTTATCTCTGCCAGCAATAGCCCAAGTTAAATCTGGATAGTTTTGTTTAAAATATTTAGTGCAAAGCTGTCCAGTAAATCCAGTAGCTCCAAAAAGAATGATTTCGTATTTTTTTTCCATAAACTTGATTATAAATTAATCGATAATTTTCAGTAATTTTTTTTAAAAAAATCGCAAGCACTATAAGGAAACAAAGCAAAACTTATTATATTTTCATCCTTAGTAGACACATCCTCAATGGAATTCTTAGCGCAAAATTTTCTTAAATCTTTTTGTAACGATTCAAAATCGTCCGGCAATTCATCTGCAGGTCTGTTTTGAATTGGTTTCATTTCTAATTTAGCTTTTTCAATCAGTGCTTCGTCTACCTCTCCAAATATTTTTCCATAATATCCAGAAATTAACTTTGTGAGTTCTATAGAAAGTTTTTGGTATCTTTCGTTATCAATCACATTAGATAAAGCTTGGGCTCCGATTATTTGAGAAACTGGAGTCACTAGAGGAACATAACCCAAGTCTTTTCTTACTCTAGGAATTTCTTCGATGACCTCATCTAATTTTTCTTCCAATTTTAATTGTTTAAGTTGGCTTTCTAGATTAGATAGCATTCCTCCAGGGACTTGCCTGATAAGCATTTGTACGTCTGCTCCTTTAAGGCTGCCTTCAAATTCAGAATATTTAGCCCTTATTTTTTTAAAATATTGACTAATTTCATCGAGTTTTAACAAATCAAAATTAAGAGAAAGATCAGTATTTTGAAGCATAGAGACAACTGATTCAGTAGACGAGTGTCCATAAGTCATACTCATAGAAGAAATTGAAGTATCTATATTATCTATTCCAGCTTCGATAGCTTTTAAATTAGTTGCTGCTGACATGCCAGTTGTAGCATGGGTTTGCATATGAATTGGAACCGATATCTCTTGTTTTAATTTAGAAACTAAAGAATACGCATCATTGGGTTTTAAAATCCCAGCCATATCTTTTATAGCTATTGAATCTACTCCCAAATCTTCCATATTTTTTGCTAGGTCAATCCAATATTGAAGGTCATGTATAGGACTAGTAGTGTATGCCATAGCTGCTTGAGCATGTTTGTTGTTATCTCTTACTTCTTGTAAAGAAAACTTAATATTCTGAATGTCATTTAACGCATCAAAAATTCTAAAAACATCGATTCCATTTTCTGCTGATTTATTTATAAATTTCGAAACCATTTGGTCGCTAAAATGCTTGTAGCCGACTAAATTTTGTCCTCTTAGAAGCATTTGCTGTTTGGTTTTAGGCATAGCCTTTTTTAATTCTCTTAGCCTTTCCCAAGGATCTTCATTTAAATGCCTTAAACAAACATCAAAAGTTGCTCCTCCCCAGGATTCAATAGACCAATAACCAATTTCATCTAATTTTTTTGCCGCGGGAATGAGATCTTCAAGAGTTATCCTAGTTGCTAATAATGATTGATTTCCATCTCTCAAAACTACTTCTGTTATTCCTAAATTGCTCATTGGTTAAATTTTAGTATATTTTTTAAAAATTTTTGGATGACTTTTAGAGTATACTTAAAATTCGTTACATAGTTCGCAAATGAATAAACTATCGGAAGATCAATTAAATTCTTATAAAAGAGATGGAGTTGTCTTCGTTAAAAATGCAATTTCCAATCTCTGGCTTGATAAATTAGCTGATGGAATTGAAGAGTCTATTAAACACAAATCTTTAACTGGAAAAATTATCAGTGGAAAAGATAATGGAGGATTTTCTGGAGATATTGATCTTTGGTACAAACAAGATGTCTTCTATAATTTTTTTTTAAATTCTCCGTGTTCAGAATATGCCGAGCAAGTTTTAAATTCTCAAGTAGTAAGACATTTTTATGATCAAACTTTCGTCAAGCCTGCTGGATGTCATTTGGCAACGCCCTGGCATCACGACATTACCTTTTGGCCGGTAGATCTTAAAAAGAATAATATTTGTTCTATTTGGATTACTCTCGACCAAGTAACCAAAGAAACGAGTGGCTTAGAATTTATTAAAGGTTCCCATCTTTGGGATAATTACTGGAAGTCTTATGCGCCCGGAAGCGAAGCGCTGGTAAACAAAAGTCATGAAGATTTACCCGACATCGACTCTCTAAGATCGTCACATGAATTTTTTTCGCCTGAAATGCAACCAGGAGATGCTTTGATATTTAATGCACATATTGTTCATGGATCATCGAGCAATCTAAGTTTGGACAAGCCGAGAAGAGCCTTCACCAGTAGATGGTGTGACGATAAAACAGTATTTGAAGATAGGATCAAAACAAAACCAATTACAGCTAGTCACAATCTTAAAAATGGAGATTTTTTATCTGGGCCTTTATTCCCTCAAGTAAGACCTAACGTAATAGAATCTGAATTGTCTTTGAGAAATAGAGGTCCAATAAAATTTAGTAAATCAAAATTTCTAAAAGATAGAATTTTTAAGGATTTTGCAGGCTTTTTTAGTTTCAAGAATTTAATAAATCTAAGATAGATACTCCTATAAGCGCTGGGCTTTTAACTGTTGTTACTCCTGCATCTTCTAAAGCCAAGTATTTTTCTTTTGCTGTTCCTTTTCCACCTGAAATAATAGCTCCTGCATGACCCATTCTTTTTCCAGCTGGAGCACTGACTCCAGCGATATAAGCGACTACTGGTTTGGTAACATTTTCCTTTATATATGCCGCAGCTTCTTCTTCAGCGCTACCACCTATTTCACCAACCATAACTATTCCTTCTGTTTCAGCATCTGACTCAAATAATTTTAAAATATCAATAAAACTCGAACCCGGTATAGGATCACCTCCTATTCCAACACAACTACTTTGGCCTAAACCAATTTTAGTAGTTTGATCGACGGCTTCATAAGTCAATGTTCCTGATCTAGAAACTATTCCAATTTTTCCTTTCATATGTATATCTGCAGGCATAATGCCCAATTTGCATGAGCCAGGTGTAATTAGACCTGGGCAATTTGGTCCTATAATCACAGCTTCTAACATGTCAGCTTTAGTTTTTAAACTAAGCATGTCCAGAGTGGGTATTCCCTCTGTGATAACAATTATTAGTTTTATTCCAGCATCTAATGCTTCGTTAATTGAATCTTTACAAAACCTAGCAGGTACAAAAATAATAGTAGTGTTTGCATTAGTAACTTCTATAGCTTCCTCTACAGAACCAAATACTGGTCTATCCAAATGATTTTCCCCAGATTTGCCTGGTGTTACTCCTCCAACTATATTAGTTCCATAATTAATAGCTTGTTCGCAATGCATCGTCGCTTGAGAGCCTGTAAAGCCCTGACAAATTGCAATAGTATTATCATTAATTAAAATACTCATCTGGAAAGTTCTACGGCTTTTTCAGCTGCATTAGATAAATCAGAATCAAAAACGATATTCAATTCACTATCTGTTAACATGCTTTGAGCAACGTCAGCATTATTTCCTTTTAATCTGACGACAATCGGTATGTTGACGCCAACTTCTTTGACGGCAGAAATAATACCTTCAGCTACTACATCGCATTTCACTATTCCGCCAAAGATGTTTATTAAAATTACTTTTACATTATCGTCTGACAAAATGATCTTAAAAGCTTCAGCGACACTTTTTTGATTTACTCCTCCTCCTACATCCAAAAAATTAGCAGGAAAACCTCCAGATATCTCTATAATGTCCATAGTCGCCATTGCCAGTCCTGCTCCATTTACCATGCATCCTATTTCTCCATCAAGAGACACATAATTTAAATCCCATTCGGAAGCTTTAAGCTCCCTTAGTTCTTCTTGAGATGTGTCTCTAAGACTCTTCATATCTTCTTGTCTAAATAAAGCATTACTATCAACACTTATCTTTCCGTCTAAGCACTTTAAATTTTGATTCTCGTCGATAACCAAAGGATTTATTTCAACTAAAGCTAAATCCTTTTCAATAAATAATTTAGTTAAGTTCTTGAAAATTTTTATGAATTGTTCTGTTTGGTTTTTATTAAGATTAAGGCCCTTGGCTAAACTAAGTGCATCATCTTTGGAAGGTCCTTGGTCAATTTTTACGGAAGCTTTGTAAATATTTTCAGGAGTTTTTTCTGCAACTTCTTCAATGTTTACTCCTCCTTGTGGAGAAGCCATAACTACAATTGATTTTGATGATCTATCAACGACAACTCCTAAATAAAATTCTGACAATATCTCAGTGCATTCCTCTATCAAAATACTTGATACAGGTTGGCCCTCTTTATCAGTTTGGTAGGTGATTAAATTTTTACCCAACCATTTTTTTGCAAAAGCTTCTACATCATCAAGATTATCAACAATTTCAACACCTCCCGCTTTTCCTCTACCACCAGCATGAACTTGAGCTTTCACTACCCATTTTGATACGTTTAGTTTTCTTGCTAGTTCTTTTGCCTGTTCATATTTTTCAGCTACAAAAAAGTTGGAAGTTGGAAGGCTGTATGATTTAAAAAGAGTTTTTGCTTGATGTTCGTGTAAGTTCAAAGTGCCTTTATTATAAAGCTCTTTTCACCAACATTTTTTTTATTTCGTTAATAGCTTTAGTTGGATTCAAACCTTTAGGGCAGACTGAAACGCAATTCATAATGCCATGACATCTGAAAACACTAAAAGCATCTTCAAGCTGATCTAGCCTTTCCTCTCTTGCAGTATCTCTACTGTCAGAGATAAATCTATAAGCTTGTAAAAGAGCTGCTGGTCCTAAAAATTTATCAGGGTTCCACCAAAAAGATGGGCATGCTGTGGAACAGCACCCGCATAAAATACACTCATATAAACCATCTAGTTTATCTCTATCTTCGACCGTTTGAGGGATTTCTTTTCCATTATCTTCCTTATCTGAAATTAAATAAGGTCTAATTTTTTTATATTGATCTACAAATTGAGTCATATCGACTATTAAATCTTTTACTACAGGCAAACCTGGTAAAGGCCTTATTTCTAATTTATTCTTTTTCACCACTTCAGATAAGGGTGTGATACAACCTAATCCATTTTTTCCATTAATATTCATCCCGTCCGAACCACAAACACCTTCTCTACAAGATCGTCTAAATGATATCGATGGGTCTTGTTCTTTAGCTAAGTGCAATGCATCTAAGACCATAATGTCTTTGTCGCTGGGTATGTCGATATCCATTTCTTGCATAAAAGGCTTATTTCCTGTGTCAGGATCATATCTATAGATACTAATTTTAAGAGTTGAAATTTGTTCTGTAGCTATAGAGTTCATTAGTAAGTCCTAGCAAAGGGTTGAAAAGCTTGAACTATCTTAGGTCTAAAATTTACGTCTCTTTTTGATATTTCTTTATTACCTTTGAAATAGATTGAATGTTTCAACCAATTTTCATCATCTCTATCAGGAAAGTCATCTCTTGAATGAGCGCCCCTGCTTTCTTTTCTTTCATTTGCGCTGATGGCAGTTGCCTCAGCAACCTCAAGTAAATTTAACAGCTCTAGGGCTTCAATTCTGGCAGTATTAAATCTAGAAGATTTATCTGCTAAATGTAGGCTTTCAGCTCTAGCTCTTATTTCTTCTATAACTTTAATACCGCTTTCCATGTTGTCTTCTCTTCTGAATACACCAAAGCTAGTTTGCATAATTTCCTGCAAATCTTTTTTGATAACCGAAGCATTTTCACCATCTGAGCTGATATTTACTCTATTTATATTTCTCAAAGCTTTATTAATATCTTCTTTCGAAGGGTCTTTAATATCTATTCCTTGTTTAAAAGATTCTTCAATGTGAAGCCCAGCAGATCTTCCAAAAACTACTAGATCAAGAAGAGAATTTCCTCCTAACCTATTTCCGCCATGCACAGAAACACAAGCAGCCTCACCTGCCGCATATAAACCTTCAACTAAAGAATCAGATCCATCTGCTTTTTGAGTTATAACTTGACCATTAACATTGGTTGGTATTCCGCCCATAGCATAGTGACAAGTCGGAACAACAGGGATTGGATGTTCTGCTGGATCAATTCCAGCAAATGTTTTCGACAATTCAGTTATGCCAGGAAGTCTTTTGTGAAGTAGATCTGCTCCCAAGTGGTCTAATTTTAAAAAACAATGGTCAGCTTCTGGTCCGCAGCCACGCCCTTCAATGATTTCAAGCATCATTGACCTTGCTACGACATCCCTACTTGCTAAATCTTTAGCGTTAGGAGCATAACGCTCCATGAATCTTTCTCCATCTTTATTAATTAAATATCCACCTTCACCCCTACAGCCTTCTGTTACTAAAGTACCTGCACCATGAATTCCAGTTGGATGAAATTGCCACATTTCCATGTCCTGTACTGCTAGGCCAGCTCTCAAAGCCATTCCAGTTCCATCTCCGGTATTAATAAGAGCATTAGTGGTAGATTTGTAGATCCTACCTGCTCCACCAGTTGCTAATACAGTAGCCTTCGCTTTTAAAAAATAAGCCTCGCCTGACTCAATTTCAAAAGCGATTACTCCAGTTGCTTGATTCTCACTATTTAAAACTAGGTCAACTGCAAACCATTCACTTAAAAAATTAGTTCCAGCTTTAACATTTGCCTGATAAAGAGTGTGCAAAAGTGCATGCCCCGTTCTGTCAGCAGCAGCGCAAGTTCTTTCAGCTTGGCCTCCTTTACCATAATCTTTAGATTGTCCTCCAAATGCTCTTTGATAGATTTTTCCTTCTTCAGTTCTTGAAAATGGCAATCCCATATTTTCCAGCTCAAAGACAGTTGCTGGGCCTTCTTGACACATATATTCAATAGAATCTTGGTCGCCAATAAAATCTGACCCCTTTACAGTGTCGTACATATGCCAACGCCAATCATCATTTGGGTCAGCACTAGCTATAGCACATGTGATGCCTCCTTGAGCAGAAACTGTGTGAGATCTAGTAGGAAAAACTTTTGAAATAACTGCTGTGTTCATTCCTGACTGAGCTAATTGAAGGGAAGACATAAGACCAGATCCCCCGCCACCAATAATAATGCCATCGTACTCTTTTACAGGAAGTGAGTTTGCATCCAAAGCTTTTCCGTTACCATTCATTGCCATAATTTTTCTCTATGTTATTAAAAGAAAACTACATAAAAGGATTCCAGCAACTTGAATATAACTATAAATCGTTAAAATTCTTCTCGCTGGAAGAGCTATTTTTCCAATTCTAGGCTCTGTGAGGTAGTCGGTTTCAATATGATGAATACCTTGTAGAGAATGATAAGAAATGGAAATAGCAACCAATACTGTACTTATCTTTATTGAAAGAATATCAAAAAACCCGTTAAGTTGCGTGAAATTAAGGGGATAATGCAACAACCAATAGAAGGTTATAACTGAAAAATATAGGGCTTGATATATAGCAGAAACCCTTACAAGTACGTAATCTAAAATACCTGTTCTCTTTAAAGTATAAAGTTTTGTTACCACACAACCACCAAGAGCATTAGACTTATTAATCCACTAAGAAAAATAGTTAAAATTGCAGAGATTTTACCGGCATTAAGAGTTTGCCAATATCCAAAATCCATAACTAAGTGCCTAATTCCAGAAATATAATGATAAGTAAGCCCCGTTAAAAGCAAAACTAGTAAGATCTTTATTGAATTTAAACTTAAAAGATAAGAAACAGTTGAGAATCCTTCCTCAGAATTAGAAGCTAGAACTAAAACTATACTAAAAGGCAAAAGAAGAACAAAAATTCCGACAGCTGATATCCTGTGCAAGATTGATGAAAATCCTGCAATTGGAAGTTGGATCTTTAAAAGGTTTAGAAATATTGGAGGTTTAGACATTTTATTTTGGAGATTTTATCTATTATAAATTAAAAAGTTTCTTTAACGCCCTCTAATGCGCTTTCTTTTGTCTAATTGACGTTTTGTAAGTTTATTTTTCCTTGTTTTGTAAGGGTTTTCAGCTGTTTTTAAAACTAATTTTATAGGTATACCCTTAAGTTGTAAGGGTTTTTTAATGTAGTTTTCTAGATATTTTAAATATTGTTTACTAAGAGAATTTATTTTGTTGCCATGAATTATAAAAGTAGGTGGCTGAATGTCTAAAGTTTTGACAAATTTTATTTTAGGCCTAAATCTGCCATCCATTGCAGGTGGGTTCGCCTCATAAGCATCTAAAAAAACTTTATTTACTGTTTTAGCATTTAATTTTTCTTTACTTTTCTTGATTAATTTTAAAAGATTAAGTAATAAAATCGTTGTTCCATTTTTGTTTTTTGCTGAAATATATTTAATGTCTAAATCTTTAGCGAATGATAATTTACGATTTAAATCTTTTCTAATTATTGTTTTTTCATACTTATCTAAAGTTTCAGATTTATTAATACCAATAACTATTGGTTTTCCTGAAGAAATTGACAAAGAGATTAGGTGCAAATCTTGATCAGAAACAGATTCTTTCCCATCTATCAGATAAATTACTCCTTCAGATAATCTCATTGATTTAATAGCTTGGTGAACTGAAGATTTCTCTATTAAGTCATTTACTTTTGATTTTTTTCTCAATCCTGCTGTGTCCGTGATCTTAAGATCATTTCCTTTAAAACAGAGTGATTCTGAAATTGAGTCTCTTGTTGTTCCAGGAGTACTTGAAACAATTGCTCTTTTATCCTTCAAAATTGCATTGAAATAAGTAGATTTCCCTGCGTTAGGCTTCCCTAATATACCTATTTGATTTTCAGCCTTTTCTTTAAAAGAATCTTTAGTATAAGATGGAAATACTTTGTTCAGGGAATCTTTAAAATTTTTCATACCTAGCCCATTTTTTGCAGAAATTTCAAACGTTTTCTTAACCCCTAGCGAGTAAAATTCAGAAATATTATTTTTAGATTCCTTAGTTTCTGATTTGTTGACAGCAAGAACGTAGTTTTTATTTGATTTCCTTAAGATTTCATTAATTTTAAAATCTAACTGGTGAACTGAAGAAGAAGCATCAGTCAAGAAAATTAACCCATCTGCATCAGAAATAGCCTTTTGAGTTTCTTTTAAAATTAGTTTATCGAATTCAGACGAACCATCTGTTATGCCTCCAGTGTCAATGAGCACGTATTCAGAATCATTAATTTTACATCCAGCATAATTTCTATCTCTTGTTATACCTGGAAAGTCTGCAATAAGGGCTATGTTTTCGCCAATTAACTTATTGAAAAGAGATGATTTACCTACATTAGGTCTTCCTACGATAGCTATTAAAGGGCCCATAAATTAAGTCTATAGTCATTTAAACTTTAAAGCTGAAATTCTTCCCGAGTCATCTAAAGAAAAAAAGATATCTTTGTGTACAAAGACTTCTTTTACAGCTTGTCTAGAGGGTCTTGTTCGCCCTTCTATTAGACCGGTATTCAAATCAATCAAATGGAGATAGCCCTCATAATCTCCTAAAATTAAGTAATTTTTATACTTTTTTGGAGATGTTAACTGCCTTAGTTTTAGGTCATCTAAAACCCATAAGATATCTCCCTTTACTCCATCATAGCTTTTAACAGCATCACTTGAGTCAATAACAAAGGTAGTGTTTTTTGTATGAATTATATTTTTGGTAGAAGAAGTTGGATTTCTCCACAAGGTTCTTCCTTGCTCAATATCAATAGCCGATAAATCTCCTTGATAAGTAACCGCATAGGCTAATCCATTTTGTGCAATAACTGGATCTGCATCAATATCTATCATTCTCTCAATTTCAGAAACTCCCTGAGAAACCGTTACAGGCACTTCCCATTGAACTACTCCTGATCTGGATTCAATTTTGACTAAATTTCCATTTCCAAATCCAACAAAAATAAAACCTTTATCAAAAACTGGTTTACTTGTTCCTCTTAAACTCAGAGGTGAAACTGTCGATTGATATTCCCATTTGAAACTTCCATCTTTGAAATCAAGAGCAGTTATTTTTCCGTTAGAGGTTTGAACAGCCACTATTAATCCGTTCGTAGAAGGGCTTGATAATACTTCTCCATTAACATTAGATTCCCATAATTTATTGCCTGATTCAGCATCTATAGAGACAATCTTTCCATTTTCAGTTGCAAAAAAAAGAGATTCAAATCCATATCCTAAACCAGATGAAATCTGCTCATCAAAATTATTTGTCCAGACTTCTTTTCCTAATAAATTCAAAGCAGACACATCTCCCTCTTCAGAAAAAAGAAAAATATTTTCTTGATTAAAAACTATGTTGATTTCGCCAATTGGAAAATCACTGAATGCCTTTTTAGACCATATCTCCTCAATAGGAATTATTGATTTTAAATCTTCTAATTCCATAGGTTTTTCCTTTTCTTTTTTGTCTGATTGGCAAGAGATAATAAGAAAAGAGATGAGTAATATTAAAAACTTTTTATTCATTTTTTTAATTATTAATTGATGAAAGCTTTATCCTAATGAGTTCTTTATGAATTTCAGAAAAAGTTAGTTCAAGAGCAGTTTCATAATTTTCTCTTGCTTCTTCTTGATTTGAAGACTTTAATTCAGCATCTCCAAGAAATTCATATTTTAATTCTTCAAAAAAAATAAAATTTTTATTTAGAATTTCACGCGCTTCATCGATTTCGTTTTCTGAAATTAAAAGCAAGCTCAGTCTTAACCTGGACAAATCTTTCAAAAAACTTGCTTCAATACCTCTTTGTTCCAATTCAAGATTTATTGCTCTTAAAATATTAAGAGATTCTTGAAAATTATTTAAATTATAATTTAACTGAGAAATTTCAAAGTCCATTAAAATGGAATATATTTGATTGGGATACTTGTCTTTTGTTTTTTCTCTTAAAAGAGTCAAAGCTTCAAGATCAATATCATCTTTGTTTAACATGAAATTAAATTCATCAAATAAAATAGAGGCTTTCTTAGAGTTTTCTTCTTGAATAAGATTTCTATAATAAATCCATCCAAAAACAATAGATAAAATAAAAACAACTAAAATGATTTTGATGTAATTTGTTTTTATCCAGTCTAGGGCAGATTGCAAATATGTATTTTGAAAGAAATTATTCATTGTATTATTTCAAAAAAGAAATTAGATCTTCTAATGATAACTTTTCATAATTATTACCAGAATCTAAATCTTTAATTGTATAGGTTTCTGATTCTACTTCTTCTCTTCCTAAAATGATTGCTAAATTAAAATTATTTTTATTAGCTCTTTTAAGTTGAGTCTTAAGATTAGTATCCAATCCAGAATATCTAACTTCAAAATCTGGGAAAGAAGCTCTAATTTTTTCAGAAATATTATTACCATAAGCTAAAAATTTATCATCTAAAATAATTACAGCAATCTTCTTAGAATGAGTGATAGAAAATTTATCTTTGCAAGCTATAATCAGGCGATCTAGCCCTAGAGAAACTCCAACTGCTGGAGAAGATCTCCCCCCGAGTTTTTTTGAAAGACTATCGTATCTTCCTCCAGCGCAAAAAGTGTTTTGACTTCCAAGGGAGTCAGATTTCCATTCAAATACCGAATCATTATAATAATCCAAACCTCTGACTAAATTTTCATTTTCTTCATAAGTAATTTCAAATTCATCGAGCAGATTTTTTAAAAGTTCATATTTATTTTTAGAATCATCAGATCTAAATTGAGCTATCTTTGGAGCATCTCTTAAAACTTTTTGAGTTTCGGTTGATTTGGAATCTAAAATTCTTAAAGGATTTTTTCTGAGTCTGTTTTGACTGTCTTTATCCAATTGATTTTTTAATGGCTTAAGATAATCTTGAAGCGCAATAGAAAATTTTCTTTGATCATCCTCTGAACCTAAAGAATTAATTTCTAATCTCGAATCATCAATTTTGTAATTCTTTATAATTTTTTCAATGATTTGAAAAAGTTCTATTTCTGCATAAACAGAATCTATTCCATAAATTTCTGCGCTTAGCTGAAAAAATTCTCGGTTTCTTCCTTTTTGAGGTCTCTCATATCTATACATAGGTCCTGAATAAAATAATCTTTGAGGTCCAGAATCTAATAAGCCTTGATTTATGGATGCTCGCATGCAGCCAGCTGTTCCTTCAGGTCTTAATGTTAGTGACTTGTCGCTTTTACTCTTAAACGTAAACATTTCCTTATTAACTATATCTGTTTCATTACCAACTGATCTTTTAAATAAATCGGTATATTCAACAACAGGAATTCTTATCTCAGAATAAGAAAAACTTTTCAACAAACTCTCTGAAAACTTACTGACGTGACTCCACAAGTAAGCTTCTTCTAGAGATGCATTATGCATGCCTCTTACTTTTTCAAATTTACTCATACTTTAGTAATAATTTTCTTTTTTTCTTTAATGAGTTCACTAACTTTTTGTCTTACAGTTTTTTCTAAATGATCGACAATATCAGTATTATCTATCTTATGATCTGGAGAGCCGTCTATATAGATTAAACTTTTAGGAGATGCTCCTGTAAGTCCAACATGAGCAGCTTTTGATTCTCCAGGACCGTTTACATAACAACCTATTACAGCAACATCAATTGATTCTTTAATATCTTCTAATCTAACTTCCAATTCATTCATTGTTTCGATCACATTAAAATTTTGTCTTGAGCAACTTGGACAAGCGATGAAATTAATCCCTTTTTTTCTCAAACTTAGCGATTTTAAAATATCAAATCCTACTTTAATTTCGTCAGTTGGATGAGAAGCTAAAGATACTCTTATGGTGTCTCCAATCCCTTCTTTCAAAAGCTCTCCAATAGCTATAGACGATTTTACAGTGCCGGATCTTAAACCCCCTGCCTCAGTTAATCCCAAGTGAAGAGGTTGATTAATTTCCTTAGCGATTAATCTGTAACTTTCAGTCATCATATAGACATCAGATGCCTTGATGCTTAATTTAAAATTATGAAAATTTAAATTTTGAAGAATCTCTACATGAGCTAACGCAGATTCGACTAAAGCTTCTGGACAAGGCTCCCCATATTTTTTTTGTAATTTCTTTTCTAAAGAACCTGCATTAACTCCTATTCTAATAGGAATTCCATGAGACTCAGCACAATTAACTACCTCTCTAACTTTTTCTTTAGAACCTATATTGCCAGGATTTATTCTTAAACAATCAGCTCCTTGCTCAGCTACTGCCAAAGCAATTTTATAATCAAAGTGAATATCTGCAACCAGAGGCACATCAACCAATTTTTTTATTTGGCCAAAAGCAACAACAGATTCTTCTGAAGGAGTAGATATTCTAACTATATCCGCTCCAACTTCTTCTAACTCTTTAACCTGTTTGACAGTTGATTTGATGTCTTCTGTATTTGTATTGGTCATACTTTGAACTGAAATAGGAGAGTCTCCACCCACGGGGACGTTTCCAACTTTAATTACAGATGATTTTCTTCTTGAAATTTTATTTAAGGTATTCAATTTTTTATCTACTTAATTTCTATATAACTATAATTCGTATTTTTTTTAGAGATTTTAGAAAGATTTATTTTTTTATTATTTATTGTGATTACTGTTGCCTCAGGATTACCTATTTTAAAGATTAATGGCTTATAACCCAAGACTTCTTGTTCCTCATTTTGCATCAATGCGTATAACAAGGTTTCATTATTTTTATCTTCAATAATTACCCAGCTTTCGCCGGAAACAGCTATTCTTATTTTATCCGCTAAAACATTCTGAGGTTTAGTCAATAAATCTTTATTTGAATCTTTTTCTATATTTTGAAAACTTGATTTCTTTGATTCATCATCTTTTTCAAAAATATTATTATTTTGTTCTTTTGTTTCAAATTTATTTTCAGTGATAAAAACATTATCTAAGCTTTTTTCATTTTCTATGACCTCTAAAGGATATTCTGTATTACTCCCGAGAATTAAAATTGTAATTAATGAGACTAAAGAAAAGCTAAATAAAGAAGTTAATAAAAAATTATAGTTTTTTAAATATTTTGAGATGTTAAATGTTTCACTTTCTTCTATTTTTTCTTTCTTAGAGGGTTGTTTTGAAATAACTTTTTTTAACTCTCGAAGACAACTTTCTGAATCAACTTCTAGGAAAAGAAAATATTTCTTAAGATGAAATTCACTATAGACACTAACAGGGAGTAACTTAAGGTCTCCACTCTCTAAAGAAATTAAGAAATCAAGAGGTATTTTAGTTTTTTCTGAGCACTCCTCTATTGAGAGATTTTTGGAAGATCTCGCAGAAAGTAATTGAGATTTCCAATCTGAACTCATTTTTATCTAAATATATCTTCCATTATAGCAATTTCTCGCATTGCTGATTCTTGTGAATCAGAACCATGCACTGCATTTCTCGACAAAGATTCAGCAAATAATTTTCTTAGGGTTCCCTCTTCTGCTTCTTCGGGATTTGTTGAACCCATTAAGGCTCGATATGATTTAATTGCATTTTCTCCTTGAAGAACTTGAACTATTACTTCACCCGAAGTAATGAACTCTACTAATTCGTTGTAAAAAGGCTTTGAAGAATGCTCATTATAAAAATTCATTGCGATTTCTTCTGTGAGAGAAATTTTTTTGGATTTCAAAATTTCTAAGCCTGATGAGGTTATCTTTTTATTAATCTGGTCTTCAAACCCGTTTTTTACTGCATCGGGTTTTATAATACACAAAGTTGTTTCCATTTTACCTTCTAATTATTAATCTATTTCTTCTATCCACAGAGCTTGAATGGCCTCTAAAATTCTTTCTCCACATCTATCAGGGTCATCATCAAAGTCTTCCAAGGTGGTCACCATATTCATTAGGTCAGTAAAAAGCAAGGTTTTTGGATCTTGATTTGGGAATTTATCTACCAAAGAATCAACAATTTCATAAGTATCAGTCCACTTCATAATCAATGAGGATTTTCAGAAACCATATTTATATTGTATTTAGGAATTTCTATTTCTAAGTCTTCATCTTCCACTACTATTTGACAACTTAATCTAGATCTTTGCTCCAAACCCCAAGCTTTATCTAATAGGTCCTCTTCAATTTCTGAGGCCTCATTGAGTTTATCAAAGCCGTCTATGACAATGACGTGACATGTAGTACATGCACAAGATAATTCACAGGCGTGTTCTATATTTATTTTGTTATCCAGCATGGCTTCACATACAGTTGTGCCTTTTTTTGCTTGGATTTCAGCACCATCAGGGCAAATTTCAGGATGGGGTTTAATTTTGATTTTTGGCATTAGATGCTAAAGCTTTCGCCGCATCCACATTCTGCAGAAACATTTGGATTTATAAACGTTAAATTAGAATTTACACCTTCTTTGATGTAGTCTATGGTTGTTCCATTTAAAAAAGTAAAACTTTTCTTATCTATAAGAATTTTAAATTTATCAAAACTAAACTCAACATCATCGGTGTTTATTTCTTCCGAAAACTCTAAAAAATAGGCATACCCAGAGCAGCCTGAGTCCCTAATTCCAATTCTTATATTTTGATTATCTTTATTCTTCAAAAGAGATGAAAAATGACCGATGGCAGAATCGGTTAAATCTAAATGATTATTGGTTATGTTTTCTGATATTGTCATTTGTTTCAAAGTCATTTATAGCTTTTTTAATAGCTTCTTCAGCAAGAACACTGCAATGAATTTTAATTGGAGGAAGTTCTAAAATATCTACAATTTCTTTATTACAAATCTCCTTAGCTTCTTCTATAGTTTTGCCTTTAAGCATATCAATAAGCTGTCCACTTGAAGCAATTGCTGAACCACATCCATAAGTTTTGAATTTTGCATCAACAATTCTTTTTTCACCTTCAATATCTTCACACTTTATTTGAAGTTTCATGACGTCCCCACATGCTGGAGCTCCTACGATACCGGTTCCAACTTTATCGTAATCCTCATCGCCAGGCTTCCATCTGCCTACGCTTGCAGCTTTTGGATCTTTTAAAGTTTTTTCAAACTTATCTACAACCTTACTTGAATATGCCATGTTTTTACCCCTTAAAAATTAGCTTGCCCATTCTATTTTACTTAAATCGACACCATCGAGATACATCTCCCATAATGGCGATATTTCTCTTAATTGCTCGACAGACCTTTTGACTAAATCAATTGTAAAATCAATTTCTTTTTCACTGGTAAATCTACCGAATGAAAATCTTATAGAGCTATGAGCCAATTCATCTGGACGTCCAAGAGCTCTGAGGACGTATGAAGGCTCTAGACTTGCTGATGTGCATGCAGACCCGGAAGAAACAGCAATATTTTTAATTGCCATAATTAAGGACTCGCCTTCAACGTAATTGAAAGATAGGTTAAAAATACCAGGGTACCCATTTTCAAGATTTCCGTTAACGTATATTTCTTCCATATCTTTTAGACCATCGTATAATCTATTTTTTAAAGAATTAATTTTTTCATAATCTTGATCTATTTCTTCATAGGCTATTCTAAATGCTTCTCCCATTCCAACAATTTGATGAGTTGGCAAAGTACCAGCTCTAATACCTCTTTCTTGACCGCCGCCATGGAATAAGGCTTCAAGCCTTACTCTTGGTTTTCTTCTTAAAAAAAGAGCTCCTATTCCTTTAGGTCCATATATTTTATGAGCTGAAAACGACATCAGATCGACTTTAGATTCGTTAAGATCAATAGGAATTTTACCTGCACTTTGTGCAGCATCCACGTGAAAGAGAACTCCTTTCTCTCTGGTGATTTCTCCTATTTTATTTATGTCGTTGATGACGCCGATTTCATTATTTAAGTGCATTAATGAAACTAATGTAGTGTCCTCTCGAATTGCATCTGAAACTTGTTCAGGGGTGACGTTTCCGAATTCATCTGTTTCTAGGTAAGTAACTTCAAAGCCCTCTTTTTCTAATTGTCTGCAAGTATCCAAAACGGCTTTGTGTTCAATTTTAGAAGTTATTATGTGTTTGCCTTTGTTTTTATAAAAATGTGCAGCGCCTTTAATAGCTAAATTATCTGATTCAGTTGCTCCCGAGGTAAAGACTATTTCTCTTGGATCACAATTGACCAATTTAGCGACATTTAATCTAGCTTCTTCAATTAATTCTTCAGCCTTCCATCCATAAGAATGAGACCTTGAACCAGCATTTCCAAATGCTCCATCTATGGTGAGGCAATCTTTCATTTTTTCAACAACTCTATTATCCACAGGAGTTGTTGATGCATAATCCAAATAGGTCACCTTGTTTTTTAAATCTTCGTTAATAATTTCTTTATTAGATGTAGAATCGAATTTTTTCTTTAACTCTTCTATGATATTTTCTCTAGCAACAATAGCTTTTTCAACATCGCTTTGCCCAGTGGATTTTCTCAAATCATAACCTAATTCAGATCTAAGTGAAGAAGGCACAGCGAGTTTTACCCACCATACATTGTTTCTTTTATAGAGATATTTTGTATCCATGAGCGCACTGTACCATAATTAAACCTCTTTATTAAGGTACAATGAATTTTTTTAACTTAAGGTATAAACTTATTATTTTTTATATAAAAAAATTATAAAGAAATTATTTCAATTTTTTATAATTTTTCGCTAAGATTTTTTAAATCATGATTCAATATTTGATCATTTTCACTGTAATCTACAGGGCAATCTATTAAATGCACTCCTGGAGACTTCAAACATAATTCTAAAGTTTCATTTAAATTTTCACCATTGGTAATTCGATAACCTTTTGCTCCATATGCTTCTGCATATTTCAAAAAATCTGGATTTTCAAAACTTAATCCGAAATCTGAAAATTTCATATTTTCTTGTTTCCATTTAACCATTCCATATGCTTTGTCGTTAAGAATGACAACAGTCAAATTGACACCTAATCTAACAGCTGTTTCAAGCTCTTGGCTGTTCATCATAAAGCCACCATCTCCACAAACTGATATAACTTTTTTATCTGGATAAATCATTGCCGCAGTAATTGCAGATGGCAGTCCTGCTCCCATGCTTGCTAATGCGTTATCTAAAATTACTGTATTTTGATGAAGAGCCGGATACCCTCTAGCAAACCAAAGTTTATATACGCCATTGTCTAAAGTTATTATTCCATCCGATGGCATTACATTTCTAATTTGTCTTACTAAAAAAGGCGGAAAGATTGGAAATCTGTCATCTTCTCTAATTTTAGTGGAGTGCTTTAGGTGAGCTTTTCTTGTCAAAAGCATTTTTGAAAAATCCCAGTGAGGATTTACATTTAATTTATTTTTGATTTGCCATATTGAATTAGCTATATCGCCAACCACCATCAATTGAGGGAAATAAATTCCATTTATATGAGCTGCTACATGATCAATATGAATGACTTTTGTTCGTTCGCCTTCTCGCATTATAAAAGGAGGTTTTTCGTAATTATCTTGACCGACAGTAATGATTTGATCAGATTCTTGTAGAGCCCTATGAACAAAATCTCCGCTAGACAATGCGGCACATCCTAGGAAATTTTCATGTCTTTCATTTAAAACTCCTTTTCCAAGTTGAGTAGTAATAAAAGGTATTTTTGTTTTTTCTACAAATTCTGAAAGCATTTGATGCGTACTAGTTCTATTTGCACCCCCACCAAGAACTAGTAAGGGTTTTTTTGCTTTTTCAATTAACTCTATTGCTTGATCAATCGATTTCTCATCTGCAATAGGCCTCCGAACAATACTTTTCGGTAATGGTCTTCTTCTTGTTGGTTCGCTTGCAATATCCTCAGGTAATTCAAGATGAACTGCTCCTGGTCTTTCTTCTTCTGCTAATCTGAATGCTTCTCTAACTTCTGAAGCAACCATATTTGCTGAAGAAATTTGATGCGTATACTTAGTAATTGGCTTCATTAAATCCACAACATCTAAAATCTGAAATTTTCCTTGTTTGGTATTTTTGATGGGCTTTTGTCCTGTGATCATTACTAAAGGCATACCTCCAAGCTGTGCATAAGCTGCTGAAGTGACTAAATTGGTAGCTCCTGGTCCAAGAGTAGTTAAACATACTCCTGCTTTACCTGTTAACCTGCCATAAGTAGCAGCCATAAATCCAGCACCTTGTTCATGTCTAGTCAGAATTAATTTAATTTTATTTGACTTACAAAGACATTCTAAAAAATCGAGATTTTCTTCGCCAGGAAGTCCAAATACATATTCAACACCTTCTTCTTCAAGACACTTTATAAAAAGTTCTGCACCGATAATTTTTTTATTAGTTTTAAGAAAGCTCATTTTAAGAATTATTTAAGATCAATACCTATCCGAGAGGCAATTTCTTGATAGGATTCAATAACGTCTCCCAAGCCTTGTCTGAACCTGTCTTTGTCTAATTTTTTTCTTGTTTCTTTATCCCAAACTCTGCAGCCATCTGGAGTCATCTCATCTCCAAGGTACATTACTCCATCTTGTCTTCCGAATTCCAATTTGAAATCTACGAGGATAAGATCTGCTTGTAAAAAAAGTTTGCTAAGGATTCCGTTGACTTTTAAAGTTAAAATTTTCATTTCTTCAACATCCTTTTCGGTGCCCCATCCAAAAGAATTGATATGGTATTCATTTATCATTGGGTCTCCTAGATCATCATCCTTATAGAAGAATTCAAAAGTCGGCGGTTCTATATCTACTCCTTCTTCCAAGCCTAATCTCTTGCATATACTTCCAGCGGCAATGTTTCTAATAACACACTCTATAGGCAACATTTCAAGTTTTTTGACTTCCGATTCAATATCTGAAATTTGACTTATGAAGTGAGTTTTTACTCCCTCTGATTCAAGATGTTCCATAATAAAAGCGTTGAACCTATTATTCACTGTTCCTTTACCTGCCAGCTTCTCAATCTTCTTCCCATCAAAGGCAGACGTATCATCGCGATATTCCATTATTAATTTTGATGGGTCAGAGGTTGAATATAGAGACTTAGCTTTTCCAGTAGTAAGAATCTCTTTTTTTTCTAACATATTAAGATAACACCTGATTTATCTGTGAAATGATTTCCTGAATAATATCCTTGTCTTGCTCTTCCATAAAGACAGAAATGATTGTCTCATTTTGAGCTATCTTTTCAACAAAGATTTTTATTTCCTTAGTTTCGCCTCTTCCAAAAAACCCTTCCTCAGATTTGATCTCAGTAATGAAAACTCCCTCTTCTCTATCAAAATCATTGATATCGAATTCAGCTATTGTCAGTGTTCTTTGAAGCGCTGACCATGCACGAGGAAAATTTACCATTAATCTTATTTTAGAGAACCCATCTTTATCGACAAATACTTCTGTTTTATCTGCTGAATTTAAATTCAAAGCAACTAAAGAAGTTCCTGTTACAGATCCCATTTCGCTTAAACCGTTTAATATATTAGTTGAAACAGATTTGATATATTCATCATCTTCCGAATTTTTCCTCCACGTGCTTCCGTTTAAAATTTCATTAGAAATAAAAATCTCTGTACTTTCTCTTTGCAGACCGCTTTCAACTTTGAATACAAATCTATTTTTTAAATTGTTTCTTTCTATCTCTTTAGTAAAAATTTCTCCAGTTTCAGGATTTGCTTTTGAAATATTTAAGTCACTATTTTCGTTTAGATATTCTTGGAGCATTGGCCAGGCTTTACTTGGTTCGAGACTCAAATATATCCATCTAATTTCGCCTAATTTATGAAGCCTCAGTTCATTATTTTCTTCTGATGAGAAATATTGCTTTGGCAGTGGAAGTTCATAGACTTTTTTTGGGACTTCAACATCAGTAGTTGGTATTGGATATAAATCTACAGATTTAGATATATTTTGTCCCAATATTTTTTCTACACTTTCTCTGTCTTTGGCAGAAAGATATTTATTAGACTTATTATTTTCTGGATTAGATGCACAAGAAACTATGAAAAAAATAAATATGAAAAAAAATAACTTCATTATATTAACTGTAACTTTTTAAGCTCCTGTTTTAAATTGTCTCGATATTTTTGATTGAGAACTGTAAGAGGCAATCTGATACCCAATGGAGCTAGACCCATTAAATATAAAGCATACTTTACAGGAATTGGATTTGACTCTACAAAAAGAATTTCATTAAGTGTATCGATTTTTTTATTTATTTTTTCTGCTTCTTTGCTTTTGCTCATTGCTAGTTTTGTCATTTCACAGATAAGTTTTGGTGCTACGTTCGAGGATACTGAAATTGTTCCATGTCCCCCTCTTTTCATAAACTCACAAGAAGAAGCATCATCGCCTGAAAATAAGAAAAAATTATCTTCAGAAATTTGTTTTTTGCATAGCCTCTGAATTTCTTCTAAATTTTTCAATTCTCCTGTTGCATCTTTTATGCCAATTATATTTTTATGCAAAGATAGTCTACTCACAGTTTCTGCTTCTATAAAACATGCTGTTCGAGATGGAACGTTATATAAAATCTGTGGAAGATTTACCTCATCGGCTATTTTTGTATGATGGAGAAACAAGCCCTCCTGAGTTGGTTTGTTATAGTAGGGAGAAACTAAAAGTGCTGCATCGGCGCCAGCATCCTTGGCTGATTTTGTTAGCTCTAAAGCCTCAATAGTAGAGTTCGCTCCTGTTCCAGCTATTACTTTAACTCTTCCATCAATGTATTTAACAAAATACTCAATTAAACTAACATGCTCATCAAAATCTATGGTTGCTGATTCTCCAGTAGTTCCCACCGCAACTATGGCAGAAATTGAATTATCAATTTGATAATCTATGAGTTTATTCAAAAAGGAATAATCCACGGCTCCATCTTCGGACATTGGTGTCGCAATCGCAGTCATAGCTCCTGTTATTTTCATCGAGATTTAAAGTTTAACTTTTAGACAAAATTTTATACTATTTGCATATAAATAGTTAAAAGGATTAATAACATGAGCGTAAAGATAAATACCAAAGTTAAAAAATTTAAGGTTTCTGCAACCAATTCATTAGAGATAAACTCAGATGAACTAAAAGGAAAAAACCTCGTCATATACTTTTATCCAAAAGATAATACTCCTGGATGTACCCAAGAAGGTGAAGATTTTAGAGACCTTCACAAGGAGTTCAAAAAACTAAAAACTGAGATATATGGTGTTTCTAGAGATAGCTTAAAATCCCATGAAGGTTTTAAAGAAAAATACAAATATCCTTTTGAATTAATATCGGACCCAGACGAGAAACTATGTAACTTATTTGACGTAATTAAAGAAAAAAATATGTATGGAAAAAAATATATGGGTATAGAAAGAAGTACTTTTCTTATTAATAAAGAAGGTAAGTTATGCGCTGAGTGGAGAAAAGTAAAAGTTAAGGGGCATGCTCAAGAAGTTTTGGAAGAAGTTAAAAAATTAGACTGATAGTTCTTTTTTAGGCCAAACTTTAAAAACGGCCCTAATAAAGGTTGCTATAGGTACGGCGAGAAGTAATCCCCAAAACCCCCATATACCTCCGAAAACTAGTATGGATAGAATAATAAGAACGGGATGAAGATTGACCTCGTTTCCCATTAATAAAGGGAACAAAACATTACCATCTAGAATTTGTATCATTAGATAGACAAACAGAAAAATATAAAATGATGTATCAAGCCCCCATTGAAATAATCCAATTGCGACTACTGGAATAGTTACTAAAATTGCTCCAAATAATGGTATCAATACAGACATCCCTACTAAAATCCCTAAAATAATTGAGTAATTAACTCCAAGAGCTAAAAATGCAATTGACGTTATGGAGGCAACAATTAACATTTCTAAAGCTTTTCCCCTAACATAACCAAATAATTGAATATTCAAATCACTCCAAATCTGTGAAAGCAGACCCCTCTTGTTGGGTAAAAAGTAAGTTAAATAACTAAGCATTTCTCTTTTATCTTTTAAAAAGAAGAAAACTAAGATGGGTGTCAAAATTAAAAATATAAGAGCATTCATAATTGCTGAAAAACCAGTGTTAAGCTGGATAAGGACTTGTTCGGCAATAGATGGAATGAAAGAAGTGGAACTAGCAAATATTTCTTCAACTTGCTCAGTAGTAAAAAAATTTGGATACCTGATAATAAGATCGTCAAATAAATTTTCAACAAACGCTACAATTGCAGGTAACTCATTTATCAAAGAAGCTATTTGACCTGTAACATAAGGCAAACTTAATAATACAAATAAATAGAATGCTAAAAAAATTGTAAAAGTAATATAAAAAGATATTTTTTTTGAATATTCTTTTTCTTCAAAAAAGTTCATTACACCATTTAACAAATAAGCTACTAAAATACTTACAAACACTGGGGTAATTGTTGAGCCTATGAAATACAATAAGACAGAAGCTATTATCAGTATAAAAAGAGCAGCAAACTGCTCTTCTTCGTAAAAATAATTTCTAAAAAAACCTTTTAAATAGTCAAACATTTAGCAACATTGTTTTTTATAATGTTCAATATTCTATATGAAAACTTATTTATTTTTGATTTTATTGTCTTTATTTGGAGTTTTGGCCAATGCTCAAAATAATGATTCCTTACCTTCTTTAGGAGACGCGTCATCGGGATCGATTTCTCTGGCAGGTGAATATGATCTTGGCAGATTATGGTTATCTTTATTCCGAAGCTCAGCAAAAGAATATAACGATCCTATTACTAAGAGTTACGTCAAGGATTTTATATATAGAATTTCTGAAAGTAGTGAAGTAAGAGATCGAAGATATGAATTTATTATTTTGGACGATG
This sequence comes from uncultured SAR86 cluster bacterium, assembly GCA_902524805.1. Classification (GTDB taxonomy): domain Bacteria; phylum Pseudomonadota; class Gammaproteobacteria; order Magnimaribacterales; family AG-339-G14; genus CASICS01. Next base: position 34,070 of record CABZES010000004.1, on the reverse strand, counting down.
CGTCAATTAATGCCTTTGCAGCACCTGGAGGCATAATTGGAATCAATACTGGTATGTTTTTGAAAACAGAGACGGAAGGTCAATTTGCTTCAGTTATGTGTCACGAACTTGCTCATTTAAGTCAAAGACATTATGCGAGATCACAACAGAATTCCTCTCCTTTAACAAATGCCTTAATTCTTCTTGGAAGTGTTGCAACAGCAGTTGTCACTGCTAATCCGCAAGCAATTTTAATTGCTCCTGCTTTGATCCAACAGCTGGCAACAAACTATACGAGAGATAATGAAAGAGAAGCAGATCGAATTGGATTTAGAAATTTGGTCAATGCTGGTTTTGATCCTAAATCCCAATCTCAAATGTTCCAAATCCTACAAAAGACTCAAGGAGGAATTAATGAGGAATATTCATACCTTTTTACTCACCCTATTCCAAAAGAGAGAATAACGGATGCAAGAATAAGAGAAACGTCGATAGATGATAAAAAATCATATAGAAATTCGCTAGAATTTTATTTAGTAAAAGCTAGAGCTGAAGTGAATAATTCTAAGAATATGAAGTCTCTTGAGGATCTTTATATTTCAAAATTGAAAAATAATCTTAATTCAAAAATATCTACCTCAAATAAATACGGACTTTCTTTAACGTTAAAAGAGCAAAAGAAATTTGATGAAGCTATCAAAATTGCAAGTGAACTAGTTAAAGAAAATCCTACTAATTTGATTTTTCAAACTAATATTTTAGAAATCTATTTAGCTGAAGAAAATTCTCCTGAAGCAATTTCTCTTGGTGAAGAATTACTTAAAGTTCACACTGACAATTATTTTATTTCTTATTATTTATCTAAAGCTTATATTTTAAATGGTGACCCAGATAAAGCTGAGGAAGTATTAATAAACTTATCTAAAATAAATCCTGAAGACCCTTTTGTATGGTACGAGCTTGCAGAAGCACAGGGCTTATCGGGAAATATAATTGGTCTTCATAGGTCTAGAGCTGAATACTTTGTTCTTACTGGAAGATATGATTCGGCCATATATCAATTAAGAGAAGGCTTAAAATTATCCAAAAATTTCTTTGAAATAAGAGAAAGTATCATCAATAAGTTAGAGCAGATTTATCAAACAAAAAGGGCTTTAAAGGATCTAACCTAAATTATTCTATTTAGGTAAATTTAACTTATCATTTCCAGCTAGCAAGTGAATATGTAAGTGAAAAACTGTTTGGCCAGCCTTCTCTCCGTTATTAATTACCACGTTAAAGGCATCTTCAACATTAAATTGTCTAGACATGTTTCCAACTATTAACATTAAATGCCCAAGTATTTCTAAGTCATCTTTACTCGCATCTGCGAGTTTAGGAATTGGTTTCTTAGGAATAATTAGTAAATGTATTGGAGCTTGAGGATTAATATCTTTAATAACAATACATAATTCATCTTCAAAAATTATATCTGATGGTATTTCTTTTTCTATTATTTTTTGAAATATTGTTTTATCCATTTTGAAAAATCTTAAAACCTAAATAAGTAGAGAACAAGCATAAAGTTAAGGTTAAAAAAATATAAATCAATAAAGTAAAGAAATTTTCATTGTTGTAAAAAATTAAAGCCTCTTTTGTGAAAGCAGAAAAAGTTGTAAATGATCCCAAAAAACCTATTACAAAAAAATTATTTAAAAAGAAGGAATTTCCCTCTTCTTGATTTGCAATAAAAAAACCAACTATGAAGCATCCTATTAAATTAACCATCATAGTTCCTAAAGGAATGCCAAATAATGAAAACTGCGAGATAAAATTGGAAAAATAAAATCTTAAAGAAGCCCCTAATGCTCCACCGATTCCTATAAACAAATAAATCATTTTATAAATTGGTGGGTCGTATAGGATTCGAACCTATGACCAATTGATTAAAAGCCAACTGCTCTACCAACTGAGCTAACGACCCATTAAGATAATTATATCAAATCAACTTTTTTAATTTGACTAATTCTTGTTCAGACAATACTGAAGAGCCTGAATTCGGGTAATTAAGAATCACTCGCTCAAAAAAAGCAATAGCCTCTTCATTTTTATCTAACTTTATAGAAATAAGTCCTAACTTGTACAAAGAAGTGGAAACTCGCTCATGATCGGGAAAATTATTAATTAGTGAAAAATATGTCTCGTATGCGTCTTCATTCATTTCCTGTAAGAAATATATTTCTCCTAACCAAAAATATGAATCAACTAAATAAGCACCATTTGGATAAGATAATATTAAAAATCTCAAATTTTCAGCTGCTTCAGAGTATCTAGAATTATCAATTAATCTAAGAGTATTTGACCATAAAGTAAATTCTTCCTCTTCACCGTCTTTTTCAATCAATTCAGCTAAAGGATTTTCTAATTTAAGTTCTTCGTTCGTTTCTTCCTCTACTTCCTCTTTAGATAAGAGGATTATTGCTTCAAGTTCGTGAATTCTTTTATCCAAATCTACGTATCTAGCCTGATTTGACTCATCTAACTTTTGGACTTCAAACGTATTAGAATCAATTTGATTAGCTAGTCTAGCCAATTCTATTTCTAGATTTTCTATTTTTTCTATAATTAAATCTATTGATTCATTATTTGTCTGAGCATTTAAGCCAATTGAGCTCAGCATTAAAAAATAAAAAATAAACTTTTTCATCTAATTAGAATAGTGAAATTTCAACCCTTCTGTTTTTTTTCCAAGCGCTTTCGCTTGAATTGATATCTATCGGTTTCTCTTCTCCGTATGAAATTACTTTAATTTTTGACGAAGATACACCTTTGATAATTAGATAATTTTTAACCTCAATTGCTCTTTTTTCTCCAAGAGCCAAATTATATTCTCTTGTTCCCCTTTCATCGCAGTGACCTTCTAATCTGATAGCTTTTGCATTCTTTGCAAATTTAACGTAATTTGAAATTAAAGCTTTTGAATCTGCACTTAAAGAGGCTTTATCAAATTCGAAGTAAATTAAATCTTCTAAATTCGTTTCTAGTTTTTCTGCAGAAATATATTCGTCGCTCTCTGCGGATGAATATGACGACGAGGATATTGAATCGGAAACTTGGGTGGCACAACTAGCAATAAATGGAATTAAAATTAGTAGTAAAAAACTCTTTGATAATCTCATTGTCAACTCCTTTAAATGAATTATAAATTAATAAACTCTTGTATTTTTGACAAAATTGTAACTTTTTAGTTCATCAATGGTGACCAAGCAGGTTCTCTAACTGATCCAAATTTAGTGGGCAAAGTAAATTTTGATTTTCCGTCCAAAGTTAATCCGGCCAGATACCCTTGTGAGTTATTTTTTGTAGCATAGATAATTATATTGCCATTTGGAGAAATGGTTGGAGATTCATCTAAAGTTGTTTTAGATATAGTATTTATAAATCTACTTCTTATTTTTTTTGTTCCAATATGAAAAATTCCATTATTTCCATGAACTAAAACAATATCTTTTCCATTAGGAAAATAACTAGCTCTGGCATTGTAATCACCATCTAAGGTAATTCTTTTTATTCTATTTGAAGAGATGGTCAATTCATAAATTTGAGGGGATCCAGACCTGTTAGACGTAAAAAGTAATTTTTTACTATTCGGTGACCAAGACGGTTCTGTATCAATTCCATAATGGGTAGTATGCCTAGAGATTTTTTTATTTCTTAAATTATAAATATAGATATCAGGATTACCGGACATGGACATAACAAATGCTAATTTTTTATTATCTGGAGACCATACGGGAGCGCTGTTACTAAGCCCTAGGGTTTTGATTGATTCTCTTTTACCAGAAAATAAATCTTGCATATATATTTCAGGGTAACCCTTCTCAAACGATACATAAGCTAATTTTTTATAATCTGATGACCAAGATGGAGACATCAATGGTGCGGTAGACTCAAAAAGAATTTGTTCATTAGAGCCATCTATATCAGAAACACAAATCTTATAAATGTCTTTTTGAGGATTTAAAATATACGCTAATTTAGTATTAAAAATTCCTTCTAACCCAGTAATGGCTTTATATGTTCGATTACTTATAACCTTTGAAATTTGACTAAGCTCATTAATATCTCCGGTAATATCTCCTCTTAAAATTAGCTTTTTAAGAGGAACATTAAAAACAAAATACTCAATATAAAGTTCTGAATTATTTTTTTCTTCTATCTTTCCTATAACTGCATAATCAATTTTTAAAATATTCCAATCTCTGTAAAAAAAATTATCTTCAGAGCTTGGAAAAGATAGCATCTCATTTTTAGGAGTCGCTTTGAATTCACCAAATAAAGTTAAATTTTTTTCAATCAAATTAGATAAAGCAGTGTTTGTTTTTTTTCCGTCGTTAAAAGGGACTATAGCTATCTTGGCTAAATCTTTTGATCCTTGGGAAATTTCTATTTTTAATTTTGCTTCAATTGTTGCTGATAAAAATATGAGACAAATAATTAAAAATTTCATATCTTTAGTCCTTTGATTTAAAAACTAGGTTGAAAGACCTAAAGTTTTTTTCAAAATATTTCCTATCCATACCTATCACCTCAGTTATGAAAGAAATATTTGATAATGCTCTGAAAGTTGAATCATCAAAGATTTTATTGCCACTTGAAGAAATCATTTCATATTTTAATATCTCGCCGGACGGAGCCAGATTAATTTGAATTTCTGTCTGAATATCTTCATTTATCAAAGCGGGTTTTTTCCATATGGAGTTTATCCTTTTCTGAATTAATGAAATCCTTATTTGAACTTCCTTTTTTTCTTTAGACAATTTGGTATCTTCAATTTGCTTCCTTAAGCTTTCTAAAGAATTTAAACCCAATTTTTTTTTATTAACTTCAACCGTTTTTTTAATCTCTTTTTCAACCTTTATATTGTCATCTATTCTTTTTGACAAAAAATCATTACTCTTTTTGAGCCTTATCTCTTCCATTCTTGGAAGCGAAACAAATTCAATGGGTACTATTTTTTCCCTGTCTGGTTTGGGCACGAAAATTGAAAAATCTATAGTTAAAATAGCTAATAGAAATAAATGAAAAAATATAGAATTTAGGAAAGCGATTAAATTATTTGTCATCAATTGGTTCAGTAATGAAATTTATAGCGCTTGGTTTTAAGTCTTGTAGCAAAGACATTAATTTTGCAACTTCAGCAAATATTACGTTTTTATCAGCTCTGATATAAATTTCAATAGAGCTATTATTTTTAAGTATTTTTGTTATTTCTGCCCTTAATTCATTTATTTTAAATGTTTCATCTTTCAAAGAATCTAAATCTATAAAATATTCTCCTTTTGAATTTATAGAAATAGTTACATTTTCTAAATTTGCTTTTTCTATTGGTTGGGAATTAACTTCAGGAAGATCTATGTCTATACCTTGGATCATAAACGGAGCTGTTACCATGAAAATAACAAGCAAAACTAACATTACATCAACATATGGAATGACGTTAATCTCAGTTAAGTATCTTCTTTTTTTCGAAAAATACATTTATTCAGTTTTTTCTAGAAAGGATTATTAAAAGCTCCTCACTGAAATTAAGATAATTTTTAAGAATTTTATCTATGTTAGATACGTTCCAGTTATAAGAAATAAGAGCAGGTATTGCTGTAAATAATCCTAATGCTGTTGCAACGAGCGCTTCAGAAATACCTGGAGCAACAACTGTAATAGATACTTGCGTCAACTGAGCAAGTCCTCCGAAGGCGTTCATGATTCCCCATACCGTACCAAAAAGCCCTATAAAAGGACTTACAGAAGCAACTGTAGAAAGAAAAGAAAGTTTATTCTCTAAAACTTGTTCGTGTCTAGAAATTGTAATATCCATTACTTTTTTTGCATCGTTTAAGGACTTTGATTTATTAAACTCTTCAAAACCAACAAAAAAAATCTGCTCTAATCCAATCTTTTTATGCTTTTTAGAAATATTTTTAAAAACATTATCAAGTTCTTTTTGTGACCAGAAATATTTTTCAAAATTAAAAATATCTTTTTTTGTTCTGCTTAAAGTTGTCCATCTTTCAAAAATAACCCACCAAGAACTTACCGATGCAAAAAGCAAAATAATCATTACCAGCTGTACTACAAAACTTGCTTGAAGAAATAAAGAAAAAATATCTAATTCAAATGAATTCAATTTAGCTCCTTAATCATGTTGATTTGAAGTTTCTCAGGAACCAGCATGGGTTTTTTGGATTCAATATTTATCGAACCACAAAATACCTGTGCTTCGCAAATTTTTTCTGCATCAGAGTTGTAAATTGTTTGTAAAAAATCGAAACTAACTTTTTTTACTCCAACTAATTTAGACTCTATTTTTATTAGTTCATCAAGATTAGCTGGCAATAAATATTGCACTATCACTTTTCTAACTACGAATATTATTCCTTTTTCCATTAAATTTTTTTGCTCGTAACCTAAAGATCTTAAATACTCTGTGCGAGCACGTTCAAAAAATTTTAAATAATTTGCATAATAGACAACGCCTTGTGCATCTGTGTCTTCATAATAAACCCTATATTCTTCAATATGCATGAATTACTTTTGGTGCCGAGCTATGTCTTCCGGATAAAGTGTTTTTAAAATAAAAATAAATTCTTTCCATGCTAAATCGCAAGTAAGTTGATCATCTTTTATTAAATTATTATTAATAGTGTGTAGTGGTACTCTAACTTTAATTGGCCTATTATTAAATTTATATATCAAAGCAGGAATTCCCTTATCTTTAGCAGCGTCTAAAACTTGTAACCACCATTTTTCGACTGGTTCATTCCCTTGTCCATATCGTTTGCATTCAAGATACCAATTTCCAAGTATTAAATCTGGCAGAAACTTTTCTCTTGTTTGTTCTAAGATTCTTTTGAGTGGTACCGTTAGATTTAATTCTTCATTAAGAGAATTAGCAATTTCTCTTTCAAAAGCAGCTCCTTTATTTCTTGAATTGGTCATTGCATTTAAAGATTATCAACAAACTCAGCGTTTGAGTGAACGTTTTGAACATCATCAAGATCGTCTAAATTTTCTAATAACTTAATTACTTTTTCAGATGTTTCTTCATCCAACTCAACATTTACTGAAGCATTCATTACTAATTCACTCTCTTCAATTTCTATTGTTTCAGAGTCTAATACTTCTTTCACTGCAGATAAGTTTTCAACTTCCATATTTATCAAAGTTCTGCCATTTTCTAAAGATTCTAAGTCCTCTATTCCAGTAGAAATTAATAATTCTAATAACTTATCTTCATCAGAATCTTTTGCAATAATTTGTCCAAATTTTTTAAATAAATATGATACCGATCCATCCGTCCCTAAACTTCCCCCGGCTTTAGAGAAAGCATGTCTTACTTCTGCAACAGTTCTATTTCTGTTGTCGGTCATAGTCTCTACTAAAATAGCTACCCCTCCAGGACCATAACCTTCATATAAAACTTCTTCTAAATTTTCCGATTCAGTATCTCCAGCCCCTCTAGATACCGCTCTTTCTATTGTATCTTTAGGCATGTTTGATCTAAACGCTCTATCTAAAGCTAGTCTCAATCTTGGATTATCCGCAGCATCTGGACCACCTAATCTTGCAGCAACAGTTATCTCTCTAATTAATTTCGAAAAGACTTTTTGTCGTTTTTCATCCTGTCTTCCCTTTTGATGCTTAATATTAGCCCACTTAGAATGTCCAGCCATATTTAATCCTTAGGTTGAATGATGCTTTTGATTGATAATTCCCTAAGCTCATCATCGGAAATATTACTTGGAGCACCAGTCATAAGACAAAATGCTGATTGCGTTTTTGGAAAAGCAATAACATCTCTAATTGAGTCTTTATTACAGATCAACATCACCAATCTATCAAGCCCAAAAGCTATACCACCATGAGGTGGGCATCCATAATCCAAAGCTTCAAGAAAAAAACCAAATTTTTCTTCTGCTTCTTCTTCTGAGATACCTAAAATAGATAAAACTTTTCTCTGCTCTTCTGAATTATGTATACGCATAGAGCCACCGCCTATTTCATAACCGTTTAAAACAAGATCATATGCATCTGCTATTGCCATAGCTGGATTTTTTTCCAACATTTCTAGATCATCAGAAGTCCTTGTAAAAGGATGATGACTTGGAGAAAGTGATCCATCTTCAGCTTCATCAAAAACTGGAAAATCTTTGATCCAAAGAGGCGACCATTTTTCTTTATCAACCAAATTAAGATCTGCGCCCAGTTTTTCTCTTAAAGCACCCATAGATTCGTTAACAATTTTTTTATGCCCGGCGCCAAAAAACACCGTATCTCCGGTTGAAATATCAAGCTTTTTAAAAAGGCTCTCTATTTCTGTTTCAGATAAAAATTTAAGAATCGGAGATTGCAATCCTTCTTTTAAATCATTCGCATCATTCACCTTTATATATGCCAAACCTTTAGCTCCATAATTCCCTACAAATTTTGTGTAATCATCAATCTGACTTCTAGATAAGGAATAGGAAATTTTTAAAGCAACCAAACGCGATTTAGCATCATTGGCAGGATCGCCAAAAACCTTAAATTCAGAGTCAGTAAATATATCTTTAACATCAATCAATTCAAGAGGATTTCTTAGATCAGGCTTGTCAGACCCAAACTTTTTAATAGACTCAGAATAAGTCATAACAGGAAAATCTTTTAGCTCAATGTTCAAAATCTTTTTAAATACTTCTTTTATTAAATTTTCTCCAAGGTCCATTACTTCTTCAGTTGAGGTAAAAGATGATTCGATATCTATTTGGGTAAATTCAGGTTGTCTATCTTTTCTTGTATCTTCGTCCCTAAAACATCTAACTATTTGAAAATATTTACCGAATCCGCTGATCATTAATAATTGTTTAAAAAGTTGTGGTGACTGAGGTAATGCATAAAAACTACCTTGATTGACTCTACTTGGAATAACGAAGTCCCTAGCGCCTTCTGGCGTTGCCTTAGTCATCATAGGAGTTTCTATATCTAGAAAATCATTAGATATTAAGAACTGCCTTATTTCGTTTGAAACTTTAGATCTAATTCTTATAGTTTCCTGCATCTCTGATCTTCTAAGATCAAGATATCTGTATTTAAGCCTAGTTTCTTCACCTACTTTGACATATTCATCTAATTGAAATGGCATAGGTTTGCTTTTGGATAAAATAGATAAATTAGATGAATTTAATTCTATTTCTCCTGTAATCATTTTTTTGTTAATAGTGCCTTTCGGTCTTTCCTTTATCTCGCCAAATACAGAAATAACAAATTCGTCTCTTATAGATTCAGCTACTTCGAATATTTCTTTATTTTGAGGCTCAACCACGACTTGAAGAATTTCGTTGCCTTCTCGAAGATCAATAAAAATAACGCCTCCATGATCTCTTATATTTTCAACCCATCCGGAAACAGATATTTTTTTCCCTAAGTTTTTTTTACTCAAGGATGATATTTTTAATAGGCTCATTTATCTTTATTTTCTTTTTTTTTGGAAGTTTCGGTAGTTTTCTTATCTTTCTTGTCTGATTGTACTAAATTTTTCTTAATGCCTGTTTTAAAGTCTGTTTCATACCAGCCTTTTCCACCTAAACGGAAGGATGGTGCTGATATTACTTTTTTTGCAAATGCTTTTGGAGAGCAATCACATTTAATATTTTTATTTGATTCTGAAAGGCTAACGATCTTCTCGAACCGATTCCCACACATATCACATTGAAATTCATATATTGGCATTTACTAACCTTTGTAAGTCAAAAAAAAGTATAATTTCATTTTTTAAATAGAAAACTCATTTTAATATGAAAGCCTCTTCATATCACTACAAAACCCTGAAGGATGCTCCTAGCGACACAGAGTTAGTAAGTCATAAATTGATGATCAGAGCTGGAATGATCAAGCCTATAGCCTCGGGAATTTATAGCTGGTTACCACTTGGACTCAAGATCTTAAGAAAAATTGAAAACATAATTAGAGAAGAAATGAACAAAGGAGGATGTTTAGAGATTTATATGCCAATGGTTCAACCTAAAAGTTTGTGGGACGAGACCGGACGATCAGATGAGTATGGACCAGAGTTGTTAGGTTTTAAAGATAGAGGAGATAGAGATTTTTATTTGGGACCAACTCATGAAGAAGTTGTAACAGATTTAGCAAGAAAAGAAATTAATAGTCCTAAAGATTTACCTTTAACATTATATCAAATACAACCAAAGTTTAGAGATGAAATTAGGCCTAGATTTGGAGTAATGAGAGCAAGAGAATTTCTTATGAAAGATGCATACTCTTTTGATCTAGATGAACAATCAATGCGTGACACCTATTCTAAGATTAAAGAAATTTACATAAAAATTTTTGAAAAATTAAATCTTGATTATAGAGTTGTTAATGCAGACTCAGGTTCAATAGGAGGAAGTTCATCAGAAGAGTTTCATGTTTTAGCAGACTCTGGAGAGGATCTTTTAGCATTTAGTGACAAAAGTGACTTTGCCTGTAATGTAGAACTAATTGATCAAGATGATGTTGAAAAAATACCTGGAATGGATAGTCCTGATGGAAAAGGAAAATTAGATGTAAAAAGAGGTATTGAAGTTGGGCATATATTTCAGTTAGGAAATAAATACAGTAAGTCTATGGATCTTAAAGTTCAAGATAATAATGAAATAAAGTATTTAGAAATGGGCTGTTATGGAATTGGAGTATCAAGAATTATTGCTGCTTCAATTGAACAAAATCATGATGATAAAGGAATTATTTTTAATAAGGCTCTTTCACCTTTTGACTTGGTTATAGTATTAATCAATCAAAAAAATGATGAAAGCATTAACTTAAAAGCAAATCATTTTTATGAAAAGTTAAATGAATTGGGTATTGATGTGCTGCTTGATGATAGAGACTGTTCCCCAGGAATTAAATTCTCAGATGCAGAACTGATAGGTGTGCCCTATCAAGTAATTTTAAGCAAAAATTCTATAGAGTCTAACAGTTACGAAGTTGTTTCTAGAAGTGACCTATCAAAAAAACTACTTACTGAAGAAGAGTTATTCGCCCTCTTCAGTTAGATTTTCTGCATCTGGTAATTCTTCTTCTTTTGGCAGTTCTTTTTCCTTAATCGCAGCAAATATTTTATTTTCAATTTCCTGCATTATTTTTTGGTTTTGTTTTAAGAACTCTCCAGCGTTAGTCTTGCCCTGTCCTATTTTTTCGCCTTCATATGAATACCAGGCTCCAGCTTTTTCAACTATTTTATGTTCAGCTCCAATATCTAACAACTCTCCTGCTTTATTAATGCCTTTACCATAAAGAATTTGAAATTCTGCTTGTCTAAATGGAGGTGCAACTTTGTTTTTAACAACTTTTACTCTTGTTTCGTTTCCAGCAACCTCATCACCATCTTTTACTGTACCAATTCTTCTTATGTCTAATCTTACTGAAGAATAGAACTTTAGAGCGTTTCCACCAGAAGTTGTTTCTGGGTTTCCAAACATCACTCCAATTTTCATTCTTATTTGATTGATAAAAATTACAGTGGTATTGGACCTTTTAATGTTTCCAGTTATTTTTCTTAATGCTTGAGACATTAATCTTGCCTGTAGACCAACATGATGATCGCCCATTTCTCCTTCTATTTCAGCTCGTGGAGTCAAAGCAGCTACAGAATCTATAACTAAAACATCTACTCCTCCAGACTTGACCATGATGTCAGCAACTTCTAAAGCTTGTTCACCATTATCTGGTTGAGAAAGCAAAAGATCATCTACTTTTACTCCTAGTTTTTCGGCATAAATTGGATCTAAAGCATGCTCAGCATCAATAAATGCTGCTGTTCCTCCTTGTTTTTGGCACTCAGCTATAACTTGAAGAGTTAACGTAGTTTTTCCAGATGACTCGGGACCAAATATCTCTACTACTCTTCCTCTTGGCAAACCCATTACGCCAAGCGCCAAATCTAAACCTAGTGATCCTGTCGATATACTAGGAACATCTTCTACTTTTTTATCACCCATCCTCATGATGGTTCCAGTCCCAAATTGACTTTCAATTTGGGTTATAGCAGATGCTAAATTCTTATTCTTATCGGTTGATAAGTCCTCGTTTTTAGTGTTTTTAGTGTTTTTAGTAGCCATAATATTAATTACTGTATGTTTATACAGTATTTAACAATATCTAAATTAATTTTGCAATGTTTTTAAAAAATTATTTATTTCAGTAAAAGCGTAAAGAACGCTTTGATTTCTTACGTCGTCTCTTTCTCCTTCAAAATGCATCGTGCTAGTAATAATTTTTTCTGAACTTCCTAAAGCAAAACAAACTGTCCCGACAGGTCGCTCTTTGGAGCCTCCTCCAGGACCAGCTACTCCACTAATTGCTATTCCGTATTCTGCTCTGCCAAGTTGCATGGCTCCAATAACCATTTCTCTAACTACTGATTCTGAGACAGCGCCTTCTTTTAGAAGAGTTTCTTTGTTTACACCTAATATTTTAACTTTAGCGCTATTTGAATAAGTGATTAAACCGGTACCAAACCACTTTGAACTTCCAGGAATTCCGGTAATTTCTTTACCTAACCAACCTCCGGTGCAAGATTCAGCTGTGCTAATAGTTTGATTTCTTTTAGACAAAAAATTCCCTAGATATTCCAATAAAGAATATAAATCGGTCGTTGTTTTAGTCATTTATAAATTATAATTCATTCATGACCTTTATTGTTGGCTCTGCTTGTATCAATTGTAAGCACACTGATTGCGTGGAAGTTTGTCCTGTAGATTGTTTTTACGAAGGAGAAAACACCTTGGTGATAGATCCTGAAGAATGCATCGATTGTGGTTTATGCGAACCCGAATGCCCTGTGAATGCAATTTATGCCGAAGACGAAGTGCCTGCTGATGAAATAGAATTCATTGAAATCAATGAAAAATATTCTAAGATTTGGCCTAACATTACTGAAGCAAAAGCGCCCTTACCTGATCACGAAAAATGGCAAGACGTGCCTAACAAAATTGATGCTCTAATTTTAGAGTAATTAATTCAAGGAAAGAATTATGGATATTTCATTAGACTGGTTGAATCAGTATAAACCAGGCAATACAGCAAAATTTTTTAATCTTGAATTTTTAGAACAAGTCGATGATACCTATAAAATCAAAGTAACTTTCCCACCTGAATCCACAAATCCTATGAATATGGTGCAAGGTGGCATGATTGCTGCTGCTATGGACGATGCAACAGCTATGGTAGTCATTTCCGCATATGAATTTAAAAAAGGACCTCTTTCAACAGATCTCCATGTCTTGTTTCATAGACCGGTCGCCGTTGGTGAGGCAGTAATTGAAGTCAGACTTATTAAACTTGGTCAGAAACTTGCTACCGTTGAAGGTAAGCTTTTCAATGCTGATAACAAGTTGGCTGCAACTTTACTCCACACCATTCAACCATCCGATATGCCAGATGGAAAAAAACCTAAATTAAAAAAATAATTTTAGTAGCCGACTAAGACACTTTGTAGCATATTTATTCCTCTTCAATTTTTCCACTTAACATCGGCACAAACAAAACTGAATCAAGGATAGTTTCCCTATAATCGTCTTTATCTAATTTTTCTAAGAAAACCAAACTTTGTTTATTTTGATCTCCACAGGGACAGATTAATTTACCACCAATATTTAATTGTTTTTTTAGAGTTGCTGGTATCTCCGGAATTGCTGCCGTACAAATAATGGCATCGAACTTTTTAGGTACAGGCCAACCTAGAGTGCCATCTGACCATCTAATCAAAAAATTTTTTATACCTGCTTTTTTTAGATTTTCTTCGGCTCTTTCAGCTAAAGGCTTTATTCTCTCTAGCGAAAATACTTTGCGGCAAAATCTTGAAATAACTGCTGCTTGATAGCCACAACCTGTTCCTATTTCTAGGACAGCACCTAAAGGTTTTTTTTCCAATATATTCCCTTTTATTAATACCTCAGTCATTTTTGCTACTACATAAGGTTGAGAGATCGTTTGTCGATAACCAATTGGCAATGACATATCTTCATAAGCTCGGCTAGAAAAAGCACCATCTACAAATAAATGTCTGGGTGTCTTAAGAATTGCTTCTAAAACTCTTACATCTGCAATTCCTTTAGTAGCTAAAGTTTCCGCAAGTGCAGTTCTTGCTCGTTCGTAGGTTAGTTCTGTTTTGTAATTAGTTTTAAAATTTTCCAAGCCAAGTATCCACAGCTTTTAGATTTGCCTTATCGAAAGTTGAAATCTTTATTGGTGAAATTGAAATATTTCCAGATTCTAAAGAACTAACATCATCTTCTATTTCATCATCACTTGTAGCTTCTTCATCAACAAAAGTTTTAGTAACTTTCATTTGAGGTTGTTTAAATAAATTATGATCAGGGACATTCACATTTAAAATAGACTTTTCTGACAGGTTTAAATTATTAATGTTTTCTAAAATTTTTAATACTGTTTTTGCAGCAAACGAATAGTCTGAAATTTCAAATGAAGAAACTGAAATTGCAATCGATGGGTATTTTAAGTCTCGGCCTTGAATTGCAGCTCCAACCGTACCAGAGTAAAGCATCAAATGGCCTATATTTGGTCCTGGATTTATTCCAGAGACAACCAAATCAGGAACAAAAGGGCAAAATTCTTCTAAAGCAAGGCGAACGCAATCAACTGGAGTTCCATCAATTTTATAGACATTTTCTTCTATTTTTTGTTCAGTAATGGGAGTTAAAAAAGTTAAAGCACTACTGAAGCCACTTTTGTTGGTATCTGGAGCCATCATAAAAACTTCATGATGTTTAGATAATTCCTGAAACAAAGTATGAATTCCTGGATGATCATAACCATCATCATTGGTTAACAAAATCTTCATTTAATTTTTTCCAATAACACAGTTGCGTATGCTGAGATGCCTTCATTTCTTCCTTCTGGACCCATGCCATCGGTAGTAGTAGCTTTGCAAGATATATTGTCTGAATTGATGTTAATAACCTCAGCTAATTTATGCTCCATATTACCTTTATGTGGTTCTAATCTAGGAGTGTTGCCTACAAAAGTAGAATCAATATTAATAACTACCATATTTAGATCGGCAATCTTCGTCATGACATTTTTCAAAATCACCAAGCTAGAAAGGTTTTTTGTGGAATCATCATCAGGAACAAAAGAACCTAAATCTCCCAAGTGAGCGGCGCCTAATAAAGCATCGCAAATTGCGTGTGTTACTACATCACCATCTGAGTGAGCAATGATTTGATAGCCACAAGAAATTTCGACCCCGCCAAGCGTCATTGAGTCTCCTTTTTCTATTTGATGAGAATCGAACCCAAAACCGATTCGAAGATTGCTCACAGACGTCCCATTAATTTTAAAAATAATTCGGCAATAGCAATATCTTCTTTCTTGGTAACTTTTAAATTCATTCGACTAGAATTGATGGGTTTTATGGAGCTCTTAAAGAAACTATATACTGCACTCACCTCATCGTAGTATGTTTTTTCATTATTTACTGCTTCACCTAAAGCCTTAAATACATCTTCTAGAATAAAAACTTGTGGTGTGGAAGAAAGCCAAATCTTATTTCGATCTAGAATTTTAGAAATTTTTTCTTTACTACTTTGATTGATGCTTTCATTGGGCTGATAAGCTAAAAAAGCACCCTGTCCATCTTCTTTAATTTCTTCATCTGCATATTCCATTAAATTTTTTAAATCTTCTATTTGCAGACAAGGTCTGGCAGCATCGTGTATTGCAACCAAACTAGATTTATCCTCTTGATCAATTAGAAGCTCCAAACCAGCCAAAACCGAATTCATTCTAGTTGTGCCTCCATAACAAGAAATTATTTTTTCTTGATTTGAAATGCTTAAAGAAGGCCAAAGATCATCCTCTTCATTAGTAACGACACATATTTTTTTACAATTTTCGTCTTTTATAAAAGGGTCAATTGCATGCTCAAGAATTGTTTTCTCCCCTATCTTTAGAAACTGCTTTGCGGTATTAAGCTGAGCCCTTGCTCCAACTCCTGCTGCAGGTATTAATGCTAAATAATCATCAATCATTTTCTATTTCTATTATTATTTCCCCTTCTTTAATAAGACCCAACTCTTGTCTCGCATAACCTTCCAAAGCATCTTCGTCGTAAGTAAGACTTTCTAATTCACTTTCCAGATTTTTATTTTTTTCAATCTGTATATTGTTTTCTATAAAAAGATTTTCTTTTTTAGATTCTAATTTCTTTATCTCAGTAAAACTATACATTCCAAAAAAGATTTCATAAATATAATAAATAAAAACTATGATTAGTAAGATTATTATTCCGAAAGGTAAATTTTTAAATAAGTTTCGAATCATTGATTCAATTCGTTTCTTTCTAAAAATTCGAAGTTTTCCCAAGCGTCAATCATTAACAGTCTATTATATTTAGAAGTTCTGTCTGATCTAGAAGGAGCTCCTGTTTTTATTTGTCCTGCTCCAGAACCAACTGCTAAGTCTGCTATAAAACTATCTTCAGTTTCTCCCGACCTATGGGAAATTACAGTCGTATAATTGTTCTCTTTAGCCAAATTTATCGTTTCTAAAGTCTCGGTTAAAGTTCCAATTTGATTTATTTTAATAAGAATTGAATTCGCTATATTTTGTTGAATACCTTTTTGAAATATATCTTTGTTAGTAACAAATAAGTCATCTCCTACCAGTTGAGTTTCTTTTCCCATTGCTTTTGTTAAATGATTCCATCCTAACCAGTCGTTTTCATCTAATGCATCTTCTATTGAAGTGATTGGGTATGACTTACTTAGCTCTTTGAGGTAGTTAACCAGCTCTTCGCTAGAGAATTTTTTATTATCTGAAAATACATAACTTCCATCATCGAAAATTTCTGTTGATGCGCAATCTAAGGCAAAAGTAACTTCATCCTCAAGTTTGTAACCTGAACTTAAAATAGCTTCTGATATCAGACTCAAAGCTTCTTCTGATGAGCTGATTTCAGGGGCAAAGCCACCTTCATCCCCAACAGCAGTAGAAAACTTCTTTTTGTTTAAAGTTTTTTTCAAAGAGTTGAAGACTTCCACTCCACAAGTAAGACCTTTTTTGAATGATGAAAATCCAACTGGTTGAATCATAAACTCTTGAAAATCCAGTCCGTTGTTAGCGTGTGCACCGCCGTTTAAAATGTTCATCATTGGCAAAGGCATTTTCATTTGAACGTTGGTCTTAAAAAAATCTTTGAATAATGAATTTATATACAAATATAATTTTTTCTTTTCTACTGCTGCCGCTGCTTTGCAAACAGCTAAAGAAAGTGCAAGAGTGATATTAGCCCCAACCTTGGCTTTATTGGGGGTGCCGTCTAGCTCGATAATTTTTGAATCGATTTCTATTTGATTTTCAACATCCATGCCGACAAATTCTGGAAAAAATGATTTTTCAGCATCTTTTATAACTCGTTGAACGCCCTTGCCGTCAAAGCTATCTCCTTCATCTCTTTTTTCAACTGCTTCTTTTGATCCTGTAGATGCACCTGATGGGACCAAACCAAATTCTTCTATATCATTTTCTAAGATAACTCTAGCTGCAACTGTAGGAGTTCCTCTGGAATCTAAAATTTCATAGGCATCAACTTTTTTTATTTTCATTTTATTAGAAGCTTTTTATAAGATTATCAACTTCAGAAACTTTTCTTAAAAAATCCTCAAACTCATCTAATTTTGTTGCAGACGGGCCATCGCATAACGCTTTTTCAGGATTTGGATGAACTTCAATAAAGATTCCTGCCAAACCTATAGCAACTCCAGAAAGAGCCAAATGAAGAGCCTGTTTACTTCTTCCGCCCGCTGAATCTCCTTGAGCTCCAGGTAGTTGAAGGGAATGTGTGACGTCAAATATAATTGGATTATTAAGCTCTTTCATTTTTGACATCCCCAACATATCTACCACTAAATTATTGTAGCCAAACGAAGATCCTCTTTCGCAAATCATTATTTTTTCATTGCCAAAGTTTTTACATTTTAAAATAACATTTTCAATTTGTTCTGGAGATAAAAACTGACCCTTTTTAATATTAAGAGGTTTATTAGTTTCACAAGCAGCTTTAATTAAATCCGTTTGCCTGCACAAAAAAGCAGGAATCTGAATTACATCAACTACTTCTGCTACCTCTTCTACTTGATTGATCTCATGAATATCGGTGATTAAATCAAACCCTTCAGATTTCAAGTTTTTCAAAATTTCTAAGCCTTTTTTTATACCTGGGCCCCTATATGAGTCAACTGATGATCTATTAGCTTTATCAAAGGAAGCTTTAAAAATAAGAGGATTACCTAATTCGCTGGTTACTTTTTTTAGAATATTTGCCACTTCAATTGCTTGTTCTTCAGTTTCCAACACATTTAAACCAGCAATTACAGTCAACTTAGAAGAATTTGATACTTCAAAATTTGATAACTCTATTTTGTTCATTTTTTTAGTTTAATGTTTTTTTGCAGCTTTCACGAATCCTTTAAATAAAGGATGTCCTTCTCTTGGATCAGAGGTAAATTCGGGATGAAACTGACACCCAATAAACCATTTGTGTCCTTTGAGCTCAATCGCTTCTACCAAAGAATTATTTTCAGATTTTCCAATAATTTTCATTCCGCCTTTTTCATATAAAGGAAGGTAATTATTATTAAATTCATATCGATGCCTATGTCTTTCAGAAATTTTTGCTTTTTTATAAAGCTTAGCCATTTTGCTACCCTTTTTTAAATTACAAACTTGGCTACCTAGTCTCATTGTTCCGCCCTTTTCTGACTTTTCTGATCTCATATGAATCAGACCATCTTCATCCATCCACTCAGTAATTAAAGCAATTACTGGATTAGGTGTCTTTTTATTAAACTCTGTGCTGTCGGCTTTGATTTTTAAAACGTTTCTTGCAAATTCAATCACTGCAATTTGCATGCCAAGACAAATACCAAAATAAGGTATTTGCTTTGTCCTAGCGTACTTAGCCATATTTATCATTCCTTCAATTCCTCTATTTCCAAATCCGCCAGGTATTAAAATACCATCCGCTTTAAAATTCTTGATACCTTCTTTAAATTGTTCTGAATCATAATACTGAATTTCTACTTCTGTTTTATTATGTATGCCTGCATGTACCAAGGCTTCATTAACTGATTTATATGCATCGGCTAATTCTGTGTATTTTCCTACCATTGCAATAGTGGTCTTTCCTTTTCTTTCTTTTTCTAAAGAAGAAACTTTTTTCCACTGACTTAATTTTGCCCTGCTACATTTTAATTTCAATTTATCAGTTATCTGTTTATCTAGTCCCTGAGAATGCATCATCACTGGTATGGAGTGAATCGAATCAACATCAGGTAGAGTAAAAACACATTCGGCTTCGACATTTGTAAATAAAGCTATTTTTGAGCAATCGGCTTTTGACAATTTTTGCTCAGATCTACAAATTAATAGATCGGCTTGGAGTCCATGGGACAATAAACTTTTTACAGAATGTTGAGTTGGTTTTGTTTTTGTCTCTCCTGAAGAACTCAAATAAGGAACTAATGTTAAATGCGCTAATAAAGCTCTAGACGAACCTAATTCTAGCTTCATTTGTCTTATTGCTTCTAAGAAAGGTTGAGATTCAATATCTCCCACGGTCCCGCCAATTTCAACTATTGCAACATCATTCCCTTTAGCTCCGTTCTCAATTCTTTTCTTAATTTCATCAGTTATATGAGGTATCACTTGAACTGTTGTTCCTAAAAACTCTCCCTTCCTTTCTCTTCTCAAAACGTCTTCATAAACTTGGCCTGCCGTGAAATTATTTTTATAAGACATTTTAGAGTTAAGAAATCTTTCATAGTGACCTAAATCTAAATCAGTTTCTGAACCATCATCAGTAACAAAAACTTCTCCATGCTGAAATGGAGACATCGTTCCTGGATCTAAATTTATATAGGGATCTAATTTTAAGATTGTAACTTTGAGACCTCTACTCTCAAGGATTGCTCCTAAAGATGCGGAGAGTATCCCTTTACCGAGAGAAGAAACAACTCCTCCCGACACAAAAATATACTTTGGCTTATTCGCCATCTAAAAACCTTATCAAGATGGAATATCATCTTAACAAGAAGATAGCTTAGCTACAATGGATTTAGGCTGTTTCTGAAAAATCTAGTGGTTGTTCTAGTGACACCCAATCAATATCACCATCCGTAGGCCAGTTTTCGTACTCAAGAACTCCAAGGTCATCATATAAAGGTCTGACTTTTTCAGTTAATAATCCGATTCTTGAGAGATTTGGAACAACTCTTGTGAATAATAGATGCTGAAAATTATTAGCAACATCTGCTTTTTGAGCGAAGGCTTGTGCATCTTCTTTATCCCAGCCGAAATTTTCATAGACATCAGCAGACATTAATCTGCCTCTCATCACTAGGCAAGCTTCATAAGCAAATTGAGCTCTTTCTTCAAGCTCTTCTTCAGAAAGTGTTTTCAAGAACTCTTCTAAATAATTCACTCCAAAAGTTACGTGACGAGCTTCGTCCCTAATTATGAGATATAACATGTCTTTAAAAACAGGATCATTAGTTCCCTGCCTAGCGACATTAAAAGCAGCCAAAGCAAGCCCTTCAATGATAATTTGCATTCCAATAAATTTTAGATCCCATCTTGGATCTGTAAGAATTTTATCAAGTAAAGACTTCAATCCATTTCCAATTGGGTACATCATTCTTTGTCTGGTTTGAATATATTTATTGAATGCTTCCACATGTCTCGCTTCATCAAATGTTTGAGAAGCAGCATATAGTTTTGCATTGAAAGTTGGAGCACAAGAAACTAATTGAGAAGCTACTAATAGCGCTCCTTGCTCACCATGTAAAAACTGACTTAAAGACCAAGAACCTCTGTGTTGGAGGAATTTAAATTTATCTTCGTTTGATAAGTCTTGATATGGTTTGTAATCATCCCAAAAAATTTTAGGAGGAGCATCGCCTCTGTCTGGCATTGGTTGAGACCAATCAATGTCAGTGTCAGCATTCCAGTTAAGTTCTTTGCCAAGTTCGTATAATCTTTTAATTCGATTATCTTGAATTGTATAATCCCAGTTGTAAGCTCCTGTCAAAGGAGTCTTAAATATCTCCGCAACATCTTCAACTTGTTGCGCGGATAAACCTAATTCATTTTCAACAGGGAATTCCCTAATATTCCTTGGTGTTTCTTTAACTTTATTTATTTTCATTTATGAATTTTAACTTCGTGTAAAGGATAAATACATATTTTTTTTAAATTATTTATAAATATATTCGTTTTACCCTGGAGGATATAGAAGTCATTAGATTATATGGAATATTTTTAGTTATTTTTGCAACTTTTTCTATCGGCAAATCTTTACCCCAAAGAATTATTTCAGAATCATAACTCACATCTTTTTTATTCGTTAGATCAATTGCGGTTAAATCCATCGATACTTTCCCAATAACGTTTACTTTTTTGCTGTCAACTAGAACAAAACCCTTGTTTTCCATTGAAGATGGATACCCATCAGCGTATCCAACTGGAAGTATGCCAATAACAGAATCCTTTTTTGCCTTCCATTTTCCATCATAACCAACCTTCTCCCCTTTTTTTACTTCTTTGATAGATATTAATTTCGTTTTGAATGTCAAAACATTTTCAAGATCTATTTTTTTTCCTATATCCTTTTGATCAACGCCATAAAGAGCAATCCCCGGTCTTACTATGTCTTTGTGTGAGCTTTTATAATTTAAAAGTCCGCCAGAATTACATAAACTTGAGATTGGTTTTTTTCCAAGCCTTTTTAATTTCTTTTCTATTCGATTAAATTTTTCTATTTGTCTTTTTGAATTAATCTTAGAGCTTTGTGTGCCAGCCGCTGAAGAAAAATGACTCATCAAAACAATTTTTTTTGTTTTTGATTCAACTTTTTGGTAGGCATCAATAACTTCTTCTTCTTTAAAACCTAATCTGTTCATGCCAGTATCAAGCTTAATCCAAACTTTTATCTCTCTTGGTAAACTCTGAATACCCTGCAAAAGATCAATTTGTCTGAATGAATGGATGACTAAATCTATTTTATTTCTTATTAAAAGATTCAATTCTTTTGGATCGTAGGGTCCTTCCATACACAATATACTTTTTTTTGTAATTTTTCTTACACTTAAGGCCTCTTCAGTAGTTGCAACAGATAACCCCTGTACTAAACTTTCGATTTCTTTCGTCACAGCCTTATATCCATGTCCATAGGCATTGGCTTTCACAACAGGATAAAAGAGAGCGTCTTTAGATAAAGATTTTAATTTTTTTAAATTTTTTTTAATTGCAGCTAAATTTATTTCCGCAACTGTAGGCCTAGACAAGGTTACTCTTCCCAATCATCATCAGGTCTTGTTAATGCAGGGTCATCCAGAGCAAGATCTTCAAATTTTGCACAACGTGCAGCAAAATGAAGTTTTCTTTTTCCAGTTTCACCATTCCTATGTTTTGCAACTATGACCTCAGCAAGACCAGCTGTTTCAGGTGTTTTGTCATAGACTTCGGGTCTAAATGGAAAAAGAATAAGGTCAGCGTCTTGTTCTAAAGCTCCAGAATCTCTTAAATCTGCCATGACTGGTCTTTTCGTAGTTCTGGACTCGGACGCTCTGTTCAACTGAGATAAAGCAACTACTGGCACATCTATTTCTTTAGCAATGGCTTTTACGGAACGTGAAATATCGCCCATTTCAGTAACCCTATTATCATTTCCAGTATCCGAGCTCATTAACTGCAGATAATCAATCGCTATTAGAGAAAGATCTGGATGTTCTCTTTTAAGTCTTCTTGCTCTGGATAATATTTCTGAAGGTGTTAATCCTGAAGTATCATCTACAAATAATCTGCTTTTATGTAAAACTGAAGCGGCTTCTTCAATTTTACGATGATCATCTTCAGTTAAATCCTTAACTTGTTGAAGTTTTTTTAAATCCACTTTTGAAATAATTGAAAGTAACCTATACATGATCGATCGGTTAGACATTTCCATGCTAAAAAAAAGAACTGGTAAGCCGTTTTGTATAAAATTTGCAGCCATACTTAGTGCAAAAGCTGTTTTACCCATGCTTGGCCTTCCGGCAACTAAAATCAAATCTCCTTCTTGAAGACCTAAAGTAATATTATCTAAATCTCTAAATCCAGTACTAAAACCAACTAATGGGGAATCTGATTTTGAAGTCTTCTCCATATTATCCCAAACTGGTTGAATTAAATCTGCGGCCAACTTAGGACCATGTTTCCTATCAAGAGAATCTCTTAATTTCACCAACTTATTTTCTGCTGAACTAAAAGCTGTTTCGCTTTCTAAAGAATCAGTCTCACTTGCTAATTTGCTTATATCTGTAGCAGTAGAAATCAACTTTCTTAAGCTGGAAGTTTGTTTGATTATTTCTGCATAATTAGAAAAATTAGCTACGCCAGGAGTTTCAACAGCTAATTTTTTTACATATTCTTTTTCATCAAACCCTGTGACTGAGGAAACCTCGGGATCTGAAGTTAAGGATTCTACTAAAGTTACAGTATCTAGTTTTATTCCTAAGTCATGAAGCTTTTTAATAGCTTTAAATATTAATCTATGTTCAGTTAAAGCAAAGTCTTCTTCTTCTATGAGAACAACGACCGAATCCCATAATTCTGGATCCAATAAAACCCCACCCAAAACTGCTTTTTCAGCTTCTATGGAGGTTGGTTGTTCAAATTCGTTTCTCATAAGACAGCAAAGTATTCTCCCACTAGAAGGAGTTTAAAACAATTAAGAATTTAATTTATTCCGCTTTAACGGATAGATTTATTGAAGCTATAACTTCTGCGTGAAGTTCGATATCTATTTTTGATTCACCAAGTTCTTTCAATGCTCCTTCAGGCAATCTAATAGATTGTCTCTCTATTTCGAAGCCGTTGATTCCAAGACCTTCAGAAATTTCTTTTGTCCCAACAGAACCATACATTACGCCTTCTTCAGAGACCGCGACTTTTAATTCTAAATTAAACTCATTTAATTTTTCTAAGATTTCTCTGGCTTGAGAAATCTTTTGCTCTTCAACTTCTAATAATTTAGCTTTCTCAGCTTCGTAAATTTTAAGGTTTTCGTCATTAGCTGGAATTGCTTTCCCTTTTGGAAGCAGAAAATTTCTGCCATAACCAGAGTTTACATCTACCAAATCTCCTGGAGAACCTAAACCCGTCACAGTTTCTTTGAGAATAATTTTCATAATTTAATAATTATGACTATCAGTGTATGGAAGCAATGCTAGAAGCCTTGCTCTTTTTATTGCTGTTGTTAATTGTCTTTGATATTTGGAACTTGTACCGGTCATTCTGGCAGGAGAAATTTTTCCAGATTCATTTATAAATTTAGATAACAAATCAACATCTTTATAGTCAATTTCTTCAACATTGGCAGCAGTAAATTGACAAACTCTTTTCTTATAAGTCAGGCTATCTGAATTTTGCTTTCTTGTTTTTTTCTTATCAAATTTTCTTTTCATTTATTTTTCTCCTTCCGCATCAAAATTTTCTTCTTTTTCTTCTGTCTCCTCATCTTCAAAAACTTCTTTTTCTTCAGTCTTTGTAATCTTTTTTTCTTCTTTTTTAGTTTCTTCTAAAGGGTTTTTTTCAAAATCAATTTGTTTATCTTTTGTTTGAGACATTAAAGCAGAAACTTCTGTTTCAGCTTTTCTTTTTTTAACTATTGAAGATCTTAAAATCGATTCATTGAATTTAAATAAAGTCTCAATTTCTTTTAATTTTTTAGGTTCAAACTCAAAATTTAATAAAAAGTAATGTCCTTTAGAGCAATCATCTATTTGATAAGCTAAATCTCTTAATCCAATATCTTCGGCTCTGTGTAATTCTCCTCCTAAAGCGCTTATTTGGTCCTTACACTTATCAAAGAGCTTTGTCTCTTTAGATTGCTGAGGATTAACTATAAAAATTAATTCGTAATGATTCATGTTCATTCCTTCTGGTTTAATGCCTCTATACTTTATGCAGTAGAAGCAAGGAAGTTCGCGAAGTGTATTTTATAAGTATTAGTTAAGCAACAGCTTTTTTTATAATCTTTTCTAAAATTGATATAAAAGATTCTCTATCTAGAGTTGCTGACTTGGGAACTAAGCTTTTTTCTGTCATACCAGGAACTGTATTCACTTCTAAAAAAGAGAAATCTTTTCCATCATCTATCAAGTCTACTCTTCCCCAACCAGAACATCCGATAGCTTCAAAACATTTTTTTGCTTCTTTTTTCAAAAAAGATTTTCTTTCTAAGCCTAGAACAGCTTTTTTATAGATTGTATCTTTTTGATTGTATTTGGCATTGAAATCGTAATATTCTCCATTGGGAATAATTTCCACTGGGTTGTAAGCCTTATTTCCTATAATGGAAACTGTCAATTCTTTGCCCTCAACATAAGACTCAATCAAAACTTCTTTATCAAATTCTTTTGCTTTTTTTATTGCTATATTTAGATTACTTTCATTGTTTTCGATTATTGAAATACCAAAACTTGATCCTTCAGATGCAGGCTTAATAACCACTTTTTTCGAAAGATTCAAAATATCTCCAATATTATTTTCTTTTAATTCAATAAAATCAGGAGTGCAAATATTTAGTTTTTGCCACGTTTTTTTAGTAGCAATTTTATTCATTCCTAGTTTTGAAGAAATTGCATTGCTTCCTGTATAAATAACATTTATTTGATCTAGGTAATTTTGCAAATATCCATCTTCTCCGCCTCTTCCATGAACTAATATAAAAGCTAGATCTATATCCTCGTATGTTTTTTCAACTGTTGCCATGTCTTTAGAAACTAAATCGATTAGCTTTGGTTTGTATCCATTCTCAGAAAAACATTTGAAAACTGCCTCACCGCTTTTGAGAGATATATCTCTTTCCGCAGACCAACCCCCACAAATAATTCCTATTTTAAAATCTTTAGGACTTTTCATTGATACTCGGATATCAATTTTGCTAAAGCAGATGTATTTCCTGCACCTTGAGTTAAAATTAATGAGTGATCATTTATGAGTTCTTTAAGCTTTAGAAATGCATCCTCAACTCCATTTGCCTTAATAATATTGTTCTTTTTATTTGCTGCCTTAAGCAAATCATCGCTTTCAAAACCTTTGATAATATTTTCGCTTGCTGGATATACGTCTAAGAGAATCAAATCATCAATCTCGGATAAAATTTCTACAAATTCTTCAAACAATGCTTTTGTTCTTGAATATCTATGGGGCTGAAAAATAACTACTTTTTTATTTTTTTTCCAGACCTTATCTATAGTTTCTAATGTCACCTTAATTTCTTCAGGATGATGTCCATAATCATCAACTAAAGTTATGCCTTTGTTAAAAATATTATTAGAGATTACTTCAAAGCGTCTTTCAACTGTCTTGCAAGTTAATAAAGCTCCAGAAATATCTTCTATATTTATTCCCTCTTCGATGCTCATAATTATTGAAGCAACGATATTCAAAACATTGTGTTTTCCATGCAAAGGCACAAAAAATTCAAAATTAGAATCATCTAAATTATTTATTAAATTAAATTTACATCCTTTGATAGACTGTAAAAGATCAGTAATTTGAAAATCATTTGTCTTTTCGAAACCATAAGTTATGAAATTTCTTGGGACATTTTTTATTATTTTTTTTAAATCTTTCGAATCGCCATAACAAACTATTTTTCCCTTGAAAGGAATATTCAAAGCAAATTCCTTAAATGCGTTTATTAGTTTTTTAAAATCGCCTTGATAGGTTTCCAAATGGTCATTATCAATGCTTGTAATTATTAAATTATTGGGTCTCAATAATAGGAAAGAACCATCGCTTTCATCAGCTTCAGCCAAAATATGTGGGCCTTTCCCTAGGGAAGCATTAGACTCGAAAGATTTTATTTTTCCTCCAATAATGTAAGTAGGATCAAGATTACATTTAGTGAATATATGGGCAAGAATGCATGTCGTCGTTGTCTTTCCATGACTTCCTGCGATGGCTATGCTTTTTTTCATGGTCATTAAGTTTGCAAGCATTTCAGCTCTTTTGATTACAGGGATACCAATTTTCTTTCCATGCATAATTTCCGGATTATCTTCTGATATTGCTGAAGAATAAACGATAAGATCAATTTCATTTAAGTTTTTAGAATTATGACTATGAAATATATCTATCCCTAACTTTTTTAATCTAGAAGTAACATCTGATGGGGTGCTATCAGATCCTGAAACTTTATATCCAGAATTTAAAAGAATTTCGGCTATTCCACTCATGCCAGCACCGCCAATTCCAATCAAGAATATATTTTTTATTTTTTCCACTATATTACCGCTACCTCATCATAGATTTTTCTTTCTGGACTCTTGATATATGCCTTATATGAGTTTTCTTTCATTATCCGTAATTTATCAATTTCTATTTTCTTTATGTCGTTTAATATTTTAATCAGGTCTTGTTCAAGATTTTCATTCTCTTCTATTAAAAATCCCGCATTTAAATCTCTCAATTGCTTTGCGTTGAAAAATTGATGATTATCAATCGCCCAAGGCAAAGGGATAAATATCCCTAAAGAACCAGAAGCAGACACCTCTGAAACTGTCAGCGCTCCAGCGCGACAGATTACAATATCTGCCCATCCATAATATTCATGAATATTATCTATGTATTCGATTATTTCTATTTTATTTTTATCGTTAACGTATTTCTGATAAGTGATTTCAGTATCTTCAGAGTTATTTTTTCCACATTGATGCTTTACAAACAAGTTTTCAATATTAAAAAGAACTTTCGGCAAAACAAGATTTAAACTTTCTGACCCTTGACTTCCGCCTAAAATCAATATTTTCATTTCAACGTTCTGCAAAAATTTATTTTTATTTTCCTGATATAAAGAATGAAAATTTGGACTTACAGGGTTTCCAGAAAGAATTATTCTATTTTCTTCTTTTGAAATTTTTTTAAAATAATTTTGTGTTTGTTTAAAGCCACAAAAAACTTTTTTTACTTTTTTAGTGCTTACTAAAAGTCTAGATACTGAACCAGGAATAGTATTTTGTTCTTGAAGATAAACTGGGCCATTAAAGTAAAAAAATGCAGCTAAAGAAACATAACCGCCAAAAGCAATTAATGGGGTTTCCTTTTTAGTAAGAGTTTTAAAAGTCCAGATTTTTACTAAAAAGTAAAATCCTGTTAGTAAAAAAGCAAGAAACGCTTTTAATTTTGAAAAATATGATTTGCCTCTAAAGCCAGACAAAGGAATTTTTATAAACTTTATATTTAAGTTTTCTGCAATTTTTTTTTCTGGTCCTCTTGATGTGCCTATCCATACGACTTCGATTTTTTCTGATAGAAATTTTTCAGCCATAATTTTAGCTGGATATACATGGCCTCCTGTTCCCCCAGAAAGGATATAAATCTTCTTTATTTTAGACATTTAAAATTTTATTTTTATTGCTAAAAGATTCAGAAATTTCAAAATTAATTCTTAAAACCAATGCCACTAAAGCAAACATGAGCAATAAATTTGTTCCTCCAAAACTTATAAAAGGAAGAGTAATGCCTTTTGTTGGAAGCATTCCACTAGATACGCCTATATTGATAAATACGTGAAGAGCTATGCAAATTCCCGCTCCATAAGCGATATATGAACCTAAATAATATTGTGCATGTCTTGCTAATCTTCCTATATAAAAACATTTAAAAATTAAAAAGGAAAAAAGCATAACTAAAAGTATACAAAAAAGTAATCCCATTTCTTCGGCAATTATTGCAAAAATAAAATCTGTTTGAGCGTCGGGAAGATAATGTAATTTTTGAAGACTTTCTCCAAGACCTACCCCAAACCAGTCTCCTCTACCAAACGCAATCAAAGAATGCGAAAGTTGCCAGCCCTCTTCTTGATAAGTTTCCCAAGGGTTCATGAAACTTAAAATTCTTTTCATTCTCCATGGGACAGCTAATATCATCACTATGAAAACAGACATTCCCAATGAAAAAATAAGCAAAAGATGTTTCATAGGAGCGCCGGCAATAAACATGATACTTAGGGCAACCACAAAAATAACGGCGGAAGACCCTAAATCCGGCTCAAATAATATGAGGGATATTGCCATAACTACTACTAATATCGGCTTCCAAAAACCTAACCACTTTTCTTTAAATTCCTCTAATCTTCTCGAACAATAGGAAGAAATATAAATTATCAAAGCGAATTTCATCAATTCTGATGGTTGAAATGAGAATCCAAAAACTCTAATCCATCTATTAGCGCCATTAACCTCCTGTCCAATGAAGGGCACATAGACTAAAAAGAGTAAAAAGAAAGAAAATAATAAAATTTGAATATCTATTTTTGACCAAAAACTTATCGGAAATCTAAAAATCAATAGAAAGATAATTAACGCAATTATTATTTTGCTTAAGTGCGAGAGAGTTATGGAAAAACTTCCATCCATTATGGGTAGAGATACAGAAGAAATCATAACTATGCCAAAAAGCGTAAAAAAGAATACTGAAAAAATTATGCCCCAATCAAAATCTTTGAAGTGATAATTTCGGTATAACTCCCCAAAAATTATTCTTTGCCAAAGTGACTGTTTATTAATTTTATTCATTCAGAACTGTTTTTTTGAATACATCTCCTCTTTCTTGATAGCTTGAAAAAGCATCAAAACTTGAACATGCTGGTGACAGTAAGATTACCTCATTTGAAAGTGTAATTTTTTTAGCAAGTGAAATAGCTTCCTTTAAAGTATCTGTCTCGAAAAATTTATCTTTACTAATATTTTTCTTTATTAAGTTTTTGTCTTCACCGAACAAAATAATGTTTTTACAATTTTCAGATAAAAAATTTGAAAACTCCTTAAAATTTACACCCTTTCCTCTTCCTCCAGATAAAATACAAACTTCTCCTAATTTTTTTGCGCTTTTTACAGCTTCTATAGCAGCACCAATATTTGTAGCTTTAGAATCATTTATGAAAATTCTTCCTTTCTCGTCTTGATGAAAATTTTCAAATCTATGTTCTAACTTTGAATAGGTTGCCAGAGATTCATGAAAGTTAATACTTAAATTTAGAGCTATCAAAATAGCTTCTATGGCATTTAAATTTTGTTCATCTATGTCTAAATCATTAGAATTAAAAAAGACATCTGCATTAGAAATTCCAGCTTTATTAGCTTCATTAGCAATTTTAATTTTTGCATTTTTGAATATTGAATTTTTAATTTTAAAGTACTCTCCAAATGATTCATGATAATCCAAATGATCTTCCGTAATATTCAAAATTATGGACACATCGCTTTTTAAATTATTACTTATTTTTAGGTGAAAGCTTGATACTTCTATTAAAGAAAAATCTAAACTTTCCTCAATATAATCTAAAACTGGTAAGCCAATATTGCCTATTGCTTTTGCCTTAAAGCCATTTTCAATTAAGACTTTTTCTAACATAGTGCAAACCGACGACTTTCCATTAGTTCCTGTAATTAATATTATTTTTGAATTATGCTTTTTGGTATAAATTTCTAGATCAGTCTCTATAGGAATTTTTTTTCTAATAATATCTCTATAAATTGGATGATTTATATCGAATCCTGGAGAACAAATGACTCGCGAGAAGTTCTTTAGATCAATCTCTTCATATGACTTTAATCTTTCTAAAAATTCTTCATTTTTTAAAAAATCTTCAGGTAAATTTTCTTTATCTCTCGAATCAAAAAAACTAAAATCTAATTTATTTTTTAAATATCTTCCAGCCGATTGACCAGTTAAGCCTGCTCCTAGAATCAAAACGGAATCCATTTAAATTTCCATTAAATTTATCTAAGCCTAAAAGTTGCAAGTGCAAAAAGAACTAATATAAGGGTAATGATCCAAAATCTAACTATAATTTTTGGTTCTGCCCACCCAGACAATTCAAAATGATGATGAATAGGAGACATTTTAAAAACTCTTTTACCTCTCAATTTAAATGATAAGACCTGAATAATTACTGAAAGAGTTTCCATAACAAATACTCCTCCCATAATAGCTAAAATTACCTCTTGCCGAACCATAACTGCAATGGTTCCGATTGCAGCTCCCAAAGATAAAGACCCAACATCACCCATAAAAATTTGTGCTGGATACGTGTTAAACCACAAGAATCCAATTCCTGCTCCTATAAGAGCGCCACACACAATTAAAATTTCTCCAGAATTAGGCAAATATGGAATATTCAAGTAATCGGAAAGAATTACATTTCCTGACATATAAGCAACTATTCCTAATCCTCCGGCAACCATCACAGATGGCATAATCGCTAGCCCATCTAACCCATCAGTCAAATTTACAGCATTACTAGTTCCGACTATTACGAATATTGACAAAAATATAAACCATATTCCCAATTGAAGAGAAAACTCTTTAAAAAAAGGAAGTATCAAACTTGTTTCTTGAGAATTCTCTGCCGAAAAATAAAGAATTAAAACTGCAATCAAGGCAAAAGAAAATTGCCAAAAAAGCTTACTTTTTCCTGACAATCCATCACTGTTTTGATTCTTTAATTTAAGATAATCATCTAGAAAACCTATTGCCCCAAAAGAAGAAATTATAAATAATAAAATCCAGAGAAATTTGCTTTGTAAATCTCCCCAACATAAGCAAGAAAATATTATAGCTGCCAATATAAGAATTCCTCCCATTGTTGGCGTTCCGCCTTTTTCTAAGTGAGACTCAGGTCCAACCGACCTTATAACTTGACCATAATTTTGTTTTTTTAAATAATTTATTATTGGATTACCGAAAAAAAGGCAAAATGCAAGAGCTGTTAATGTTGAAAGGATTGCACGAAAAGTTAAGTAATTGAAAACTCTAAAAGGGCCATAACTTTCAGCTAAATAATCTAATAATGGTAGAAACATTTTACTTGAATAGTTTAACTATTTTTTCCATTTTAACTGATCTAGATGCTTTAAAAAGAATTACTGACTCTTCATTTAAATAGATTTCTAAATTTTTATAAATAGATTTTGAATCAATAATTTTAAAATTTTCATCTTTTATATTTGAATCCAAATCTATAGCTAGGACCAAATCAAATACACTTAATGCATCTTCTATTACTTCATCTTGAAGAAGTAATGTTTTCTCTCCAAGTTCATTCATTTTTCCCATTACGCATATTTTATTTTTACAAGACATAGATTTAATTTTCTTAAAAGCAGCTCTGAATGATTCAGGATTTGCGTTATAGGTATCATCTATTAAATTAACATTATTTTTTCCAATCAGTAGTTCTTGCCTTCCAGGAACAACTGCTTTTTTCTTTAAAATGTTTATATTTTCGTCAGACAGTAAAAATTTTTTCTTTTTTAATTTTGGTAAGCATGAAATTACTGCTTCTGCCATTTCAAGATTTTGATCAAAGCTTTGTGTTTCTTTAACTTGCAAGAATATCTTTTTTCTTTTTTTTATCTTTTCTTCTGCCTTTTGGAGATGTTTTTCCTTAGCTCTCATTAAGCAAGTGCCCTTTAAGGAAACGAAACTAAAAAGATCAGTTTTTTCTTCCAATACACCTTGAGTATCTTTAAGACCCTCGAGATGAGAATTCCCTATATTAGTAAGAACGCCAATATTGGGCTTTAAAAAGGATGCTAATTCCTTTATCTCGCCAACTGCATTGGTCCCGATCTCAAAAATAGCTAATTTATGATTTTTATTTAACTCAAGAAGAGATAAATATAAACCGAGTTTATTATTCCAATTTCCGGGGGATTTAAAAACCTCTTTGTTTTCAAAAAAGTTCTTAGTTAATTGATAAAGAATTTCTTTTGTAGATGTTTTGCCATTGCTTCCAGTTATAGCGATAACGTCTTGTTTAAAATTTAATCTTTGAAATTTTGCTAATTCTTCTAAAAATAGAAAAGTATTTTCAGTTTTTATGTATGTTTCTCCAGGAATTTCTTTTTCTGTAATTAGACAACTTGCTCCCTTATCTAATGCCTTGTTTATGAAATCATGACCGTTGTAATTTGGGCCTTTTAAGGCTAAAAAAATATCTCCCTCTGACATAGATCTTGTATCGGTAGAAACTTTCTCAAAAAAAGCATCATTTCCTATCAAATTGCAATTAACAATTTTTGAAAGATTGCTTAACTTATGGTCTATTAACAATTAAATAAGACCCCTAACTATTTCATAATCATTACTTTGTATAGTTTTTCTTTTGATTTCTTGATTAAATTCATGGCCCTTTCCAGCAAGCAGCAATACAGATCCCTCCTTTTCTTCTGATAATAACTTTAGACCAGATTTAATAGCTTTTGTTCGTTCAGTAATTATCTCAACTTTGTTTAAATCTTTAATACCTTTAAGAATATCTTTAATAATTTTTTTTGGATTTTCAAACCTTGGATTGTCGTTAGTTAAAATAATTTTATCTGCAAGAGAATCAGCAACTTCGCCCATTAAAGGTCTTTTCCCTTGATCTCTATCTCCCCCACAACCAAACAGACATATTAAATTTCCTTTGTATTTTTTCTTCAGAGACAAGAGAATATTTTCCAAAGCGGCTGGAGTATGGGCATAGTCTATGTAAAGACATTTATTAGAATTAAGTTGTATTTTTTGAAATCTTCCTGGCAAATCAAAAATATTGTTTAGGCTTAACTTTTTTAAATCTATTTTCTTTGACGAAATACAATAAAGGCCAAAAGCAGAAGCAATATTCATCATAGTGTGATCTGCAAAAATCCTTTCGGGAAACTTTAAGTTACCCCAAGGAGAATGAATAAAAAAATGACCTTTTTTATCTTCAATATAGATATCAGATTTTTTATTTTTTCTAGAAATAGAAATAAAATCCTTTTTAAATAAAAAAATTCTTTGTCCAATTTTAGAATCAACGTTTATAACTCCTCCTTTGAATTTATTATCTATAAAGAATGATTCTTTTACTTTTCCGTATTCTCTCATTGAAGAATGATAATCCAAGTGATCTCTTGAAAAGCTTGTTAAACAGCCATAATCAAACTCTATTCCTGAGATTCTTTTTTGCTTGA
>CABZES010000003.1 GCA_902524805.1 uncultured SAR86 cluster bacterium | reverse complement strand
TTAATTTTTGAATCTCTCTTTGTAAGAGATCTGCCGTAACTTCTTTTATTTCCGAGAAACTATTTTTTGCCATTTGATCATTAAGATATATGACAGCTTTTTGCGAATCTGATTTGTCTTTTTGCCTATAAAAAGTATTTACCTCTTTAACAATAATCTCAACCCATTTTTTCGCAATAAATGGGGACTGATGTTTTACAGCCAAGTTAATAAAGCCAGTTTTCTTGTCTTCACTTAAAGAAAAGTGTTCGTCTTTAAATACTTCAAAGCTTTCTTGAGCGCTTGGTATCTGTTTTTTCGGATAAGAGTAATCTCTTACCCAAGTTTTAGAATATCCATCAAAGATACTTGAGTCATAAATGATTTCATTTTTCTCATAATCCCAAGACTCAACTGCCATGAGATTAGGTAAGAAGATCTTTGGCATAAAATTATTTTCAAAAAAACTTAATGAATTCACCATCTCTATTGCTTTAACAGAATTGCTGTCTACATCTCCAGTAGGAAGAGATATTCCAGCAAGTCCAGCAAGACTGCTATATCCACTTAAGGCTCCTTCAAGTTTAGAAGATTCTTCTACAGGGGCTAACAAAGACTCAGATTTATATATATTAGGCAATATAAGGCTATAAATAATTCCAATAGTTGATAAAAAAATTGTTATATAAAAAATAATTTTTCTACCTTGAAATAAAACAGAAAAGAGTTCCTGAAGGTCTATTTCATCATCTAAATTATTAGAGTCTTTATCGTTATCTCTTTCTTGCATCGAAATTAATTTTATATAAAAAATAGTTTATCTTATTCTTATAGTTTTTTAGTAAAATATTGTTTTAGTTAAAATAGGTTTATATAACTTTTTTTGACGCCAAAACACATGCACATTTTTAGATTCTTATGGTACCCGGGGCCGGACTTGAACCGGCACGATATTTCTATCGAGGGATTTTAAGTCCCTTGTGTCTACCAATTCCACCACCCGGGCTAGTTATATGTTCTCCTTTTCATAAATTATACTTTTTAAATAATTATATTAAAATCAATTGGAGGCTGAGGTCGGAATCGAACCGGCGTAGACGGATTTGCAGTCCGCTGCATGACCACTCTGCCACTCAGCCAAAAAATGAGATTGTAGCCTTTTAGATTGTTTAATACTATTCAAGATGTACTAAGCTTTATTAATTTTCTTCTAGAGAGTTCCAAATTTTTAAATAGTTTAAAAAAGATAAAATCGAAAAAAGAGTGGAAAGTAGCAAGAGAAATAAAACGCTTGTAAAAAAAATATTTCCAAATAACGGATACATAAGTAAAAGTGAAAGTGAAAACATTTGTAAAAAAGTTTTTAATTTTCCAAACTTATCAGAAGTTACATTTGAAATTTCGACCCCTTTTGAAACTAAAAAAAGTCTTAAAGAGCTAATAGAAATCTCACGCACAATTATTATTGTGGTCAAAATTAATAAGTAAATATTTCCAGTGTAAAAAACTAAAAAAATCAAGATAGATGAAACCAAAACCTTGTCAGCAAGCAAATCCAGAAGAGACCCCAAGTTTGAGGTTATGCTGTATTTTCTCGCCAAAAACCCATCTAGAAAATCTGACCAAGCCGCAGCAGTAAATAAAAAAAAGGAACTTAGATAATACTCTGATGAAAATAAAATAATAACTGGCAAAAAAGCGATCATTCTAAATACTGAAAGAAGATTGGGAATCATATTATTATTATAAACCTAGGACTAATTCAAATGTTTTTGAATTAAGATTGCTTTTTTAGTTCCTACTCCTTCAACCTTTTTAAGATCATTTATTTCGGCATCTTTCAAACGCTTCATTCCGCCAAAGTGTCTTATCAGTTCCTTTTTTAAGTTTTCTCCTATTAGAGGAATTTTATCCAAATCTGAACTAATAAGGGTCTTGGATCTCCTAGCCTTGTGCTTTGTGAGAGCAAATCTATGAGATTCATTTCTCATAAATTGAATTAGTCTAGAAATATCCTTCCATTCTTCAAGTTCAATTTCTTTCTTAGGAAAATCTATATGTAATTTGTCATATTTTTCTTTTCTATTTTCGCCTTTTGATATCGAGATTAATTTAATTGTTTTTATATTTTTATTCTCTAATTCCTTTCTTACTTTATTTAATTGTCCTTTTCCACCGTCTATTAAAAAAAGACTAGGAAACGGCAATGATCTTTTCTTTAAACTGCTAATTCTTCTTGAGATGGCTTCGGCTAAAGCAAGGCAATCATCATTCTTATCCGATTTAATGTTCATACTTCTATATTCTTTCTTTTCCGGGCCTTTATCAGAAAAGACAATGCAAGATGCAGTTACATTACTACCTGAAATATGACTAATATCAAAAGCCTCAATTTTATCTAAAGATTTTAAATCCAGTCTTTTTTTTAAATTTTCAAATGCCGGTGCTATCCAATCATAAAAATCTTTCCTTTTTAACCGATCTGAACTTTGAGACTTAGCTATTTCAAGTAAAAATTTATTTTTATTATTTGTTTTAATAAAATTTATGTTTTTATCTATTTGTTTAAAATTTTTAATAGTCTCTGGAGAAATCTTATAATTGGTTAGGAGGTTGATTTCTTTCTCTGAAGATTCAAAATAATAAGCTGTAATAAACTTTTCTAATAAATCTTCATTCGTAAACATATTTTTTGTTTCAGGAAAAAAATTCTTAGTTGCACTGATCCAACCATCTCTTATTTGAACCAAGCTTAAACAAGTGCTAAAGGAATCAGAACTTATCGCAATGACATCAATATCTTCATAAAGAGTAAGAATACTTTGATTTTTTTGGGTATCTCTAATCGCGTTTATCTTATCTCTATATAGCTTTGCTCGCTCATAGTCTTGACGATTAGAATAACCGTCCATTTTTTTATAAAAGCTTTCCAAAATCGATTTGTTTTTACCATCCAAAAAATTTTTAGCCTCTTCAACATTTTCTTTATATTCTTTTTCTGAAATCAAACCTACGCACGGAGCTGAACATTTTCCAATTTGATACTCTATACAGGGTCTTGATCTGTTTCTAAAATTTACGTCTTTGCAATTTCTTATTTGAAATACTTTTTGAATTATTTCAATATTTTTTCTCATGGCATTTACATTTGCATAAGGACCAAATGAAACACCTTCTTTTTGTTTTTTTCTAGAAACGTAAATTTCTGGAAATTCCTTATTAGATGATATGTGAATCATTGGATAAGATTTATCATCCCTAAATTGAACATTAAAAGGAGGTTTCTTTTTTCTTATTAAGCTTTGTTCTAAAATTAAAGCATCTGATTCGGTTTTAGTTATTATTAGTTCAAGGTATCTAATTTGATTTCTCAATAAAGAAGCTTTTTTATTTGCTCCTTTGTTCAAGTAACTTGAAACTCTATTTTTTAAATTTTTGGCTTTACCCACATACAAAAGCTTTTCGTATTCGTCATAAAACTGATAAATCCCCGAATCTTCTGGTAATTCAATTTTTTTATTAAATATTTCTTTTTTATTAGTGAATTTCAATTGACTTTCCATCTGGTCTTCTTAAATCAGAATATCCTTTATAACCCTCTGAAGTTTTTAAAATTGATTGAATTTCTCCAAGTTTTCTTTTTCTTAAAATGAAATCGAATTCTAATTCTTTAAGAACATCCGTTTTCAGATCCTCATAAAATATAATATCTGGCTGCCACTGATAATGAATTCTATTTTTATCTGATGACTCTTCAAGAGTCATTTCAAAATCTAAAATATTAATTATTTCTTGAAAAACAGAATTAATAATTGTTGAGCCTCCAGGAGAGCCAGTAATAAGATAAGGAATATTATCTTTGGTAACTATTACGGGAGACATGGAAGATAATGGGCTTTTTTTTGGTTCAATTTTATTAGCCTCTGAGCCTATGAGTCCATAAAAATTTGGGTATCCAGGTTTCTGCGAAAAATCATCCATTTCATTATTCATTAAAATTCCAGTATCCTTTACTACTATCCCAGAGCCATAGGCACTATTTAAAGTATAAGTATTGCTCACAGAATTGCCCCATTTATCGATAATAGAAAAGTGCGTTGTCTCATCACTTTCCTTCATCAACATCCCTGGCTGTATTTTGGTGGTTTCTTTATTTTTAATTTTTTCTGCTATTTTTTTAGCATAATCCTTAGACACTAACCTATCTACGGGAATATTAAAATAATCTGGATCTCCAAGAAAGACAGACCTATCGGCGTAAGCAAAGCTCATAATATTTTTTAATAAATAAATATATTCTAAAGAACCATGCGAATAATTTTTTATGTCAAAATTTTCAAGTATATTTAACATCTGTATGATCGCAACTCCTCCAGAACTAGGAGGCGGCATAGAACATATTTGGTAAGATTTATAAGAGCCACAAAGAGGTTCTAATTTTCTAATCTCATAGTTTAAAAAATCTTCTTTAATAAATATTCCTTCATTTTCTTTGAAATCCTTGAGAATTTTTTTTGTTATATCGCCGTCATAAAAAGCTCTACTTCCATTTTTAGATATTAAAGATAAAGATTTAGCTAAATCTTTTTGGATAAGAATATCGCCTTCTTTCCATCCTCCTTTTTTGACAAAAATTTTTTCTGCTTCTTTATTTTTTTTAAATTTTTTAGCATATTTATTTAAATATTGAGCTTGAAAATTTGATAATTGAAATCCTTCATTTGCTAAAACTATTGCAGGAGCAATTAACTTTTCTAAAGGCATTGAAGCTTCATCTTTATGCAGTTGAATTAACCCTGCTACTGTTCCTGGTATTCCTGATGCTAAATATGATTCCAGACTTAATCCTTTTATAACATCGCCCTCTGAATTTAAGTACATATCTCTGGAAGATTTTATTGGCGCTTTTTCTCTGTAATCAATGGTAAAAAGTTTATTATTTTTAAGATAAACAACAAATCCACCGCCGCCTAAATTGCCTGCAGAAGGATTTACTACTGCTAGAGCGAATGCTACTGCAATTGAGCTATCGAAAGCATTTCCACCCTCTTTTAAGATTTGAGCTCCAACATCAGATGCTAAGTAGTGTCTCGTAACTACCACGCCATTATCTTTAGAATGATTTGATTCAGAGCAAGCTACAAAAAGAGTAATTAAAAGAAGTATCTTTATTTTTAAAAAATTCATTTTTAAACTATCAAAGATTCTATTTTTTTTAAAACTCCTTCTGGATTTTTAGATTGAGTAATTTCTCTTCCTACTACAACAAAATCTGTACCGAATTGAATCGCGTTATATATAGATCCAGATCTTTTCTGATCATCATTGTCTTGAGACATTCTCACTCCAGGTGTAACTGATAGAAAATCACCCCCCAAGGAAGCTTTAATTCCACTTACATCCTCTATGGAACAAACAACCCCATCAACGCCATTTTGTTTTCCTAATTTAGCTAAATTTATTGCTATTTCTTCTGCACTTGAGTTAAAACCCAGTTCGACTAAATTATTCTTATTCAAACTTGTCAGAATAGTCACTCCAACCAAAATCATGTCGCTGTTTGATTTTTTTACTGTAGCAGATGCTTCTTGAATCATCTCTTGTCCGCCTAATAAATGAATATTTGACATCCAAACTCCTAAATTACAAATATTTGCTAAAGACTTTGAGACGGTATTAGGAATGTCATGAAGTTTTAGATCTAGAAATATGTCAAAACCTAAAGTTCTTAATTCATCTATTGCCTTAGGCCCTTGAGAAGTAAAGAGTTGTTTTCCAACCTTTAATCTAAATAAATCTTTATCGATAATAGCAAGTAAACTTTTAATTTCTTCCAAAGAACTTACATCAAGGGCAATTATTGTCTGCTTAGGCTTTAGCTTAACTGTCATTATTTTTTGGTTTTATTTTTCTCTTTCTCAATAAAATTGGGAGTTGCAATAAGTAGCTCATAATCATTCCTAAAAAGAATGCACCTAAAATTATAAATCCTAAAGTTGTTCCACTAAGTTCATAAAAATAAAAATCTAAATCTACGAAAGAACTATTTAAATTAAAAAATAAAATTAGATATCCTAAAACTGATAAAAAGAATATTAGATATAGGTATTTCACAAGGAAAATTATATCAGTTGATGGCAAAAAATAAGTTAGTTTAGCTTTTGATTTAATTCCTTAGATGCTCTGAAATATGGAACTTTTCTTTCCGATAATTCTATTGCTTCGCCAGATTGAGGATTTCTCCCTCTCATAGGCTTTCTTATTCTAGTTGACAAAGAACCAAAACCTCTTACTTCCATTCTTTCTCCCTTCTCGAGAGATTCGCCGATAGCTTTTAAAATTAATTCAAATGAGGTAGTTGAATCTATGTTTGATAAATGAGTTAACTTTTTTTTAAAATTTTCCAGAAGATCAGACTTCTTCATCTTTTTTGGTTGAACTTTCTTCTATTTCGTCTTTGATTAAATCACCTATAGACGTTTTGCTAGAAGCTTCTATTTCTTTATTCTTTTCTAAATTTTCTTTAAGAATTGATTTTTCTTCGGCTTTTTCCATAGCTCGAATAGATAAGTTTATCAATCTATTTTTTCTGCCAATGGAAGTAACTAAAGCTTCTATTTCTGATCCGACTTCAGGAATATTATCCTTAACCTCTCTAATCTTCAAAACAGCAGGAATATCAGGGCCGACAGTTAAGTTAATTAATTCTTCTTCAA
The DNA here is from genome assembly GCA_902524805.1 of uncultured SAR86 cluster bacterium. Lineage (GTDB taxonomy): Bacteria > Pseudomonadota > Gammaproteobacteria > Magnimaribacterales > AG-339-G14 > CASICS01. Next base: position 91,609 of record CABZES010000003.1, on the reverse strand, counting down.
TACTAGTCACCTTAGCAACCAATTTAGCACCTTTGGGATTAGCTTTAGCAAAAGTTTCAAAATGATCTTCAGTTAATTGTTTGATTCCTAAAGAGATTCTTTCTTTATGCGCATCCATAGCTAGTATTGTGGCTTCCACTTTTTGGCCTTTTTTATAGTTTTTTGCCGCCTCTTCTTCTTTTTCCGTCCAAGATAAATCAGAAAGATGAATTAGACCGTCTATTCCACCATCCAACCCTACAAACATACCAAAATCAGTTAGTGAGCTTACCTCGCCTTGGACTTTATCTCCCAAACTATGATTATCAGCAAAAACTAACCAAGGGTTTTCCATGCATTGCTTCATGCCCAAAGAAATTCTTCTTTTTTCGATATCTATCTCTAGCACCATTACATCGACCTCGTCTCCTGCAGCTACAACCTTTGAGGGGTGAATGTTTTTATTTGTCCAGTCGATTTCAGATACATGCACTAATCCTTCAGTATTTGAATCTAATTCAGCAAAAAATCCATAATCCGTTAGGCTTGATACTTTTGCTTTATTTATAGAATTTATAGGATAGGTCTCTTTGATATTTTCCCAGGGGTCTTCAGATAACTGTTTTAAACCAAGAGAGATTCTAGATTTTTCTTTATCAAACTTAGTGACTTTTAAATCTAACTCCTCTCCAACTGATAAAACTTCAGAGGGATGATTAATCCTTTTCCATGTAATATCAGTGATATGTAAAAGCCCGTCTATGCCTCCCAAATCTACAAAAGCACCATAATCTGTTAAGTTTTTAATAACACCAGAAATCTGAGACCCCTCTTGAATAGTGGCAAAGATTTTTTCTCTTTCTTCGGAGTTAATGTCTTCTTGAACAGCTTTTCTGGATAAAACAACATTACTTTTATCTTTATCTAGTTTGATTACTTTGAAATCTTGAAAGGATTTTTCTAGATGGTCGAAACTTTCCAATGGCCTAGAGTCAACTAAAGAACCTGGAAGAAAAGCTCTTACTCCGCCAACTTCGACTGTCATGCCGCCTCTTACCTTGCCAGTAATATAGCCCTTAATAATTGTGCCTGTGCTGAGAGATTCTTCAAGTTTAGACCAGCTCTCATCATGCATGGCTCTTAGTCTTGAAACTCTAGTAGAACCATGGCCGTCTTCAATGGCTTCAAGAGTTACCTTTACTTGATCGCCGATCTCTAATTTTTTGTCTGCTTCATCAGCCAAAAACTCATTTCTTGCAATAATGGGCTCTGATTTTAAACCCACATGAACGACTACCCAATCGTCTGTTAAATCGACTATGACACCAGATATTAGTGAGCCAACTTTAAAATTCAAAGTGTCTAAATTTTCATCTAGCATCTTTGAAAAGGTTGATTGTTCCATTTAACTCCTAATTAATTTTAAAACCTTATCTTTTAGTTCATAAATTCCAATATTAGAGGAATCTATAACTACTGCATCCTCAGATGGAATTAAAGGGGATATCTCTCGAGATGAGTCTTTGTTATCTCTTTCTTCAATTCTCTTCTGAAGGATGCGCATATTAACGCTCAATCCCAATTCTTTCAACTGATTCTCTCTTCTTCTTGCTCTTTCCTCTGCAGATGCAGTTATGAAAAACTTATGTTTTGCTTCTGGAAATACAATCGTACCCATATCTCTTCCATCAGCGATAAGCCCTTTGCCTTTAGCCATAAATCCCCTTTGAATATTGAAAAGATAATCTCTTACCTCAGGTAGAACAGCAAATTCAGAGGCAAGCTTAGCTACTTCCTCATTTCTAATAAACTCTGAAAGGTCATCCTTTCCAAGAAAGAGAGAAATATTTGAATTTTTATCGATAAATTTAAAAAAAATCTCTTCTTTATTAATTTTTTCTCTTATCTCAGAAAAATCCCTAGTATCTAAGTACAAAGATAGATATCCAACCATTCTATAGAGCGAACCACTATCAAGGACAATCCAATCTAACTCGTCAGCGAGGTTCTTTGCCAAGGTGCCCTTGCCTACACCACTTGGCCCGTCGATGGTAATAATTTTTGAATTTTTCATTTTAATAATTCAGCTTTTAGACCAAGAAAATTGCAAGTTTCTATAAATCCTGGAAAAGAAGTTTGAATATTTTCTACGTTTTTAATCGTATTTGCACCATCAAGCATACAACAAGCTATTGAAGAAGCCATGGCAATTCTATGATCACCGAATGAATCAATTGTCACTGAACTTTTAAACCTTCCTTTCCCAAAAATATCTATCCCATCTCGATAATTTTTGAATTCGATGCCTAGATTTCCTAAAGAATCACTCATTGCCTCTAACCTGTCTGACTCCTTCGCTCTGAGCTCTTCAGCACCTCTTATTATGGTCTTACCATTTGCAAAAGATGCAGCAATGAAAAGAATTGGTAATTCATCAATAAGATTTGGCACAAGATCTTCATCTAAAACTAGAGCTTTAAGTTCAGAGGTTCTAACTAAAATATCAGCTGTTTTTTCGAAATCATCTTTGACATTATTTATTTGAATATCTGCTCCCATTTCAATTAAAACTTTTAAAAGAGCTGTTCTTGAAGAATTTATTCCAACGTTTTTAATTATTATTTCAGAATTAGGAATAATTAGTCCGGCAACAATTAAAAATGATGCTGAAGAAAAATCCCCAGGAATTTTTATATTTGTTGGATTCAATTTTTTAGGGGGAGAAACTTTGATAATTTTTTGCTTATTCTCATACTTTTCCTTAATTTCTATACCAAACTTTTTAAACATTTTTTCTGTATGATTTCTGGTCTGATGATTTTCTATAATTGTTGTTTCAGTTTGCGCATATAAACTGGCCAGCATAATGCAAGATTTCACTTGGGCACTTGCGACTGGTAACTCATAAGATATTCCATTTAATTTTCTAGAAGGTTTTATAAAAATTGGTGCCGTATCTCCTTCTAGAGAGATTAATGCCCCCATCTTATTTAAAGGCTTAATAATTCTATTCATTGGCCTAGAACTCAATGAGCTATCTCCTTTTAAGTTTGAAGAAAAATTTTGACCTGATAGTAGACCAGCTAAAAGACGCATAGAAGTACCTGAGTTGCCTAAATTTAAATCCTCACTAGGTTTTGTTAAACCGTTCAAGCCAAGTCCATGAACTCTGATATGTCTATCATGTTGATCAATTTTTATTCCCATTTTTTTAAAAGCATTTAGAGTAGCCAAACAATCTTGACCAGTTAAAAATCCTGATATTTCAGAAATGCCCTCCGCTATAGAAGAGAGAATTATTGATCTGTGGGAAATTGATTTATCTCCAGGAATGCTTACTTTACCTTTTAGATTAGAACTCTTGAGTGCTTTAATATCCATCTTAAATCAAAGAATCTCTGAATTTCTTTGCGTCTTTGATAAATTTATTAATTTTATCTGAATCTTTATCTTCTATTAGTTTTTCTAATTCCCCAAGCTCAGATTTAAATCTTTTCAAAGCTTTAAGGATATTGATTTGATTAGATAAAAAAATATCTTCCCACATTTTGGGATCGCTAGATGCAATTCTCGTAAAATCTTTTAAACCGCCTCCGGTAAAAATATCTTTTTGAACTTGATCAGATTTAGAGATCATAGATATAAGAGCGAATGCTATTAGATGGGGCAGATGACTAGTTTTAGAAAAGTACTTATCGTGGTCTTCAGAATTCAAATTAATTGTCTTTGCTCCTAAAAGATCCCACAAACCGTAACATATATCTATGGAAGTTTTAGATGAATCCTGTAACTTTGTAACAACGACAATTTTATTTTTAAATAAATCTTCTTTTGAATGTATGTAACCACTTTTTTCAGAACCGGCTATTGGATGGGAGAGAACAAAATTTTTAGTATTTATTTTATTTTTATCTATTTCTTTTCTAAGAGAGCCTTTCACACTTAAAGCATCAGAAACTAATAAGGCTTTTGAAATAAGTTCTTTATTTTTTAAAAGTTCTTTGCTTGCAGATAAGATCGGAACTGTAAAAATTAGAATAAAGTTATTATTGCAATTTAAATCCTCTAAAAATCCATCTATTGATCCTTCACTTAAAGCGCTTGATAGAGAGTTTTTGTCTAGATCGTCTGCAAAAACTTTATAACCTTTTTTTGTTAATGATTTAGCGATAGAACCGCCTATCATTCCTAATCCTACTATTCCTACTTGAATACTTTTATCCAGCATCTAAAGCGCCTTTTTATATTCTTCTAAAACTTTAATAAATGCGTTCATCTCTTCATCCAAACCAATTGATACTCTGAGATGATTTGGCATTTCATAGACTTTTAAGGATCGCAGAATAATGCCTTTTTTTAAAAAGAAATCAAAACTTGAATCAGAATCTTTTTTCGAATCAAAACTTATAAAATTTCCAAAAGATGCAATATATTCAAAACCCAAAGAGTCAAATGCATCAATAGCTTTTTGCATTCCAGATTTATTTATTTCTACAGATTGTGCAATGTGATCTTTATCTCTTATAGCCTCGATTCCAGCAGCAAGAGCTAAAGAATTAGTATTAAAAGGCTGTCGAACTCGGTTTAAAAACTCAGCAATCTCTTCTGAGCTTATTGCATAGCCAAGTCTTAAAGCAGCTAATCCATGAGCTTTTGAAAAGCTTCTCGAAATTATTAAATTTTTATATTTTTCGACTAGCTTAAAAGGAACTTTATATTTATCTTCCTGTATATATTCAAAGTAGGCTTGGTCTACAAATACAGCAATATTAGATGGTATATCATCTAAAAATTCAATAATTTTATCTGACTCTAGAATGGTTCCTGTAGGATTATTAGGAGATGCTAAGAAAATTACTTTAGTATTTTCATTAATTAAATCTTTCATCAAGGATAAATCATGGCCCCAATCTTTGGCTTTTGCCTTAATTGCTTTTGCTCCAGTTGACTTAATAGCCAAAGGATAAATAGCAAAACCATGTTGAGAATAAATTGCATTATCACCTTCAGAAAGAAAACATTTGGAAACGAACTCTATCAAATCATTTGATCCATTTCCTACCGTAATCATAGAAGTTTTTACTCCTTCTTCTTGAGAGACTTTTTCTTTAAAATTTGTTGCATTTCCATCAGGATATCTATTTAAATCGTCATAAGAAGAAATTATATTTAGTGCCTTAGGACTTATGCCCAAGGGATTTTCATTGCTGGCTAACTTTATTATTTTTTGAAGCCCAAGTTCTTTTTGAGTTTCTTCTATGGGCTTTCCAGGCTCATATGGCTTAAGGCCTAATATGCCTTTATTTGCTCTATCTAAAAGAGAATCAGACATTAAAAAGATTTAGGGTAAGACCCCAAGAATTTAAGACTTTGAGTGACTGAAGATAATTTTTTCATTAGATTTTTTACTTTGACATCTTCAAAATGACCTTCAAAATCTAGGAAAAATGAATACTGCCATTTATCTGATTTATTTGGTCTAGACTGAATATGAGATAAATTAATTTTGCTCGATTCGAAAACTTTCAAAACTTTGGACAGTGCTCCCGGTTTATTATCCAAAGAAATTAAAATAGAAGTTTTGTCTTTTCCGCTTTTTTTAGCTTTTATTTTTCCAACAACAAAAAATCTCGTGGTGTTATTCTTTTGATCTTCAATATTTCTCTTTAAAATTTTTAACTTAAATTCTTTGGAATTTGAAGCATGTGCAATTGCAGCGACGGTTTTAGATTTTTTTGCATTTTCAATGGCAACGCCACTACTTTCTACAGATATTAATCTGACGTTTGGCAAGTTTTTACCTAGCCATAGCTTGCATTGAGAAAGCGCTTGTTCGTGTCCATATATCGTTGAAATGATATTAAGATTGTCTGATTTACTCAGTAATGCGTGCTTTATAGATAATTCTAATTCTCCACAAATGAACAAATTTTGACTTTGAAGACAATCCAAGGTTTGGTTCACTGAGCCTTCTGAAGAGTTTTCTACAGGGACAATTCCAAAGGAATTTTCTTCGTTAATTTTGGTAAAAATTTGGGCAATATCAGAGCAAGAAACTCTTTTTGCCGATCGACCAAAATGATCTATTGCAGCTAATTCTGAATATGTCCCTTGAGGCCCCAGAAAGAAAACTTGAATTTTTTTTTCTAATGAAAAACAAGCTGAAATAATTTCTCTGTAAATATTTTTAATGTGATTTTGATTTAATTTACTTTTATTCTTTGAAATGAGTGTATTGATTATTTTAGCTTCTCTCTCAGGTTTGTAATATGAAGTATCGCCAATATTTTCTTTGCTCTTACCTGCTTCTACTACTAAATTTGCTCTTTTAGAAAGAAGCTTAAGGATAGAATTATCTACCTCGTCAATTTGTTTTCTAATAAGGTTTAGGTTTGCTTTTTTTGTTTTCTTATTAACCATTTTTTTCAGCAAAGAGTTTCATGAAGTCAATTAATGCACTAACCGCTTCTTCACTTACCCCATTGTAAATACTTGCTCTCATACCTCCTACAGATCTATGACCAGCAAGATTTAATAATCCAGCATCTTCTGATTCAGATAAAAACATTGAGTTTAATGAATCATCTTTCAACAAAAAAGGAACATTCATGATTGACCTGGAATTTTTATCTACATCGTTAAAATAGAAGTCGTTTCCATCGATAAAAGAGTAAAGCTTTGTAGATTTTGACTCATTGACCTTTTTTTGGTTCGTTAGTCCCCCATTTTTCTTTAACCATTTAAAAACTTTTCCTGATAGGTACCAAGCAAAGGTAGGAGGTGTGTTGTACATAGAATCTGAATCTGCATAAGTTTTATAATTCATCATCGCTGGTAAGTGAGGATGTTCTTCTAGTAAGTCTTTTTTAATAATAATAATTGCAAGCCCCGCGGGTCCTATATTTTTTTGAGCACCAGCATATATTAATCCAAATTTTGAAATGTCCATTGGCTCTGAAAGAATACATGAAGAACAATCTGCAACTATATTTGAGCTGGGTAAGTTATTAAAATCTCGAAGACAAACCCCATCAATCGTTTCGTTCATTACTAAATGTAAATAATCTGATTCGCTATTTAAGTTCCAACTTTCTGGATTAGGATATTTTTTATATGAAATATCTGCTGAAGAAGCTGCGACATTTACATTCCCATATTTTTTTGCTTCTTTAATCGCTTTAATAGACCATTGTCCTACATCTAAATAATCACAAGAAGAGTTAGAACTTTTCAATAAATTCATTGGAACCATTGAAAATTGTAAAGATGCTCCACCTTGAATAAATAAAACTTCGTAGTCATTATTTACTTGCAACAAGTCAATCAGGTCTTGTTTTGCCGTTTCAGCAATTTCAACAAACTCTTTGCTTCTATGACTCATTTCCATAGTTGAAAGGCCGTAACCTTGAAAATCCAAAATCTCTTCTTTTAAATCGTTTAGGACATCCGTTGGTAAGGCTGATGGGCCAGCACAAAAATTATATTTTCTAGACATTTTTATAAATTTCCTAATCGTTTTCTATTGCTAAAGCCATACCGTTTAATTTTTCGTTGGCCTTTAATTTAATCACTCTCACGCCTTGAGTATTTCTTCCTATCACACTAATTTCTGACACCTTTGTTCTTACTAAAGTTCCTTTATTTGAAATAAGAATCACTTGATTTTCTTCAGAAACTTGATTCGCAGATATTAATTTACCGTTCCTCTCAGACAGCTGCATGGCTATTACTCCCTTAGCTCCCCTTTTTGTTTTTCTAAAATCTTCCACTTTGGAGCGCTTTCCGAAGCCATTCTCTGATACTGTTAAAATCTCATTATCATTATTAGGCATTATCAAAGCAATTACCGACTGTTTTTCTTCTAAAGTAATTCCTTTAACTCCTCTGGTGTCTCGCCCCATTGGCCTAGCATCTTTCTCATTAAAATATACCGCTTTTCCGGCATCGCTAATTAACATTAAATCATTAGTTCCATTCGTTATAGCAGTTCCAACTAATTCGTCAGAATTATCTAATTTAATTGCTCTTTTTCCTGATTTTCTAGGTAGTTTAAAATCCCCGATAGGAGTTTTTTTAACTACTCCATTTTTAGTTGCCATAAAGACAAATCCATCAGAATCAAAAGTTTCAACATTTAACAAACTGGTAATTCTCTCTGAATCATCTAATTGAATTAAATTGACTAAAGGTCTTCCTTTTGCAGCTCGGGAAGCTTGTGGAATTTCATAAACTTTCAACCAATAAACTTTCCCTAAATTTGAAAAACATAAAAGTGTCCTATGAGTATTTGCAACAATTAATTGTTCGACAAAATCGTCTTCTTTAACTGATGCTGCTGCCTTTCCAACGCCTCCTCTTTTTTGCGATTGATATACTTCTAGAGGTTGCGTCTTTGCATACCCTGCGTGAGAAATAGTAACAACCATATCTTCGGGCTTAATTAAATCTTCTGTTGATAGGTCAAGTCTTTCTTCGATCGGAGTTTTCCTATCATCACCATATAATTCTTTAATTTCTGTTAATTCGTCTTTTATGACACGTTTCAATTCAGATGGATCTTCTAAGATCTGCTGAAGATGTTTTATTTCCAGTAAAATTTCTTCGTACTCTTTTACTAAATTATCTTGCTCTAAACCAGTTAACTTTTGTAACCTTAAATCTAAAATAGCTTGAGCTTGAAGAGAAGACAATTTGTAAGTTGAGGCTGATAAACCAAAATCATCACTTAAAAAATCTGGTTTAGTAGTAATAGCTCCAGCATTTTTGATTAATTTCGAAACCACTCCAGCCTTCCACTTTTTTGACAAAAGTTTTTCTTTAGCAATTTGAGGATCTTTTGATTTTTTAATTAAATCTATTACTTGATCTATGTTTGCCAAGGAAACAGCTAACCCCTCAAGAATATGTCCTCTATCCTTAGCTTTGTTCAGTTCAAATTCAGTTCGTCTTGAGACAACAGTTCTTCTATGAGCAATAAAAATTTCTAACAGGTCTTTTAGATTCAGAAGTTTTGGAGTTTTGTTAACTAATGCAACATTATTTACTCCAAAAGCACTCTCAAGAGGAGTAAGAGAATACAAATTATTCAAAATCACTTCTGGATTCTGTCCAGATCTAATATCTATTACGATTCTTACTCCTTCTTTATCTGATTCGTCTCTGATTTCAGACATACCTTCGACTTTTTTATCTCTCGCTAGCTGAGCGATTTTTTCGACTAATCTGGCTTTATTTTGCTGATAGGGAATTTCAGAAATTACTATTTTAGATTTATCTTTAGAATCAGTTTCCACTTCGGCTTTTGCTCTAAGGACTATTCGTCCTTTCCCAGTTTTAGCAGCATCAATTAAACCTGAAGAGCCATTTATAATTCCTCCAGTTGGAAAATCAGGGCCAGGAATTATTTTAATCAAGTCATCAATTTCTAAATTTGGATTTTCAAGTAAGGCAAGGCTTGCATCTATTGATTCAGTCAAATTATGAGGCAACATATTAGTAGCCATTCCTACTGCAATTCCTGCCGAACCGTTTACTAAAAGATTTGGTATTTTTGTTGGCAGTACATCTGGAATAAGCTCTGTTCCATCGTAATTTTCTACAAAATCAACCGTGTTTTTATTTAAATCTGCTAAAAGTTCTTGAGTAATTTTAGCCATTCTAACTTCGGTATACCTCATTGCAGCAGCTCCGTCGCCGTCCATAGATCCAAAATTACCCTGTCCATCAACAAGTGGATATCTCAAAGCAAAATCTTGAGCCATTCTTACAATTGTTTCGTACACTGCGCCGTCCCCATGAGGGTGATATTTACCAATAACATCTCCAACTATCCTTGCAGATTTTTTATGCGCTAAATTCCAGTTATTGTTTAATACATCCATGGCAAATAAAGTTCTTCTATGAACAGGCTTTAAACCATCTCTTGCGTCTGGCAATGCTCTACCAACAATAACGCTCATAGCATATTCCATATAGGAATTTTTAAGCTCTTCTTCTATATTTATAGGAATTATTTCTTTAGCTATATCGTCCATAAAATTTGGAATTTGAATTAAAAAAGGTTAATTTTTTTTTAAAAAAAATAAGTAATTTCAAAGGTTAAATTATACCATCTAGTGGCATATTTAAGGTTTTAAAATTGCTTGATTTATGACTTAAATTCGGACACTAAAGTAGAAATGGATTCTTTTGCATCTCCGAAAAGCATTCTTGAATTTTCTTTTAGAAAAAGTGGATTGTCTATACCAGCAAACCCTGAAGCCATCGATCTTTTAAGAATAAAAACTGTTTTTGCTCGGTCTACTTCTATAACAGGCATGCCATAGATAGGGCTTCCTTCATTCTCTCTGGCATCTGGATTAACAACATCATTAGCGCCAATAACGACACAAACATCTACAGTATCCATAATCGGATTAACGTCGTCAGGCTCAACCAATAAGTCATAAGAAACATTTGCTTCTGCTAAAAGCACATTCATGTGTCCAGGCATTCTTCCAGCCACAGGATGTATGCCATAATTTACTTCACAGCCGTTTTCTTCGAGCAATTCGCCTAATTCTCTAACACTATGTTGAGCTTGTGATACTGCCATTCCATATCCAGGAACAAATAAAACAGAATTTGCTGCTTCCAGAATCAGATATGCATCAGAAGTATTAATAGGTTTGACTTCTCCTTGAATTTCTCCGGAAGTATTAGCTCCTGAGGATGAGACCGCTCCAAAACCTCCAAAAAGAACATTCATCAATGATCTATTCATGGCTTTACACATAATATTTGTCAAAATTAGGCCGCTTGCTCCAACTAAAGACCCAGCAACGATAAGTACATTATTGTTTATTACAAAACCTGCTGCTGCGGCTGCAACCCCCGAATAACTATTTAATAAAGCAATAATGACTGGCATATCGGCTCCGCCAATTGGAGCAGTAAGTAGAATGCCCAATACTAGGGCAAAGAAGATCAAAGAAATTAAAAGATAGAATCTTGAGATTCCTAGTAAACCGCTGTCGGCAACTATTTCAATTCCCATAATGAAAGCAAAAATGACAAACGTGCCTAAAACAACCCTTTGACCAATATATTGAAAAGGCTTGCCATCAATAATTTCTGAAAGCTTTCCGAAAGCTAATAAACTTCCAGAAAAAGTTACTCCGCCAATCAAAACGGTTAAAAATACAGCAGTCAAAGCAATGCTGCTCAAAGATGAAGTAATATTTAAAAATTCTGCAGACCCAACTAACAAGCTGGCAATTCCACCGAAACCATTAAATAAAGCTACTAATTCTGGCATGGTTGTCATTTTTACAAATGATGCGGCTGAAGCTCCTACTAATGCACCTGCAATTAAAGCTATGGAAAGCCACTGGTATGAAATAATACTATTACTCATTAAGGTAACTATGATTGCTAACAACATACCTAAAGCAGAAATCAGATTACCTCTTTGGGCAGTCTCTGGAGAACTCAGCATCTTCAGACCAAAAATGAATAGAATTGAAGCTAATATGTATGACAGATTAACAAAAAGTTCTGATTGAAAAAATATGTTCATTTCTTTTTAAACATTCCTAACATTCTGTTAGTAACTAGATACCCGCCAACAACATTTATTGTTGCGAAAAAAACTGCGCCAGTTCCTAAAATTGTTGTTAAGACAACGCTTTCAGAGCCAGATGAAAGAATTGCACCAACAATAGTAATTCCCGATATTGCGTTGGCTCCTGACATAAGTGGTGTATGAAGTGTTGATGGAACTTTATTGATTAATTCAAAACCTAAAAAGATGGCCAAAATTAAAACAAATAATAATAATATAAAAAGACTATCCATTAGCTATACCTCTCTTTAACCATTGAATTCACAAATTCTCCTTTATGTGTTACCAAACACCCGGATAAAATTTCATCAGATGTTGTTATCTCCAAAATAGAATTTTTCTGATCCCAAAATTCATCGATCAGATTAAAAATGTTAGCGGAATAGACCTGACTTGCGTGGATAGCAACCTCTCCAGGAAGATTAGTATTTCCAACAATAGTTATCCCATTTAGCTCTAGATTTTCGTCTGGTACTGAACCTTCTACGTTGCCTCCTGTTCCAACCGCCATATCCACAATTACACTTCCTGGTTGCATATCCTCAATCATGTCTGATGTGATAATAACTGGAGCTTTTCTGCCAAAAACTTGCGCAGTTGTAATTATTACATCTGAATTTGAGCATGCTTTTTTCATTCCAGCTCTTTGTAAATTTATTTGTTCTTCCGATAATTCCTTTGCGTAACCTTGCGCCGTTTCCTCTGTCTCTCCAATATCAATTTTAACGAATCTTGCTCCTAAGGATTTGACTTGTTCTTCAACTACTGGTCTTGTGTCAAATGCTTCGACTTTAGCACCCAGCCTTTTGGCTGTAGCTATGGCTTGAAGTCCAGCAACTCCAACCCCCACTACAAAAACTTTAGACGGCGAAATTGTTCCCGCGGCTGTCATCATCATAGGAAAGGATTTAGATAAAATATTCGAAGCTATCAATACTGCTGCGTAACCTCCTAAATTAGCTTGAGAACTTAAGGCATCCATTTTTTGAGCTCTTGTAGTTCTAGGAATTAATTCCATACTTATAGAAGAGATTTTTTTTACTCTTAAATTTTCAACTAATTCCTGATCATTAAAAGGATCTAAGAAACTAACAATTAATGAATTTTCTTTTATCTCTGTTAAATCTTCTTCGCTAAGCTTGTTTACCGAACAAATTATATCTGCTTCTAAAAAACCTTTTTTTCTTTCAACAATCTCTGCGCCTAGTTCTTTAAAGTTGTCATCCAAAAATCCAAGATGTTCGCCCATGCTTTTTTCTATGGAAACTTGAAAACCGTTTGCGATATATTTTTTTAAAAAATCAGGTGTAATAGAAATTCTTTTTTCTACCATAGCCTCTTTCGGAAAGAAAATTTTCATATGAATATAAATTTACACAATTTTAATTACAAAAAACTATTAAATCTAACATAATGCTCTTCTAATGAATATCGATCCTTCTGAAAAAGAAAAATTTAATAAGATAGCTGACGAATGGTGGGATCCTTACGGTAAGTTTGCGCCTTTGCACGTTATCAATCCCCTTAGATCAAACTACGTATCAGAAAAAGTTAACCTGCAAGACAAAAATGTAATTGATGTTGCTTGTGGAGGTGGATTATTGGTTGAAGCTCTAAATAAATTTGGAGCCAACGTTACAGGAATAGATATTTCTGACGTTGCAATTAATACTGCTCAGATTCACGCTGAAAAAACAAATTGTGATGTAACTTATATACATGGAGAAGCTGAAGATCTTCTACCTGAAAAAAAAGAATCATTCGATGTTGTCACTTGTCTTGAGGCTATTGAGCATGTGCCAGATCCACAACAGCTCGTAAAAACTTGTTCCGATTTGTGCAAGCCTGGTGGCACCATAGTATTTTCAACTATTAATAGAAATCCAAAATCTTTTCTTTTTGCAATTATTGGAGCGGAATATATTTTAAATTTATTGCCAAAAGGGACACATGAGTTCAAAAAATTTCTTAAGCCTTCAGAGCTCTCAAATATGATGAGAAATTCAAATCTTGAGGTTAAGGAAATTATAGGTATGAGCTATAACCCACTTACCAAAAAGTATTGGCTTGGAAAGGATGTTGATGTCAACTATATGATCCATGCAGAAAAATCTAAATAAAAATTTTAATTTATTTCTTTTTGATTTAGACGGAACACTTTTAGATACAGCAAGAGAGTTTCATGTCGCATTGAATGAGGTTTTAGATAAAGAAAATAAACCTTCTCAAAGCTTTGAGAACGTTAGAGAAAAGGTTTCCGATGGAGCTGGCGCTTTAGTTTCTCTTGGGTTCGATATTGACGAGCAAAATGAAAATTTTGAAGAAAAAAGAAATATTCTCTTACAAGCATATGAAAAGGTTTATTTGAATTCTGAATCTTTCGACGGAGTTGAAGAAGTCATTTCTTATTTTGAAAAAAAGCAAATAAATTGGGGAATAGTTACTAACAAGCCAAGAGTATTTTCAGAAGAAATTTTTAAATCTTTGGGATGGGATAAAAAAGCAAAAATATTAGTATGCCCTGACGACGTAAAAAACCTTCGAAAACCTGACCCTGCGCCACTTAATTTCGCTCTTAAAGCGTTAAACCATAATGCCAAAGAAACTGTTTATATTGGAGATAATTGGCGAGATCTTGAAGCTGCTAAAAACGCAAAAATTACTCCTATTTTCGCTGAGTATGGTTATGTAAAAACAGGAAATTATCCCTTGAACACAAAAGGTTTCAACATAAAAAATATTAGAGAAATTCTTTCTTTTATTTAATAAAAACTTTAATATCTTTTTCTTCTAAGTCTCTAAAATTTCTGGAAGGAAGATCTGCAGGTAAAAAGATGTGTCCTAACCTTGTTCTTTTTAATCTAGAAACTTCAAAACCAAGGGAATTCCATAATTTTCTCACTGCTCTGTTTTTTCCTTCCATAATGACCATTGCAAACCAGGTGTGTGACTTGGTAGTTCTTCCTCTAACAATGTCTGTAAATTTTAAGAAATCTCCTTCTATCTTAAATCCATTTAGAAGCTTTTTTAGATCTTCATCCGTAGGTTTTCCTCTAATTCGAGCCAAATATTCTCTTTCTACTTGTTTTTTTGGATGGATTATTTGATTCGCCAGCACTCCATCATTTGAAAAAAGAAGCAACCCACTGGTATTTATATCTAATCTGCCCAAAGCAATCCATCTAGAGTTTTTTAATGGAGGCAGATTGTCGAAAACAGTAGGTTTGCCATATCCTGATTTAGAGCATATCTCTCCGATTGGTTTGTGATAAATAATAAGCCTTTGTTTAGGCTGATTAAATTTTATTTCTTTGCCATCGATAAAGATTTTATCTCCAGAAAGATATTTATCACCCAATTTAGCCTTTTTATCATTTAAGAATACTCTTCCAGATTCAATTAACGTTTCTGCTTTTCGCCTTGAAGTTATGCCGGCATCAGCAATTGCCTTTTGCAGGCGCACTGACATTTTTATTCCTGTATAGAGGTTTTTTCCTCTTTTTGCTCTTCTATAAGAAGTGGCATCTGCACTTCTTCCGGAATGTTTCCTATATCCGGTAGGTCAGGTAAATCCGATAACGTCCTTAAATTCAAGTCATCTAAAAAGTCTTTTGTTGTAGAAAGCAATGAAGGTCTTCCTGGAACATCTCTATGGCCGACTACCTTTATCCAGCCTCTATCCATTAAATTTCTTATTATCTGACTACTGACTGAAACACCTCTTACTTCTTCAATTTCCGCTCTTGTAATAGGTTGTTTATAGGCTATCAAGGCTAAAGTTTCCATCATTGCGCGAGAATACTTTTGAGGTTTGGTTTCCCAAAGTTTGGAAATCCACATTGAGTATTCTTGCTTTGCTTTCAACCTAAATCCATTTGCCACTTTTACAAGCTCAATACTTCGATCTGAATAAAATTCTTTTAGACTACTTAAAGCTTTTTTAATGTCTCCAATATCTACTCCTTCGGCATCGTCAAATACTTTTAAAATTTCAGACACAGAGAGAGGTCTCGAGGACGAAAGCAAAAGAGATTCGACTATCTTTTCAATATTTTCATTCATGTTAATGAATTTCCTCTTTCGCCGATAAATGGATTTGACCGAAATCTTCAGACTGGATTAATGTTATTAAAGAGTCTTTTACTAATTCCAACATTGCTAAAAAGTTTACGATAATTCCTATTTTTCCTTCTTCTTTAAGACAAATTTTAAAAAAATCTAAATATTTTTCATTTATCAAGAGTTCTAATATGTAGGTCATTTTTTCTCTTGTAGAAAGTTTTTCAAATTCTATAACATGGCTAACGTTTAATTTTTGCCTTTCGATCAATTCAGCAAATACTTGGGCAATCTGAGAAAGATCAACTGAAGGAAGGTTCTCTTTAGATTGAAATTCAGGCAAAGCTGAAGATGCAACATAAAAATCTCTATTAACTCTTGGTAATTCCTCAAGATTATTTGATGCTTCTTTGTAACGCTCATACTCTTGAAGTCTTCTAATAAGCTCTGATCTTGGATCATTTTCTTCATTTTCTTCATCAAATTCTTTAGGGAGCATCATCCTTGATTTTATTTCTGTCAAATAGGCAGCCATCACCAAATATTCTCCAACCAAATCAAACTGTATTTTTTCCATCAACTCTATGTATTGAACATATTGATCTGTAATTTTTGAAACATCTACTTCTAAGATATTTAAATTTTGTTTTTTTATAAAATACAAAAGAAGGTCTAAAGGTCCCTCAAAAGATTCTAGAAAAATTTTTAGTGCATTAGGTGGGATGTATAAATCATCTGTGGGCAGAGATATCTCCTCGCCATTTAGAATTGCAAGGTTAAATTCAGCTTGTATTGGCTGAATAACAGTTGTTTTATCCATAAATATAGCGCAATTATAAGGCAAAAAGGCTTTTTACACACTATGTAGTGCTTTTTATACTTTTCTACCCCACATTTAGGGCTTCCAACCGTTCGTAATTGGATATCTTCTATCTTTTCCAAAGTTTCTATCAGATATTTTAATTCCTATAGGAACTTGTCTTCTTTTATATTCGTTTAAATCAATCAATCTCAAGATTCTTCTTACTTCCTCCTCTTTGTATCCTTTCGCTATTATGTCATTTGGACTCAAATCCATTTCGACATACATTTCAATGATAGGATCCAAAATACTATAGTCAGGCAAAGAATCTGTATCTTTTTGATCCGGCGCTAGCTCAGCTGAAGGAGCTCTTTCAATTATCCTTTTTGGGATCACTACATTCTTTAAATTTCTATATTTCGATAGCTCATAAACCAGGGTTTTACTTACGTCTTTTAAAACGGAAAAACCCCCTGCTGTATCGCCATATAAAGTTGAATATCCAACAGCAGCCTCACTTTTATTTCCAGTAGTAAGAACCAAGTAACCCAACTTATTAGAAAGAGCCATTAATGTCACACCTCTGCAACGAGATTGTAAGTTTTCTTCAGTCTTATCCGTTTCGGTATTTTCAAAGGAGGGTTTTAAAGCATTGAAAAAAGATTCATATATTTCTTTGATAGAAATGACTGAATGATTGATAGAAAGGTTATCTGCCAATTCTTTTGCATCCTCAATGCTCATGTCAGCTGTATAATCAAATGGCATCATTACAGTATTTACTCTAGAAGCGCCTAAAGCATCGTGAGCAATCGTTGCTGTTAAGGCTGAGTCAATGCCTCCAGACGAACCTATAATGATTCCTTTGAAGCCATTTTTATCGACATAATCTTTTGTACCCAACACCAAAGCATTGTAGATATCTTCTAATTCATCATAATCATTTTCTTGACTGTCGAGGATATTAAGCTCTAAATTTTCTTTTTTTGTTATTTCAATTTCTTTTGTGTCATTTTTAAAGCTTTTTAAACTAAAAATTTGAGTATCATTTGGAGAAAAAATCATCGATGATCCATCGAAAACTAGTTCATCCTGACCTCCAACCTGATTTACGTATATTATCGGAACATTGTGTTTGTTTACGTAAGAAGAAAGCATCTTTTCTCTGGTCGTTTTTTTAGAAATAGTAAAAGGAGACGCGCTCAAATTAATAATGGCTTCGGCGCCCTCAGACACTAAATTTGAAACATAATCCTCCGACCAAATATCTTCACAAATAGATAAACCAAATTTAATTCCATTAAATCCAATGATTTTATTTTCTTTTCCAGGACTAAAATATCTTCTTTCGTCAAATTCTTTATAATTTGGTAGAATTTGTTTCGAATAAATTAGTTTTACTTCATTTTTTTCTAAAAAATAAGCTGAATTTAAGATATTGTCATTTTCCTTTGATGGCGCACCCATAATTACCGAGATATCTGCTGTTAATTTGATTAATTCTTTAATTGAGTCTTCTATCTTCTTTATAAAGTCTGACCTTAAAACCAAGTCCTCAGGAGGATAGCCACAAAGAAACATCTCACTGAAAATTATCAAATTAACGTTATTTTTTTTCGCAATAATTATTTCTTCTTTCGCCTTGGCAAGATTTCCTGAAATATCTCCAACAACAGGATTTTCTTGAATTAATTTAATTTTTATCATTTTTTTTAAATTTTGATTTTCAATTTAGAATAGAATAGATACAATCAACAACTTTGTTATGCAATATTTGACCGATAATACCAGAATAACAGGCCTTTTGGAGGTCTCTCCTCCTAATGAAGTTATATCAGAATTTCCTATTACACCGGCTGTTTCAGAGTTAGTTTTTAAATCAAGACAAAATATTTCAGACATAATTCATGGCAAAGATGACAAGCTTGTTGTTGTAGTTGGTCCATGTTCTATTCATGACCCAAAAGCGGCAATTGAATACGCAAAAAAACTTAAGCGCTTAGAATCTTCATTAAGCTCTGAATTAAAAATTATTATGAGAGTTTATTTTGAAAAACCCAGAACAACAGTTGGGTGGAAGGGTTTGATTAATGATCCCAATCTAGACGATAGTTATGATGTTAACAAAGGCCTTAGGGCAGCTAGAAAAATACTTCTCGAGATTAATGAAATCGGCTTGCCCGCCGCTACTGAGTATTTAGATATTATTACTCCGCAATATATTTCTGATTTAATCTCTTGGGGAGCAATCGGGGCGAGGACAACGGAAAGTCAAGTTCATAGAGAGCTTGCCTCAGGTCTTTCTTGCCCAGTTGGCTTTAAAAATTCTACAAATGGTTCCATCCAAGTTGCTATAGATGCAATTGGTTCGGCATCTCAGCCTCATATTTTCCTTTCAATAACTAAAGAAGGAAAATCTGCAATTTTTAATTCATCAGGCAATAAAGATTGTCATGTTATTTTACGAGGTGGAAAATTGCCTAATTTTGAAAGTAAATTTATCAAAGAAACCTCCAGTATTTTATCTAAGTCAGGAAATCCAGCTGCATTGATGATAGATATGAGTCACGGCAATAGTCAAAAGCAGTTTAAAAAACAGTTGTTAGTCAACAAAGATGTTGCTGACCAAATTTCTTCTGGCGAAGAGTCCATTTTTGGTGTCATGATAGAAAGTCATCTCATAGAAGGAAATCAGTCTATTGGGCCAAAAGAAGATCTTACTTACGGACAAAGCATTACAGATGCTTGTGTTAGTTGGGAAGATACAGAAATCATGCTAAATCTCTTGGCTTCAGCAGTAAAATCTAGAAGAAAAAATCTAGAGAAATCTGCTTGAGTAATGTCTAAAGACTTAAAAAAAATTTTTTTTTCACCAGAAATTGCCTCATCTTTAGGGCTTGAAGAAGCCATAATCTTAAGTTTAATTGAAAGCTTCAAACTTAATGAAGAAAGTTTATTTAAAAAATTAAATTTTTTATCACAAGAAAAAATTAAAAATGCTTTGTCTAAATTATTAGTACTAGAGTTGATTGAAAAATTAAACTCCGAATTTGTATTAAAAAACAGTATCAGAGCAAATTTAAAAAAAGAAAATAACGATAACGATCTTAAATTAAAAGTTCATAACGATGTTCTTACTCAGGCCAAAAGCCTCGGTATGACAGAGGAATTTATTCAGTTTCATTCTAGCCTTTTCAAAGCCTCAAATAAAAATTTGGAATCAGACTTTAAAACAAATTTTCAACTGCTTAAATATTTAATCAGGGCATGGCGACAAGAAGAGAAAAAAGAAAAGACTGAGGCAGAAAAGGTTTTAATCGAAAAAGATTGGACTCCGTCTGAAGACGTAATATCAATTCTAGAATCTGCCGATATGGAATCTGATTTTATCAAAAAATGTATTCCAGAATTTATAGTTTATTGGACAGAGAAACAGTTTAAATCTAACGAATGGAATTCTATTTTCATAAATCATGTCAGAAGACAATGGGCAAGATATAAAAACATTATCGAAGACAATGTTTCTCCTAAAAAAATGACGCATGATTGGATGCCAAATCAAAACTGTTTGGATGTTATAAAGTTAGCCAGAATTGATGAAAAATTTGCTAAAGATCAAATACCAGAATTCAAGATATATTGGCTTGATTCAAATCAGGTTATGACTTCATGGAATTCAAAATTTATCCAACACGTAAAATATAGGTGGTTTAAAAATAATTCTAAGTCCTCAGGTATAATTTCCAGATTAACAGATAAAGAGTGGGCAGTTGAATACTAAAATTAAAATTCCAGAAAATCCTGTAGACTTAATCAACGTCGTATTCACTCAACTAGAAATTACTTATCACAACCAATTTCATAAGGCGTTTCCTGATCCAGATAGTCTCAAACTGGCAAAACAATTATGGTTAAAAAAACTTTCATTATTTAAAAATGAAATTATTTTTAAAAGTATTGATGACATTATGAGCACTTCTGAATACTTGCCGTCTTTAAGTTCTGTTCTTCAAAAATGCAAATTCTTAACTTTGGAAGCTAATGGCATTCTAAGTCTAGAAAAATGCTTTAAAGAGGCTTCGACTTTTTGTGATGCGCCTACTGAACATAATTGGTCTCATCCAATTGTTTATCATGCTGGATTAAAAACAGGATGGTTTCTTCTTCAAAACGAATCTGAACAGACTGCATTAAAAGAATTTGAAAATAAATTTGATTTATTGATTGAAGCTTGGCTTTCAGGAGAAAAATTCGAGAATCCAGCTACGCCTAAGTTAGAAGAAAATATTTCTTCTTTAGATAAAACTCAGCAGTTAAGTTTTATAGAAAATCTTAAGAAAAATTACTAATTTTAAGACACTTTCAAAAGTAATTTATCTACCTGAAATTACCTTGATATAATCAGTTTTAGTCCCATTATTTAAAATATGAAAAATAAATATTTCCTCACAATTAAGGAAGTTTTGCTAACTCGATCTAATATCGAGTGGTCTGCAATGTTCTTAGGATTTGCTTTGATTTGGATGATCTCTGGCGTGCTTGTAGAAAAAGAAGAAACTCTTGAAGCTTATGTTGAAAAAGAATCAATGGTCAGAGTAATTGAACAAGTTTCACAAGATTTCACAAGGGAAATACTAGTTAAGGGATTTGCAGAAGCAGATAAAAAAGTTGAGCTTAAAGCAGAAACGTCGGGAAGAGTCATTTCTTTGCCGGTTAAGCAAGGTTCATTAGTCAAAGAGGGAGATCCAATTTGTTCAATTTTTTTGGCAGAAAAAGAATCTTTTTTTAAAAAAGCAGAACTTGAATATAGATCTGCACAAAAACTTTTTGATGAGGGGCTTTATTCTTCCAATCAGTTTCAAAATATTAAATCAAACTTTGAAAGAGCAAAACTTGAACTTGATAATGCAACAATTAAAGCTCCTTTTTCAGGAATTGTAGACAGAATTGCTTTGGATGAAGGAGATTTCTTAACAAGAGGGGCAACTTGTGCAGTTTTATTAGATCTTGATCCTATGATTGTGAGTGGTGAAATTTCTGAAACCGATATTAGATTTGTTAACATCGGTTCTGAGGCAAAAATTGAGACTTTAGATGGAAAATCTCATATAGGGAAAGTTAGTTTTATTTCTTCTTCTGCCAATAGTCGAACTCACACATTCAGAGTAGAAGTCACAATTGAAAATAAAGAAGGCATCATAAAAGATGGCTCATCAGCAAGAATTTATCTTCCGGGAGAAAATCAACTCGCTAATTTAGTACCTCTTTCCATTTTGAGATTAGATGACGCAGGTGACTTAGGTATCAGAATTGTTGGCGATTCAGGAACTGTAGAATTTATTAATATTAATTTGATTCAAGATACCGAAAAAGGTGCTTGGATTTCAGGATTGCCAAAAAAATCCAGAATCATTACTGTTGGCCAAGACTATGTAAGCGACGGAGAAAAAGTTGAAGTAGCTATTGATGAGCGTTTAATGTCAAATGAACGCGTTAATTGATTTTTTTGTAGATAGATATAAAGCAACACTAACTTTTCTTGCTTTAATAATCGTTTGGGGTATTTCTTCAGTAGCTTTAATTCCTGCTTCTGCATATTCTGACATCAACATTCCTTATGTATTTGTTTCAACTGAATATGAAGGCGCTTCGCCTGAGGACGTAGAAAGACTTATTACAAGGCCATTGGAAGATCGTTTTAGATCTTTAAGTGAAGTAAAAAGCATGCAATCTTGGAGCAGAGATGGCATGGGTTACATCATTTTAGAATTTCCTGATAGTTATCCAAAAGAAGATGCTCTAGTTGATGTTAAAGACGCGATTGATGAAATCTTGCTTGATTTACCAGAGGAATCGGAAAAACCGTTTGTAAAAGAATTCTCTTTTGATGCCTTTCCTGTGATGAACCTTAACTTTATTTCTGCTGCCTCATCTGAAAGAGAATTAATTCGCTTCGCGAAAGAGATGGCCACTGAAATTGAATCATTACCTGGAGTGTTGGAAGCTAAATTGGTTGGAGCTCCAGATGAAGTATTAGAAGCTATTGTTGATAAAACTAAACTAGATAGTTATCAGGCTTCTGCCCTTGATATTTACAATGCCATTCAGCAAAATAATAGAGCTATCCCCGCAGGAGATATAATTTCTGGTACGGGTAAGTTTTCAGTAATTGTTCCTTCTGTCTTTGAAACTGCAGAAGATGTAAAAAGAATTCCTGTTTTAGAAAACGACAATGCTGTTGTTTCTCTTGAAGACCTCGTAGATATCAAAAGAACTTTTCGAGACAAAGATTCTTTCTCAAGAGTCAACGGACAACCTTCTGCAACGATTTCTATTTATAAAAAAACAGATGCAAGAGAAGTTGTAGTAGCAAGAGAAATTTATAAAATTATTTCAAAATCTGAAGAGATTCTTCCTCCTGATATCGATATTGTAATTACAGAAGATAGGACTCAATTTTCAGTTTTACTTATAAGAGAAATTGTTGGAAATACTTTAACGGCTTTAATTTTAGTTGTGATCATAGTGGTTGCAGCTATGGGTTTAAGATCTTCGTCTATGGTGGCTTTAGCTATTCCTGCCTGTTTTCTTTTTGCATGTATTTTTCTAAATATTATTGAATATACATTTAACTTTATGGTGTGCTTTGGTTTCTTGATTTCTTTAGGGATGTTGATTGATGGTAGTGTGGTGGTGGTTGAATATGCCGATAGAAAAATGAGCGAAGGATTAGATAGAGTTGAGGCTTACAAAAGATCTGCGAAAAGAATGTTTTGGCCAGTGATCATTTCTATTGGAACGACCCTTGCAATATTCTTCCCGCTTTTATTTTGGGAAGGAATTTCAGGTCAATTCATGAGACCAATGATTACTACTTTATTCTTAGTCTTAAGTGCTTCAATTCTTTATGCTTTGGCTTTTACTCCAGCTATAGGTTCTATTTTTGGAAGTCTTGGTAGAAGAAATTTTAAAACCTTACAAAATTCTGCTCTTCTTGAAAACGGAGATCCAAAGACTTTAGACGGTTTTACTGGAAAATATGCCAGGTTTCTAGATAAGTTATTAGATAAACCAGGCATAGTAATTACTTTTTTACTTCTTAGTGTTGTCACAATTTTTAGTATTTATGGCCAACATGGTCCAGGTGGTTCCTTTTTCATTAAAGAAGACCCCGATACAATTATTGTTGAAGTACAGGCCAGAGGGAACTTTAATGCTAATGAAACTCTTGAGTATTTAAAAGAAATTGAAAAAATTGTTCTTTCTGTAGAAGGACCGGAAAGTGTTTTTTTAGAACAAGCTGGCTCAAATGATCCAAGAGATAGAGGTAACGCTGACTCCATAGGTAAAATTTATGTTGGTATGCCTTTTGATAGAGACTCGCTAATTAAAAGTGGTGATGAAGTTATAGAAGAGCTTGATGATAAGTTAAAAAATATACCAGGAATAAAGATTGCAATTAAAGCAAGAGATAGTGGTCCACCTTCAGACAATCCTATTGAAATAGATGTTTTTGGACCAGACAGTCAGATGGTTTATGAAGCAACACTCGCTCTTACTGATTTCATTGATAAGCAAGTTCCTGG
Organism: uncultured SAR86 cluster bacterium; assembly: GCA_902524805.1. Taxonomy (GTDB): domain Bacteria; phylum Pseudomonadota; class Gammaproteobacteria; order Magnimaribacterales; family AG-339-G14; genus CASICS01. The sequence continues at coordinate 67,581 of CABZES010000003.1, read as the reverse complement.
AGCTAGGAATGTTTACAACACAATTCCGAGAGAAGATCTCAAATGGAAATTAAAGATTGATAAGGAAAAAGCTAAGCAATTTGGAGTTACGACTAGCGAAATAGGAACTGCAATTCAATTTCTAACTGCAGGAGTTAAAGTTGGAGAATACCGTCCTGCTGATTTAGATGAAGCTATAGATATAAGAGTAAGATTTCCTGAGTCTCAAAGAAGATTAGATTTATTTGACCAATTGACTATATCAACAAGATTTGGCTCAGTTCCATTAAGCAGTTTTGTTTCGGTAAAACCATCTTATGAGGCTCCTGCAATAAGAAGAGTTGAGGGAGAGAGAGCCTTCACGATAGCTGCTGATTATGCTCAAGGCGCTTTGGTAGAAGACGTACTCCCAAAAATAAATCAATGGATTCAAGATAATAATGAATATCAGAAACTACAATTTGATTTTGGCGGTCAAGCAGAACAAGCTGCAGAAGATGCAGAATTTTTTGTCTCTGCAGCAATTATAGGTCTTTTTCTAATGGCCATCCTGTTGATGATTCAGCTAAATAGTTTTTATCAAGTTTGGATAGTTATATCGGCCGTATTTCTATCAACCGCGGGAGTCTATCTAGGACATCTTATAACTCAGTTCCCAGTAAGTTTTCTTTTTACAAATCTTGGCATAATTGCTTTGGCAGGAATCGTTGTAAATAATAATATCGTACTTGTTGATACCTACAATGTGCTAAGAAAAGAGAATATAAATACATCTCGAAAAGATCTTATTGTCAGAACTGCTGCCCAAAGAATAAGACCAATAATTCTTACCACTGCTACGACAGTAGTTGGTCTAATGCCACTTGCTGCCGGCTTAGGGGTAGATTTAATATCAAGAGACATTGGAGTCGGAAGTAGAACAGTAGAATGGTGGTCTCCCTTATCCTTCGCTGTTGTATGGGGCTTAACTTTTGCTTCTCTTATGACTCTTATTTTAACGCCCTGCTGGCTTATGTTGCCTGAAAGAATTAAAGAATTGTATGCAAATTTTAATTCTGTAAAATCAGAACCAAAACCAAATATTTGATATGCCTGAAAAAAATAAAGATTTTGAATCTTCCTTAAAAAAATTAGAAGAAATTGTTACCGAACTAGAAGCTGGAGATCTTCCTCTTGAAAAATCAATAAAAGCTTTTGAAGATGGAATAAAATTAACTAGGCATTGTCAAAAATTACTAACTGAAGCTGAGCTCAAAATAGAAAAATTAGTTGATTCTGATGATGGATCTTTTGATTTAGAATCATTTGATGATAGCTAACGAACATAAGTTCCTGGAAGAAAATCTCACAAGAATAAACAAAGCCTTATTCAAAACTCTTCCAAAGAAAGAAATCTCCAGGGTGACTGAGGCCATCCATTATTCTGTAATGAATGGAGGCAAAAGAATAAGGCCTCAAATTATTCTTATTCTTAGCGATATATTAAACGTTGAAATTTCAAATGATAATGTTGATCTAATTGCTGCTGCAGGAGAATTAATTCATTGTTATTCCTTAATTCATGACGATCTTCCTGCAATGGATGATGATGATTTTCGTAGAGGACAATTAAGCTGTCACAAAAAATTCGATGAAGCAACAGCCATTCTAACTGGCGATGCTATTCAACCATTATCATTAGAAGTTCTTACTTCCATAGAAGATCCAAATCTAAAAGATGATACAAAATTAAAAATAATTAATTTGTTTGCCCGAGCTTGTGGACCAGAAGGAATGGTAGAGGGGCAAAATAGAGATATACTCTCTGAAAACAAAGTTTTAACAGAAGCCGAGCTCGACGAAATACACTATTTAAAAACAGGAAAATTAATCGAAGCATGTGTGATGTGTGTTTGTCTTATCAAAAAAAATATTGATGATATTACGGTAAAAAAATTAATTAAATTTTCAAATAAATTTGGTTTAGCTTTCCAAATTAGAGATGATATCTTGGATGAAATTGGCGATGAAACTAAAATTGGTAAGCCGATTAAATCAGACATTAAAAATAATAAATCTACTTATCCTTCGATAATAGGAATCGAAAAATCTCAGAAAAAGGCAGAGCTTTTAATTGATGAAGCTTTAGAAATCCTTAACGAATTGCCTTTTAAAACCGATAAATTGGAATTTCTTTGTGAGTTAGTTATAAACAGAAAAAATTAAGATGAAAATTCATAATGATCTACCTCAACTTGAACCTTCTACTCCTCTATTGGATTCTTTAGATGATCTTAGTCTTATAAAAAATTTTTCTACAGAAAAATTAATAAAACTTTCTGATGAAATAAGAGAATTTCTTTTATACTCAACAAATATCTCTGGTGGACATTTTGGTGCTGGTTTGGGAGTTGTTGAATTAACTGTAGCACTTCATTATGTTTTCAATACTCCCAAAGATAAGATTGTTTGGGATGTTGGTCATCAAGCATACCCCCATAAAATTCTTACCGGCAGAAAAGAGAAGATGCTTTCCATGAGACAAAAAGATGGTCTTCATCCTTTTCCATCGAGAGAAGAAAGTAATTTTGACGCTTTTGGTGTGGGACATTCAAGTACTTCTATTGGCGCTGCATTAGGTATGAGTGTTGCAAATTCCGAAAATAGACATATTTCAGTAATTGGTGATGGGGCAATAACAGCTGGTATGGCCTACGAAGCAATGGCACATGCCGGCTCAATAGATAAAGATCTTTTGGTGATTTTAAACGATAACAATATGTCAATTTCAAATAATACAGGAGGAATTTCTAACTACTTAGCGAAAATATGGTCCAGTAGATGGTACATACAAGTTAGAGAGAGTGGAAAATCAGTATTAAGAATGATTCCCTCGGCCAAACGATTTGCTAAAAAAACTGAAACTTCTATCAAAGGTTTTTTATCTCCTGGTGCTTTATTTGAAGAATTGGGATTTCAATACATAGGACCTATGGATGGTCATAACCTGAAAGATTTAGTGAGGACCCTAAAGAATATTAATAATCTCTCAGGTCCTGTTTTTCTTCATTTGGTTACTAAGAAAGGCAAAGGTTTTATTCCTGCGGAGAAAGATCCAATTACCTTTCATGCCCTTTCTAATAGCAAGCCCTCTTCTAGCAAAAATAAAGGTCCGAAGTACCAAGATGTTTTTGGCGAATGGTTGTGTGAAAAGGCTGAATCGGGAGATAATGATTTGGTTGCTATTACTCCGGCAATGTCAGAAGGATCTGGAATGACAGAGTTTGCTGAAAGATTTCCAGATCAATTTTATGATGTTGCAATTGCGGAACAACACAGCATGACTTTCGCCGCCGGTTTAGCTTGTGAAGGCAAGAAACCTATTCTAGCTATATATTCTACCTTTCTGCAAAGAGCTTATGATCAGCTTATCCATGATGTTGCAATTCAAAATTTAGATATACTTTTGGCTATTGATAGAGCCGGATTTGTTGGTGAAGATGGTGCAACTCATGCTGGAATATTTGATTTAACCTACCTTAGGTGTGTTCCTAATTTAATTATTATGGCTCCATCAAATGAAAATGAATGCTGGCAAATGCTGAATTTCGGTTATTCTCACAAAGGTCCTGTAGCTGTTAGATACCCAAGAGGTAATGCTCCTGGGGAAAATATAAATAAAGTTGGAGATGAAATTGAATTGGGAAAGGCAAATGTATTAAGAAGAAAAGATTCTTCTGGAATTGCAATATTATCGTTCGGTAGTTTATTAAACATTTCCAAAGAAGTTGCGTCTGAACTAGATACAACCTTGATAGATATGAGATTTGTTAAGCCTTTAGATGAGAAACTTTTGAAGGAGTTAAGCGAAACCCATAAGCTCTTTGTAACTGTTGAAGAAAATGTAATTGCTGGAGGTGCAGGTTCAGGTGTAAATGAATTTATGAACGCAAATTATTTAAATACAAGCGTACTTAATTTTGGTGTTTCAGATGAGTTTCCAGTAGTGGGTTCGCCAGATGATCAAAAAGAAGCTTCTAAATTAACCAAAAAAGAATTACTTACTAAAATAAATAAGAAATTAGAATCACTGTAATCGCTGCATAAACTCCAGCAATTAAGTCGTCCAAAACAACTCCAAAGTAGTTTTTTATCCCCCTATCTATTATATTTATCGGATAGGGCTTCCAAATATCAAAAATTCTAAAAAGAAAAAACGCCACAAATGAATAAATTAAAAACTCCTTCATCATTACGACCCCAGCAACAGGAGTGAAAGCTAGCCAAACTCCAGCCAACTCATCTATGACGATAGATTTTTGATCTTTTTCATTGTTATCTAAATCTTTGGTAGCAAAATAACAAACTATAAATGATAAAGAAATAATGCATAGAAGAAAAAAATAAAATAATTCTTGGCTGATAGATAAATAAACTCCAGTATATAAAAACAAAATCAAACCAAACAAAGAGCCCCATGTTCCAGGAGCTAGAGGCAATAAACCAATGCCAAATAAAGTTGCAAAAAAGTGACTTGGATTTTTTAAGATGGGAAACTTTTTCATTTAAAATGATTATACCCAGCTTTTTTAAGAGCTATTTTTTTTCCATTTGAGAAAACTGAAATTCCTTTACTCTTTTTCATGCTTCCTATTGTTGATAATTTTATTTTATGATTTCGAGCAATTTTATAGATCCTTTCAAGATTTTTAGAACTCGCGGTAAAACAGAGTTGATAATCGTCACCACAAGTTAATGCATTTTTATATTCACCGATAAATGGTATATCTTCCAAAAATATTTTTGCGCCCAAATTACTTTCTTCACAAATGTGCTTAAGATCGCCCAGTAAGCCATCTGAAATGTCTATACAACTATTAGCTAACTTAGATAAATCCTGACTAAATGCAATTTCAATATCTGGCTTTAAAAATCTCTTCAAATAAATTTTTTCTTTTGAAGATAATTTTTGCTTTTTATTTTTTAATAGATTTAAACCAATAAAAGCTTCTCCTAAATCACCTGTAACAAAAATATGGTCATTTTCTCTAGCACCGCTTCTTCTCATGAAATATTTTTTTTCAATTTCTCCACAAACTCCAATAGAAATAGAAATTTCCTTACCTGAGGTTAGATCGCCTCCAATTATTGGTACTTTATAAGAATCGGAAAACTCCCTAATGCCCTTTGAAAAATCTTCTATCCAGTTTCTATCTTTTGAGGAAGTAGTGAGCGAGACGGCTAGCCACTTTAGTTCTCCACCGCATGCGGCTATGTCACTTGCAGCTACAGCACAGGATCTATATGCAATCTTCTTTGCATTTAAGCCTTTCGGAAAATGAATGTTTTCAACTGAGGTGTCGGTTGAAAAAATTAATTCTTTTTTTGCCTGAAATAAACCCGCGTCGTCTCCAGGCCCTATTAATAAATTTGAGGAATCAAAATATTGATTCCCCAAATTTTTGAATACTTTTTTGAGTATTGCAAACTCATCCGAATCTTTCATGAAAGATACGGAATAGGTCTACTTAAGCTTTGTAAGCTTCAAAAAGGCCAGTTGCTCCCATGCCGCCGCCAACACACATGGTGACGATGCCGTATTTACCGTCTCTTCTGTTGAGTTCTCTAGCCATGTGACCAACCTGTCTTGACCCAGTCATACCAAAAGGATGTCCAATAGAAATTGAACCACCATTCACATTCAATTTATCGCTAGGAAGTTTTAGTTGATCTCTGATGTATACAACCTGCGAAGCGAAAGCTTCATTAAGTTCCCAAAGATCAATATCTTCAATTGATAAGCCCGCTGATTTTAGTAATTTCGGAATTGAATAGACTGGCCCTATGCCCATTTCATCTGGCTGACAACCAACGACTGTAAAGCCTCTGAAATAAAGTTTTGGAGTTAAGCCCATTTCTTTAGCTTTGTCTTCGCTCATGACTAAAGTTACTGAAGCTCCATCAGAAAGTTGCGACGAATTACCAGCAGTCACAGAACCATTTTCTGGATCAAAGACTGGTTTTAAAGATTGCAATCCTTCAATTGTTGTTTCAGGTCGATTGCAATCGTCTTTATCTACAGTGACTTCGACATCTTTTTCTTCTCCAGATTCTTTGTTAACCAATTTCATTGTCGTGTCCATTGGAACGATTTCATCGCTGTAGAGACCAGCTTCTTGAGCTGCAGCTGTTCTCAGTTGACTAGATAACGCATATTCATCTTGAGCTTCTCTAGAAACGTCATATCTTTTTGCTACACATTCTGCTGTTTGCCCCATTGCATGATAAATACCTGGAACGTCAGCTGCTAATTTATCATTTACATACATATGCATATTGGTATTTCCTTGAGTAGTGCTAATGGATTCAACTCCACCTGCAATAATACAATCTGAAAAACCACTTTGAACTTGAGTTGCTGCCATAGCCACAGTCTGTAAGCCTGAAGAACAGTAACGATTAACTGTAGTACCGCCTACTTCTATTGGCAGATTAGACAATACAGCCGCATTTCTTGCAATATTATGGCCCTGAGCTCCTTCTGGTGCTCCACAACCTAAAATCATATCTTCTACCAAAGACGGATCTAATCCAGGATTTCTCTCTAATAGCGCATTGACTAAATGAGCTGTCATATCGTCGGCACGAGTTTGATTAAAGCCTCCCCTAAAAGATTTAGCTAGTCCAGTTCGGACGCTATCTACTATTACTGCTGTTTTCATTTTTTCTCCTAAAATATTGTTTAATTTTTTTTAAACAGAGAGAGATTATAAAGAATTTGTTTTCTATTATCTAATTCTATTTCAAAAAAAAGCCCTGTCGAAACAGGGCTTTTTAATTGGAAATTCTATGAATTTAGAAATTCATTGTGAATTCCATACCAAGCGTTCTAGGATCACGGTACTGCCATGATTGGAAGTTACCTGTAATATCCGTCGAGTTGTACTTAGTAGTAACATTATCTTCATCTGTTACGTTTCTTGCATAGGCTTTTATAGACCAGTCTCCTTGAGGCGGAATTACTACCAACCCAAGATTTACTTCATCCCAAGACTCTATAATATCTGAAATGGTAGCATTGTACTCAGTTGAGAAAGAGTCATCTTGGAAGTAATAACTTACTGTTGGGATTAATGTATATCCATTCGCAGTTCTAAAGTCATAACTGACACTCAAATTACCAGAGTATTCCGGTGCTTGAGGCAGTTGGTTGCCTTTCAAGGACTGAGACGATCCTGTAATAGTAGGAATATCATAGAAAGTACCAGAACAGTCTGCTTCATTATCGTAACAACTTCTGTCCCCATAAGTTGGGAGCGAAGTTACATTAACTGGAGATAAAGCGAACCCTGCAATAGTTCCTAATCCAGTTAACCATTCAGTAGTAGAAATAGTGCCATCACCGCCGACACCACCTGCAGCTCCAACTCCAGCAGGTCCTTTAGCTAAAAGATCAGCTTTCGCGACAACAAAGTTATTACCAATACAACCAGTTGCTCGATAAAGAATCGCTGTACATTTAATCTCGTGATGAGTAGTAGAGATGTCATTTTTAGTACCTATTCCTAATTTATTGAATGGGTTGATTCTCCTATCATCTGATGTTAATTCCGTATCTAAGAGCGACAACATAAAGTCTACTCTTAAGTTAGGCACATCAGTTGGAACATAAGTAAGCTCTACTTCGGCCCCTGAAATTTCTGCATCTGAGTTAAAGTTATAAGTCGTCGCAGCGATAACCGAAGCTATTTGAAGATTAGAATAATCAGACATGAAGTAGTTCGCATTAAGTCTTAATTGACCATCTAATAGATCGGTCTTCACACCTAATTCAAAAGTATCTACTTCTTCTTTTTTAGTTTGAGCAGGGATGTCAATACAACCATCGGCGGCTGACGTTGCAGCTCCCCAAGCTCCAGCAGTACAAGGTCTGTAAACTCTAGGGTTCGCAGCTGGGTTAATCCCCGCTGGCTTCACACCTCTTGCATAAGAAGCATACATCATAGAGTTTTCATCATATTGCCAGTCAAAGACCACACGTCCTGAAACCGTTTCATAATCAAACGAGTTTTGTTTATAAGCAGGCCAAGTTGGATTTAAATAGTCTTGGTTTTGAACGTACAAAGATGGCACTGCATCTGAAACTTCACCCAAATAAGTAGCTAAAGCAAGTCCGTATACAGCATCATTCTCAGCAGAAGTTGAACCACCACCGACAGCAAGCTGTCCACCATAAGTAATTTTTGCTGCTTTGAAAGCCGCATAAGCATTATTAATTTTAGTTAAGGCACCATCGTGTTGAGCTATGACCTCTAGAGCATCAACCGAACAAGTATTTTCTGTTCCTGGAAACAAGGCATTAGGTTTAGCTCCCTCTGTGAATGATGAAGTTAATGTACCGGTTATACCTTCGATACAGTTACCCCATAGAGTCGCATGAACAAATTTACCGTTACCTTCTTCAGACCAACCCAGAAATTTTTGACCAGCAGTAGCTATTCCACCCGGCAGGACATTAATGTTTCGACCCATATTATAAGTAGTTCTGAATGTGTCTTGAGTTTTTGTCTCATCGGCATAACGCGCACCTAAAGTAAGCTTCATGTCGTCGTTTATTTGATAGTAATACTCAGCAAAAATCCCTTCAGCTTCCAAACTGTAATTTGTAAGCGTTCCAAAGTTAGAAGGATAGTAAGCAACCGCAGTGGCTAACATCGCTAATGGCGAGCTAACTGTTAAGTATCGACCAGTCGAATAAGCTTCGTACGAATTGATACCCAGTAAGAAATTATGCGGACCATCGAAATCAGAGATAAATTTAAATTCGTAATAATCTTGATCATTGTTAGATGTAGTACCATCGATAAAGGTACCTCTCGTGACGGTAGCGATAGTGTACTTTTCAAACAAATTAACGCTGTTTGCAGCAATTTCTTCAGCTTTAGTTGGTCCTGTATATCCACACCAGTCGCCCGCACAACCATCTAATAGAGGCAAGCCAAAAGTAGGATCAGAATCATTTCTAGTATAAGTAGCTGACGCACCTGAACCAACTTTAGTTGCAATAGCTGGGTTAACAGCCATATCCGTGTCAGAACGGTCGTATGATTCGCCTTCTTGACCCGTGTAGTTAAAAGAAACTGTTCCAGCGTCTAATTCATAAGCAAAAGTAAATTGTGAAGTTATGCTGTCACGTTTCCAAATTGGACTGAAGTCAGCATGAGCTTCTCTAACCCCTAAATTAGTAGGTCTAATTTCGTTACCCGCTAACAGTCCGAAAGCTCTATAACCGGCAACATTAGCTCCTGCAGGGGCAGTGCCCAATAAAGCCGAAGCAATAATTCCATCATAAACTCCTGAAGGATTAGCCAAGTCAGAGCCTTTTCCACCTAAAGTACAACCTCTATTGGGAGTTGGGCTTTCTGTACAAACATAACGACCTTTCAAAGCTCTTGAACTCTCTTCGTTGTAGTTTTCAAACATTGCAGTTATTGAAATTTGATCGGAAGGATTCCAAGCTAATGAAAAACGACCAGAAGTTTGATTTCTACCATCGTAATCATCGTTAGGCATAAATAAGTTATCGATGAATCCATCTCTTTGTAAATCATAACCAGCAAAACGCACAGCAAGATTTTCAGAGATAGGCATGTTGAACATACCTTCTATTTTTTGAGTATTAAAGTTACCAGCTGTAACTTTTACCTTTCCATAAGATTCATCAAAATCAGCGGAATTGGTAATGGCGTTAATAGCTCCACCAGTTGTGCCTCTTCCGAACAGAGTTCCTTGCGGTCCCCTTAAGACCTCAACCCTAGCAACATCATATTGCTCCAGTCCAACTGCAGAAGTAGAAACTGCTGCACCGTTTACATGATAAGTAACGGATTGGTCAAAAGAAGCTCCAGTAGCTAAATTACCTATACCTCTTAAATTAATTGATGCACCACCAAAGTTAGTTTGTCCGTAACTTAGACCCGGTACATTTAATTGTAAATCTGAGAAAGTAATAACTTGTTTTACGTCTAAGTCATCACTAGTTAATGCGGTTACCGCAATCGGTACGTCTTGAAGACTTTGCTCGGTACGTTGTGCTGTTACGATTACTTCTTCAAGCGAAGCTTGCGCAAAAGCGGGCACTTGGAAGCCCATAATAACTGCGCCAGCTATTAAAAATTTAATAAATCGGTTCATTGACTCCTCCCAATTTGAGTACAAATGTAAATAAAGAAACAAACTTTCTGTTTCTCAATCCATTGACTATTGAAAGGTTGAAGCGTCTTGCTACAAGTCTATATGTCTCCCCTATTTTTCGATAATACCCTAGCTATTTTTATAAGACAAGCATTCGTAGAAAAAAAAAGCCCTGCTTTTGAGCAGGGCTTTTCGGGGTTATTTTATGAGATTTTTAAAATTCCATACCGAATTCTAATCCAGCTCTCATTCCTTCATCAAAAGTTACAAAGCTAATTCCTCCTTGCAAAGGGCTTCCGCTTCCAATTGAAGTTATGTTTCTTTTATCTTCAAGGTTTTTAGCCCAAAGAGAAACATACCAATCGCCATCGTTAGGTCTGAAGTAAGTTTGCAAATCAATAAAGTCTGCTTCTTCTACTTTTTGATGCTCTCTATTCCAAATATCGGTATAGAACTCACCTTTGTGAGAGAACAACAAAGTCGCTGAACCAATTCCATTAAAAACTGGAAAGAATTGAGTGATTGAGATGTTGTAATCTAGATCAGGTGAACCAGGTACTTCATTTCCAGCAAGGCTAGGTGCATATTGTCCTAACATAGCTGCATCACTTGAGTTGACGCCTGTTTGACTATACAAATTTGCATTAGTTGCTGGATCATTTCCGAAAAGAGCAATACAAGTCAAACAAGTAATTGTTCCCAATGGGTTAGCGAGTATATCAAAGCCACTTGGCATTTCAGATGTAGTTATTGCGAATGCCGCTGCTCCACATAGTGCATTTCCTGCAACACAGGCATCTATTATATCCAGAGATCCACTTCCATCAAGATCAGACTTAAAGCCGGCTGCTAACGCGGCTGAAACCGGCGCAACAAACTGATCAATTCCTGTTGATAAGGTTGAAGCTGTGTACACGCCTAATACAGACTTCATTCCAGTAGGATTAAGTACATCCGAAACATTATTATTTCCATCCATCTCACTATCAATTGAGAGTGCGCTGAATTTAAGAATAGTAGAATCTGTAAGGTTGTATTCAGCCTGAACTTGGATACCAGTCTGAGTAAAATCTTGCGCTTCTACGTAAGCTGAAAAACCTCTTGTGTTTGAAAACTGTGCTCCTTCTGTCTCATGAGAGAAATAAGTAGCGTTAAGCTTTAGGCGACCGTCCATTAAAATATTTCTGGTTCCTAGCTCTAGAGAGGTAGTTTCTTCAGCATCATACAAAGCACCCGTCGGCTCGATTCCACCAGGACGAACACCGGTCACTGCTGATGCATAAACCATACTGTCATCTAAAAAGTCATATTGAAGAGCAACTTTGAACATCTCTTCATCGCTTCCACCATCTGACAGAGTAGCTGATTCTTGATAACCCGTTTCATAGTCAGTGCTTGTCGAGGTATAACCACTTGCACCATCCAACAGACCACCTGTTGATTGAGAAACATAGTTATCATCCATGAATCTTGCACCCAAAGTAAGTTTCAAATCGTCGTTTATTTGATAATAGTACTCACCAAAAAGCGCCGTTGTATCGATTGTGCTTCTTTGGTCAGTCATAGAACCACGGTTTTCCCAAGGAATTGTTTTCTTAGTGAGACCAGCTTGTTGTATGATGGCCGCCATAGCTGCACCTACTTGTTTATAAGCAGTTTCAGCTGCACCGCCAGGAGTTGGATCCGTCGCATAAGCTTGTAAAGCTGCAGCGTATCCATTTGCTGCTGCAAATGCTCCTAGAACTGCAGGAGGAGATCCAGCTGGCGCTTCAAGAGTTCCACTTGCACCTCCAGTTATTGTTCCATAGAGAGTTTGGAAAAAAGAAGTACCGCCATAGCCATCTAATGCACCACTAAAAAGAACCTGTGATAGTGGGTGAAGTTGGAAATCTCCAGCTACCGCGTAGGCAGTGGTTTGAATTGAATATTGGTTGAAAGATTCAGATTCATAGTAGTAAAGACCAGCAGTAAAGTTATGCGGTCCGTCAAAATCTGAAACTAAATTAATTTCAAATTGATCAATATCAGTATTCACATTTGAACACTCAATTGCCTCAGTTAGATTAGTTGTATTTTGCTCTGGCATACATCTGTACTTAAACGGATAAGCTGCGGAACCTAATGTTAAAGGTCCTAAGTCATATACAAGTGTAGCTGAGGGGTGCGAGTGAGAATTATCGTCCACCTGACGAAAATCCCAATCCGAGTATGAATATTTTGAAGTCATTTCTAATTCGTCAGAAATATCCCAGATATGTTCAAGTTGCACTAAATCATAGTCGAATGCATGTTCTAAGTTTCTTGTCTTATAAACTTGATCAATAGAATTTCCAGCAAGAGCTTCCGTACCAGCGTAGTAATCTACTTTACCTAATTGAGGTGAAGTTATTAATCTGTTTGTCTGAGTTAAATCAGCCCAAGTGTTACTGACGGTCCCAGAGATCATGTACGGTTCATTAATGTCTCCTCTTTCTAAAGGACTACAACCATAAAAAGCTTCTCTTGAGCACATCGCTGTTCCTCTGTTTAATCTATTGTCATCCGCTTCATGATGCTCGTACATTAGGTTAATTATTTGATTGCTAGCAGCATCGAAAGCTAAAGAAATTCGACCCGAACTAGCGTCTCTACTGTCAATGTCGGTATCAGTGACTTTATTAAAGACCATCCCATCTTTGGTTTTTGCTTGGTAGGCAAGTCTTGCAGTTACACTATCAAGGCCTAAATCAAGATCGTAACCAAGTTTTACAACGCCGTAACCATCTTCACCTGTGTTTACAGAAACATAATTTCCTGCGCCATAAGTATTAGTCACCACATTCATTAGTCCCGTAGTAGTGTTTCGTCCGTACAAAGTTCCTTGAGGTCCTTCAAGAACCTGTACGTTTTCCGCATCCATAAAACCGATATACCCAATAATAGTAGGATTGACGTAGTGGTTGTTGACTGCTGAACCGGCAGCATCAGTGGTTGCAGAACCAGTAGCTGGAACTGATAGACCCCTAATGGAATAACCAGATCCAGAACCTATTCCTTGCACATAGCTGAACCCAGGAACTAATTGTTGCAAATCAGCAGCATTAAGAATTTTATTCTCGCCAATATCTTCTGCAGAAAGTACTTGGACCGATAGTGCAATATCTTGCACGGATTCTGACTTTCTTGTTGCCGTAACAGTTACTTCCTCAATTGCTTGAGTAAAAGCAACAAACGGCATGGCTGCCATAATTGATAAAATAAATAATTTTTTAAACATTATTTCTTCTCCTTAAGAAATTTATTAATAATTAAAGGATATTAATGTTTTAGAGAAAAAATAGGAAAATTGACCTTCCGTGTCCCCCCAGAAACAGTTATTCCCTTAACTGTTCGTGTATATTAACCCAAAACCCTAAATTAACACAACACTTTGAATTTTTAGTGAAAAGACAAGAGAGAGCTGATTTTATAAGAAGGGAATTAGGCAAAATGTACAAAAATCCCAAGCCACCTTTAGATTTCTCTAATCCATTTACTTTGCTCATTGCAGTGCTTTTAAGTGCCCAATGCACTGATGAAAGAGTAAACATCGTCACCAAAACCTTGTTCAAGAAGGCTAAAACCCCCAAAGCAATGCATGCTCTAGGCAGAGCTAAAATTCACTCTTATATAAAGACTTGTGGTCTGGCGCCAAAAAAATCTAAAGCTATTTTTGAAACATCCAAGATACTCATTGAGAAATATCGTTCAAAAGTTCCACAAACCATAGAAGAGCTTGTGACTTTACCTGGGGTTGGCCACAAAACCGCATCGGTAGTTCTCAACCAAGCCTTTGGCAAACCCTCTTTCGCTGTTGATACCCATATTCATAGATTAGCTCAAAGATGGAAACTAACTAATGGTAAAAATGTTGAGCAAACTGAAAAAGACTTAAAAAAGCTATTTCCCCAAGAATCGTGGGGTGATTTGCACTTACAAATCATTTTTTATGGGCGAGAATTTTGTCAGGCGAGAAAATGTTACGGCTTGGATTGCAAATTATGTAAAACCCTCTTTCCAAAGAGAAGAAGTAAGGTTATAACCAATAAGCCGTAGAAAAGATCGTAAGGCAAGGTATAATTGTCTTTTTTATTAGTGAATAATGTACGGAAATAATTTATCCATTGAAACTTTTGATAAAGACCTCTGGCAAGCTTTGGAAGCAGAGCGTACCCGTCAAGAGCAGCACATAGAGCTTATAGCTTCTGAGAACTATGCTTCGCCTAGAGTTATGGAAGCTCAAGGCGGAATTTTAACTAATAAGTACGCTGAAGGTTATCCAGGAAAAAGATACTACGGCGGTTGTGAGTTTGTTGATGTAGCAGAGCAATTAGCTATCGACAGAGCAAAAAAACTATTCAAAGCGGATTTTGCAAATGTTCAACCGCACTCTGGAGCTAGCGCAAATGCAGCAATATTTTTAGCATTGCTTAATGCTGGTGATAAGATTTTAGGTATGAGTCTCGATCATGGTGGTCATCTGACACATGGTTCTAAAGTTAATTTTTCTGGAAAAATATACGAATCTTATAGTTACGGTATTGATCCAGTAACTGGTGACATTGACTATGATGAAGTGCAATCTTTAGCCAAAGAACATCAACCGAAATTAATTATTTGCGGTTTCTCGGCTTTTTCTGGAATTTTAGATTTTAAACGGTTTAGAGAAATTGCTGACTCCATTGGCGCATATTTATTAGCTGACATTTCTCATGTCTCTGGACTTGTTGCGGCTGGTTTATATCCCAATCCTTTTCCTCACGCTCATGTGGTTTCTACAACAACTCATAAAACTTTAGTTGGCCCAAGAGGTGGGCTTATCTTAGCTGGTAAGGACGAAGATTTACATAAGAAGCTAAATTCAGCCCTATTTCCTGGCTCACAGGGCGGTCCTCTGATGCATGTCATAGCTGCCAAAGCAGTCTGCTTCAAAGAAGCTATGGAACCTGAATTCATTGAGTATCAACAACAAATCCTGAACAACGCTAAAAGGATGAGTGCTGCCTTAATGAAAAATGATATTGATATCGTCTCTAACGGCACATCAAATCATATGTTCCTAGTTGATCTAGTAAAAAATAAAATAACTGGAAAAGTACTTGATGCTGCGTTGGGCCAAGCAAACATTACAGTAAATAAAAACTCTGTCCCTAATGACCCTCAGTCTCCTTTCGTGACTTCTGGAATTAGAATTGGTACACCTGCCGTTACACGTAGAGGGTTCAAAGAAACTGAAATGGATTTAATAGCCTCCTGGATTAAAAATATTATCCATGATGTTGAAAACGAAAAACTAATTAATCAGACTAAAAATGAAGTAACTGACCTCTGTGGTCAATTCCCCGTCTACTCTGAATAAATCATGCATTGTCCTTTTTGCACCTTTGAAGAAAGCAAAGTAATTGATTCGCGCCTAATAGCTAATGGTAATGAAATACGTAGAAGAAGAGAGTGCTTAAGATGCCAAGAAAGATGGACGACCTATGAACTAGCTGAATTAGTTATGCCGAAAATTATTAAACAAGACAACTCACGAGTTCCTTTTGATGAGATAAAGCTAAAAGAAGGCATAGCTAGATCTTTGGAAAAAAGACCTGTTAGCGAAGAAGCATTTCAAACCTTAATAGAGACAATTAAAAAAGAACTAAGATCTATGGGAGAACGAGAAGTTCCATCTAAAAAAGTTGGTGAGACGGTTATGAAAAACTTAAGAAAAATCGACGAAGTCGCCTTTGTAAGATTTGCCTCCGTCTATAGAAGTTTTCAAGATCCGCTTGAATTCAGTGAGGAAGTTAAACGCTTGAGTGATGACTAATTCTTCCTTCATGCTGGAGGCTCAAGAGCTAGCAAAAAAAGGTCAATACACGAAACAAAATGGGTGTTGCGTGGGATGCGTAATTTCAAAAAATAATAAAATTCTCGGACAAGGCTATTATGAATATTTTGGCGCTCCTCATGCAGAAATAAAAGCTATTGAATCGGTTAAAGAAGCAAATAAAGACAATTATATGGAGCTTTTATCGGACAGCACTCTCACAGTGACCCTCGAGCCTTGCAGCAAATTTGGGAAAACTCCACCTTGCTTAGATGAAATTCTTAAATACAATTTTAAAAAGGTCATTATTGGCTCTTTAGACCCATCTCAATCTAGCATCAAGAAACTTAAAGCTGCTGGAATAGAAGTCGAGATTGAAGAAATATCTGATGAATTAAATAAAGGTTTTTTTAGTAGTCTTTTAAATAAAAGGCCTTATGTAAGAGCAAAGATTGCTATGTCGGAAGATCAAAAAATTGCGTTTAAAAAAAATGATCTGAAATGGATTACGTCAGTAGAATCAAGAGAGGATGGTCAAAAATATAGAGCTTTATCAGATTTAATTCTAACCGGCTCTGGAACTGTCTTAACTGATGACCCCTATTTAAACGTCAGAAATAAAGAACTTGTTAATTTAAAAGGCTTTTCTCAACCTACGAAGGGCTTAATTACGTCTTCGTCTATCGAGCCAAGCTTAAATTTCTTCACTGCTGAAGGAAAAAAGATAATTTTCTGTAATAAAAAAGATAAGCATGAAAACTTTAAGAATGATAATAATGTTTCTATTGTTGAAATTGACCATTTAGAAAATAATAAAATAAATTTAAAAAAACTTTTGACGAAGATAAATTCGTTGGAATACAACGATGTACTTCTTGAAGCAGGTCCATCTCTAATAACATCCTTTATAAATGAAGATTTAATTGATGAGTTCATCATTTACATTGCTCCAAAGATACTATCAAATACGGCTTTATCTTTTTTTAATGGGGACAAAGATAAATCTCCGTTCAATTCAAGTTTTTTTGAATTGACTGACGAAGAAAAAATAAAAGACGATAAAAAACTTATTTTTAAAAGAATTTAAAAAACATGGATTTAAATAGTACTAAAGAACTTATATCTGAAATCAAAAGAGGCAACATGGTCCTTTTAATGGATGACGAAGATAGGGAAAATGAAGGCGACGTTATTCTCGCAGGAGAAAAAGTTACTCCTGAAAAAATAAATTTTATGGCTAAACACGCCAGAGGGCTGATATGTTTGGCGATGAGTGAAAAAAAATGTGCAGACCTAAATCTTAACCAAATGGTAAGCGATAACAAAAGTGGTCATGGCACTGGTTTTACTGTTTCAATTGAAGCGGCCTCTGGCATATCTACAGGAATTTCTGCAGCAGATCGATCTAGAACAGTCGCTATTGCTTCTAAAGCTAGAGCTAAAGCTAAAGATATAGTTTCTCCTGGACATATTTTTCCTGTCAAGGCCTTGCCTGGAGGAGTTTTATCTCGTGCTGGGCATACTGAAGGAAGTACTGATCTTTGTAGATTAGCTGGATTAACTGAATCAGCAGTTATATGTGAAGTGATGAATGAAGATGGAACAATGGCTCGAAAAAAAGGTTTATTAGATTTCAGCAAGAAACATAACCTTAAAATTGGCACCATCGCAGATCTTATAAATTATAGGATCATAAACGAACACACTGTAGAAAAAATTGAACAAAGGATCGTTAATACTGAATATGGAAAATTTTCGTTAATTCTTTATAAAGATTCCATCAGTGGTGAAACTCATGTGGTTTTCAAAAAAGGAAAAATTACTAAATCTAAACCTGTTTTAGTTAGAGTCCAACAAACAAATGTCATGCATGATCTGCTCAAAGTTGATGAATTCGGCTCCAGGTGGTCACTTAGCGATGCAATGAAAAAAATTAGCAAAGCGGGGGTGGGTTTAATCATATTAATTGATGGCGGACATAGCAAAGATGATATTCCTCAAGAAGTTAAACAATTAAAAAAATCTTATAAAAACTCATCACAAGTTGGTATTGATGTGAGAAGAATAGGAGCTGGTTCTCAAATTCTGAGAGACCTTGGGGTTAAAAAACTCATCCTAATGGGCTCTGAAACTAGGTACCCATCTATTTCAGGTTTTGGTTTGGAAGTTACGAAATATATTCAAAAATGAAAAAAAGATCATTAGATATAAAACTTTATCGTGAAGATTATTCAAAGAAAAAAATAGTGATAATCAGTACGCATTGGAATGCAGAAATAATCGAGCCCATGGTGCAAGATTGTTTAGAAACACTTAAAGAATTTAAAGTAAACACTCATGTTCTTTCCGTGCCCGGAGCTTATGAAATTCCCTATATTGTAAATAAATATTTAAATTATGAGCGCCCCTACTTTGATGCAATCATTACTATGGGTGCAATTATCAAAGGCGAGACTCCTCACTTCGATATTATTTCTCAATCCATAAGTGATTCAATTTTAGCTTCAAATACAAGAGGCAAAATACCGATCCTTTTTGGGGTGCTTACAACTAATAATATAGATCAAGCTAAAGAACGAGCATCTTATAAAGGAAAAGAATTAGCTCTTAGCGCTCTCAGTGTCTTGGATATTGTGTTTGATGGTTAAGAAAACTCCCTCTCCAGCAAAGCTGCGAGAATTAGTGATGCAAGCTTTGTATCAAAAGGAGATGACTGGCTCATCAAATACGAATTTGATAAAACAATTTAAACAAAATTATAGAAATCTAAATTTAAAAAATTTTGAGACTTACCTTAAAGAGATAAAACAAAATATCTTAGATATTGATTCAACAATAGACAAACATACCAATATAAATATCGACCAAATTAGTAAAATAGAATTGGCCATTTTAAAACAAGCTATTTATGAGATAAAAAATAGCAATCTGGATAAACCAGTAATTATCAGCGAAGCAATAAGACTTGCAAAAAGATTTGGACAGGATTCAAGTCATAAATTCGTCAATGCTCTTTTAGATAAGGTAGCTAACTAATTTTAAATTTCTCTATTCAATAAAATTGTACTAGCATCGTCAGGGCCAGTCGAAATAATGTCTATTGGCACTCCGCAAATCTCTTCGATTTTTTTTACAAATTTTTTTGCATTTTCAGGAATTTTTTCATAATCATCTATACCTGCAGTTGGTTCAGACCACCCCTCACACTCTATATACTTTGGGTTTACGTTGTCTAATTCCATACATTCGGCAAATGCTTTCTGGTCATCGTCCTCTTCGTACTCTGTACAAATTTTTATACTTTCAAAACAGTCTAGTACATCTATCTTTGTCAGACATAAAGCTGAGACGCTATTCGACTGAATAATTCTTTTGACACTTACCGCGTCAAACCAACCACACCTTCTTGGCCTTCCTGTAGTGGCGCCTACTTCTCCACCTTTTTTAGCAATTTCTTTTCCTAGACTCCCTTTAATTTCGGTGGGCAATGGACCTTCGCCTACTCTTGTAACATAAGCTTTGACCACTCCTAAAATGTAACCGACGTCCAGCGGACCGCAACCTGCTCCTGAAGCAATACCGGCGGGTGAACAATTACTGGAAGTTACAAATGGATAAGTGCCTTGATCCACATCTAACAAAGCGCCTTGGGCTCCTTCAAAAAGCACTCTCTTATTTACTTGATTCATAGATAATATTTCACTGGAAATATCAGCTAACAAAGGCTTTAGTTTAATTCCATATTCAAGATTTTTGTCTTTGATTTCATTGAAGGTTAATTCCTTTTCACCAAAATATGCTTTAAATAGAAAATTATAATAAGAAAGTGTTTCCTCTAATTTAGAATTTAATTTTGACTCATTAAGCGTATCTATGATTCTAACGGCTTTTCTGCTTACCTTATCTTCATAGGCTGGGCCAATGCCTCGAAGAGTAGTTCCAATTGTAGTGAAACTATTAGACTTTTCCTTCAGCTGATCTAGAAGAATATGATATGGCTGGATTAAAGTGCAAGCAGGGCTAATTTTAAGTCTTTCGGTGATGCCATTCGCATAAGGTTCGATTTCTTTTATTTCTTCAAACAAAGCTTCACATGAAACTACTACTCCTCGACCTATTAAAGAACTAGCTTTTTCATGACAAATAGATGAAGGGAGAAGATGTAGAACAAGTTTTTTGCCATCAACTATCAAAGTATGACCTGCGTTATGACCTCCCTGATATCTGCATGCAGCGCTTGTACGATCAGCGAGGAAATTTACGATTTTACCTTTTCCTTCATCTCCCCATTGCAATCCTAAAACGGCAAGATTTTCAGCTTTCATTTAAAGTTCTCTTGAATATTTAATAAAGAAATTAGGTCAATATCAAACCCAATGGCCAGTCTTTTCTCTCCTTCTATTTTTTGATAAGAATACTGCCCGCCATTTGCAATCGCAAAACCAAAGTTCTTTACGTGAGCAGAGAAGACTAACCCTTTGTGGTAATTAAACCCAGGGAAATCTGTCATATCAAAATGAATATTTTCAAAGGCAATATTTTCAGTAATTTTTTTTAAGCTATCCACAGAATCTTTAGCAAGTTTGCTAAAATTAATAACTTCGTCAAGACACTGAGAATCCCCATAACATTGCATAAGAATTATAATTTTTTCTGTAGCGTTTTTGCTTAATTTATTTTCTTTAGACCAAGCAATTAAATTAGATTCAGATTTATTAGAAGTAATTTCTCTTAATTCCCTTTCTTTAGAATTTGATAATGTCTCATTTGAAATTATCTCATCGAGAATTTCTGTTCTTCCCATTGACAGACATACGTTGGTTAACCCACTAATTTTTAGACTTTCAATTAATAAGTCTATTACTTCCTGTTCTGAGTTTTCTGAACCAAATATTTCTATTCCGGATTTAATGGCCAAAATTGATTTGGCAAAAGAATCTTTTCTTTTCTTGATTACTTCTCCTGAGTAGCAATATTTTTTTACTTTTTCCGAATTATTTGTTTGATCTATTCGAGCTATTTGTTGAGAAATGTCAGGTCTTATAGCAATTTCATTTGAAGAAGAATCATCTGAAAATGTATACGCTCTTTTTTTTAATTCAGAATTTACTTCGCCTCCAATAGCATCAGCAAATTCGATAATCGATGGATAAACTAGACAAAATCCTTTTTGGGAATAAAAATCAATTAGAGATCTTCGAAGATTTTCTAGTTCAAGTGCTCGCTCCGAAAGTATATCTTCCACTCCACCAGGAAGATTAAAGGAACCAGATGTCATGATTATTCGCTAGTAGAAGTACCGAAGGAGCTATCAAGATATTTAAAAAAGTCACTCTCAGGATCTATAAGCAAGACGTCCGACTTGTTTTCAAAAGTAGACTGATAAGCAGATAAACTTCTAGTAAATTCATAGAATTCTGGATCTTTGTTAAAAGCTTTTGCATAAGTGCTTGTCGCTTCTGCATCGCCCTCACCTTTAATAATTTCGGCAGTCTTATAAGCATCGGCAAGAATAACAGTCCTTTCTTTATCAGCGTTCGCTCTAATTTCTTCTGCTATTTCATTTCCTTCGGCTCTTAATTCTTGTGCGAGTCTTTCTCTTTCAGTTCTCATACGATTGTATACAGAATCATTAACTTCCGAAGGTAGTTCAATTTTTTTAACTCTTACGTCAATAACTTCTACGCCTAATTCAGCATTTGCTACTGTGTTTAAATCTGCTGTTAGTGCATTCATCAATTGGTCTCTTTCACCAGAGATTACGTCTTGGACTGTTCTTTTACCGAATTGGTTCCTAAGACCCTCATCTACCCTTTGAGTTAAAAGCGTTCTCAAAGCGCTGAGCTGACCGCCCGACGAAGTAATATAAAATTGTTCGTTATCACTGATTCTCCACTTAACAAATGCATCAACTATTAATCTTTTCTTCTCTTCTGTGAAGTAAGGTTGTGGGATTGCATCTAAAGTTAAAACTCTGGAATCGAATTTTCTTACTGTGTTAAGAATGGGTATTTTAAAATGTAGGCCCGATTCAATTTTTGGATCTATTATTTCTCCAAATCTGAGAAGAATAGCAGTTTGTTTATCTGTGACAATGTAAAGGCTGTTAGCCAATAGAACTATCAAAGCTAAAATAGCGATTACAAATCCTATTCCAAAAGATTTCATCTTATCTTCTCTCCTGTCTTTTTCTAATTTCTTCGATTACCTGATCCGTCAAATTTTGAATGGCATTACCGGACAAAGCATTTGAATCATTTTGTACTTCAGAATTTTGGTTGCTTCTTGCTATTGATGCTGCAGCCACCTGATCAAGAGGTAACATCATAATATTATTTCCGTCTTTTACATCTATCATAACTTTTGTACTATTCGACATCACTGACTGCACAGCATCGATATATAAACGCTTTCTAGTAACATCAGGAGCTTTGGAATATTCGCTAAGTAATTGATCAAATCTTGTTGCTTCTCCTTCTGCCTCAGCTATAACTTTCGCTTTATAACCTTCAGCATCTTGAATCGCTCTTTTTGCGGCACCACGAGCTATTGGAACAACTTCGTTTGCATAAGTTTCTGCTTCATTTCTTAGAGTGACCTCATCTTCCCTAGCCTTCACCACGTCATCGAAAGCTTCTTTTACTGCATCCGGAGGTCTCGACTCTCTTATGCTTACAGTAACAACTTCTATTCCGGTGTAATAAGCATCAAGTCTTTCTTGTAATCTTTTTCTGACATCAATAGCGATTTGCTCCCTTCCAGTAGTTAAAACATTATCCATTGAATTGCTTCCAACAACATGTCTTAGTGCCGATTCAGAAGCTTGAGCAATACTGTCTTCTGGTGATGCTGCTTCTAATAAATAAAAGACAGGATTAGATCTTTTGTATTGAACTGCGGTTTCAACATTAACTATATTTTCATCTTTCGTTAGTATCGAAGAGTTGGTGGTATGAGTGAATAATTTTTCAGTATTCACAATGAATCTGTTATCGATAAATGGAGGGTTCCAATGTATACCCGGTCCTTTGGTAGTTGAATAGGTTCCGAATCTTAGAACCACTGCCTCTTCTTGTGCATCGACTGTGTAAATTCCTAGAGCCGAATAAAGAACGATTATCACCACCAAGGCTGTTGGTAATATTTTTTTAAAAGAAGGTGAACCACCAGATGATTCGCTCCCACCGCCCTTGCCGCCCATAAAAGAGCCGACTAAAGATTTGAATTTTTTTATGGCTTCATCAATATCGGGGCCATCATTTTTGTTTCCCCAAGGGTCTCTAGAGCCATTATTGCCATTATCATTCCAAGACATGAGGGTATTCTATGTGTTTCGTCATGATAATGGAACTTAACTATTCTAAATAATTTAGAATTTTTATAACCATATTCGATTGATTGGTCGAAAAAGTTTCTGTGATTTTAAATTTTTTTAACCAAGTTATTTGTCTTTTAGAAAGCTGATAGTTTGCGTTAGTTGCTTTCTCAATCATCTCTTCAAGAGAAGTTTTCTCTTCAAGATATTCCACTACTTGCTTGTAGCCAACTGAGCTCAATAATTTTACGTTTTTTGAAAACTTTTCGATAAGAAATTTTGTTTCTTCTACCAAGCCTTGGTCTAACATCATTTGAAATCTTGCATTTAAATTTTTTTTAAAAAGTTTTTTATCTTCCGGAACAATTGCAAAATTTAAAAAATTTCTGTTTTCAAGAGGGTTGAATGCAATTTTTTTCTTTAATTTGCTGTGAGTCTCTCCTGTTTTGATAAAGACCTCTAATGATCTTTTGATCCTTTGTTGATCGTTTTTATGAATTTTAAGAGCCGATTCTTCGTCAATCTTCTTAAGTCTTTGATATAAAAAATTTATGCCATATTTCTTTTCTTCTGCATCAAGTTGTCGCCTTATTTCTAAGTCATTTTCTGGCAAGTCGGAAATGCCTTTGAATAAAGAATTGAAATACATCATCGTCCCTCCAACCAGAATGATATTTTTGTTTTTTTCATCTAATGTATTTATTGTTTTTATAGCATCATTCCTAAAGTTTCCAACTGAATAAGAATCTTGCGGCTCAATCGAATTGATTAAATGGTGAGGATGATCTTTTAACAGATTTGGCTTTAATTTATTGCTACCTATATCAGCGTACTTATAGATCTGAACCGAATCAACTGAAATAATCTCAGCGTCTAGCTTTTCAGCAAGACTAATGGCCAAGGAAGTTTTTCCTGTGTTTGTTGGGCCCATTATTGAAATGATTGGTTTAACAATATTCACAATTAATTTATCTTGAGTTCTAAATAGGTTAAATGATAACTTAGAATTAAAAAACGATTTTAATAAGCTTTTAGGGAGAGAATTATGGAGATGCATTTTGCAACAATTTGGGAAACTATTTCAGATCATATTCCTAATGATCCCGCTTTAATCTGTGATGATAATGTTAAAACATGGAAAGAATACGAGGAACGAGCAGCAAAATTAGCTTTTTTTCTGAAAGAAAAATCAATTGGTAATGACTCAAAAATTGGTCTTTATCTTCATAATTCAAATGAATATCTTGAGGCTCAATTTGCAACTTTTAAAGTCGAAGGCGTTCCAATAAATGTTAATTATAGATATGTAGAAGAAGAATTGATCTATCTTTTGGATAATTCGGATTCTGAAGTTGTTTTTTATCAAAGCGCCTATGCAGAGAGAATAAAAAAGATCGCTGATAAGTTGCCTAAAATAAAAGCCTACATTCAAGTTGGAGGGGAAAATTCTTTAGATATAAATGATTGTTATCTGTACGAAGAAATAATCTCTGAAAATCCACCCCTAGAAAGAAAAACTAGAAGTGAAGATAATATATACATGCTTTATACAGGCGGTACTACAGGTATGCCAAAAGGAGTTATGTATAAACAAGGTGGTTTCATGAACTCTCTTTTAAAAACAGCCTTGGCAATGGGTTTTGATGTACCGGAAAGTCACCTTGATATCCCTTCAACAGTTTCTGACCTATCTTCAAAAAATATGCTTTCTAAAACTATTGTTGCCTGTCCCCTTATGCATGGAACCGGTATGTGGTTAGGAGCATTAGTGCCTTTTTTTTCTGGGGGAAGTTGCGTAACTATCCCGCAACTAGGTTTCGATCCTGAACTATTATTAAAAAAAGTTCAAGAGCAAAAAATTAATAATATTGTTATTGTTGGCGATGCCTTTGCTAGGCCGATTTTAGATTCTTTAAACAAAGCAAAGGACGAAGGAAATCCTTATGATTTATCTTCCTTAAGAAGCATCATATCAAGTGGAGTGATGTGGAGTGCGGAAGTTAAAGAAGGCTTATTACAGCATGCAGACATCACTTTGATCGACGCAATGGGTTCGTCAGAAGGAGGAATGGGTTCAGCTGTTTCAAGTAGAGAAAATCCTGTTAAAACAGCAAAATTTTCTATCAATCCTGGAGTTATTGTTGTTTCTGATGATGGAGAAGAAGTAGAGCCTGGATCAAAAACAATGGGCAAACTTGGTACTTCCGGACTTGTTCCCGAAGGATATTATAAAGATCCTAAGAAATCCGCTGAAACTTTCAAGGAATACAAAGGAATCAGATATAGTTTTCCAGGAGATTATGCAACAGTTGATGCTGATGGAACTATTAAGTTATTAGGAAGAGGAAGTAACTGCATCAACACTGCGGGAGAAAAAGTTTATCCAGAAGAAGTTGAAGAAGCCCTGAAAAGACATTCAAATGTTTATGATTCTCTTGTGGTTGGTGTGGAAGATAAAAAGTTTGGGCAAAAAGTTGTAGCAGTCGTTTCCTCGAATCTATCAAGTCTTGAAGCTGCAGAGCTGATAAATTTTACTAGGGAACATTTATCGGGATACAAATTACCGAAAGAAATTATTTTTGTTGATGAAGTGCAAAGAGCACCTAACGGAAAAGCAAACTATAAATGGGCTAAAGAAACAGCAGATAAATATATTCAGACTTTATAAAGCTTCGTCGCCAGTTTCGCCAGTTCTTATCCTGACTACATCTTCCAAGGAATAAATAAATATTTTCCCATCGCCAACCTTGCCTGTATTTGCTACGCCACGAATTGCTTCAATTACTATGTCTACTTGAGAATCCGCGACAGCTAGTTCAATTTTCATTTTTGGTAAAAAATCAACCTTATATTCTGTTCCTCTATAAAGTTCGGTTTGTCCCTTCTGTCTTCCAAAACCCTTTACTTCAGATACAGTCATGCCAGAGGCTTCCGCATCTCCCAAAGCAGCTCTAACGTCTTCCAGTTTGATTGGCTTGATAATTGCAACAATAAATTTCAAATCTTCTACCTCTAAAGATTAATAATTACTGGGGGATTCGATATGTTACTCCTAATTTAAGACGCATTCAAAGATTTGAAGTTATAAAATAAATTCTTTTATCTTTCCCACTGATCTTTCCAAAGAGCCTTTGTGTGAAGCAATATAGTTAAAACTTCTCTCTTTTATGAGTTGAGGATCATTGCTTGCAAGTTCTTTATACCAAATAGAAGCAATTTCTTCTGCTGTATTTCCATATTTAAGTAATTTTAATTCAGATAATTGATCAGCAATTTCTTGAAAATTATAAACACTACTCCCTGCACTAAGAGGAATGCCATGTTTAAGTGGTTCCAGAAAATTTTGACCCCCATGTTCTATCAATGTCCCTCCTATAAAAGCTAAATCAGAAATTGAGTAAAGATAATTCAAATGGCCGATTTCATTAACAATAGTTACTTCGTTGTCGAGATTTAAAATAAGCTTTTCGCCATTGAAAAGAAAAGAAAAAATGGCGTTTTCTTTCTTTAAAAAGCTACCTATGAAATTTGCTCTTTCTGGGTGCCTAGGAACAAGAACTAGATGAGCGGATTTATCATTTAAAATTTTAAAACTTTCATAAAGAATTTCTTCTTCTTGAGGATGTGTACTGGCACAAGTAATTATTTTCTTTTGATTAACAAATTTTTCTTCAAAATCAAAAGATGGTTTTAAAGTATTTTGCTCTAAAGCATCAAACTTTAAAGAAGAATCAATGTGGACTTTATCCAGTTTAGCTCCAATCTCTAAAAAATTTCTTTTATCTTTTTCTGACTGTGCAATAATCAGATTCAATTTCATAAAAATTTTTGAAAAAAGACTTCTTATTTTTTTGTAGTTCATCAAAGATTTATCCGAGAGTCTCCCATTAAGTAAAATTATTGGAATATTCTTTTTTGAACTATTATTAATCAAGTTTGGCCAAATTTCGGTTTCTATCAAGATTAAGCACTCGGGCTTCCAGTAGTTTAAAAATTTTTCTATAAAAAAAATTATGTCGAACGGCAAATATTGATGAAAAATACCCTCTTTAAATTTTTTCATTAAAATAGCTGAACCTGTCGCTGTCGTTGTTGTAACAAGAATATTCTTATTAGGAAAAGTTTTTTTTAAACTTTTAATCAAATTTATAGATGTATTTACTTCGCCGACAGACACTGCATGAACCCAGATTATCTTCTTGTTATGAAGCACTTCATCATTATCAAAAAACCCAAACCTTTCCTTTAATCTATAAAATTCATCAATAGAAAATTTCTTTTTATAAAAGAGTCTAGCTACAGCGATTGGCAAATATAGAAAGGTAAGAAAATTATAGAGAAACAACATTAAGGTGATTCTAGACTAAATAGGTTAATCTTATAAATATACAATTTGAAAGTTTATTAAAATGAAATTTATAGAGTATTTTGTTTACTTAATTTTAAAACTATTAAGTCTTCTCCCTCAAAGATTACAATTTTTTTTAGGCAAAGGTTTGGGCTCTGTCTTCTATTTGTTTTTTAAAGAAAGAAGAGAAATTGCTAGATGGAATCTGAAAAAATGCTTTCCTTCAAAAAATGATAATGAAATTAATAATATTTTAAAAGAAAGTTTTTTTAGAATCGGAGAGTCGTTATTTGAATTTTTGAATGCCTTTTGGGCCTCAGATAATAAAATAAAGAAAACAATTTTAAATTTTGAAGAAATTGAGGAATTAACATCAAAATTAAATCCTCAAAAAGGAAAACTTCTTCTAGTGATGCACACCCCCAACGTTGACCTTGTCGTTAGAATAACTTCCTTATTTATGACCGTTTCTGGGATGGCTAAGCAACAAAGTATAAAAATAATTGATAATTTATTAACTGCTAGTAGAAATAAGATCACAGAAAGAATATTTCGACCGCATGAAGGCAGTGGATTTTTAGATTCTATTAAAAATGGGAAAGCTTGTCTTTACGCTCCCGATCAAGATTACGGCTACAAAAATTCTGTTTTTGTTGATTTTTTTGGTCACAAAGCTTTGACTGTAATTTTTCCTTCAATTCTTGTTCAAAGAACAAATTGTGATGTTTATTTATTCACGGTAAATAAAAAGAAGTTTAAATATGAAATCAATTTAATTAATTTAGACTTATGTGGAAAGGATGCAGAAAAAGATTTAAAAAAAATAAATCAAGCTATAGAGGAATGTGTCAAAAAAAATCCTGATAATTATTTATGGTCTCATAGAAGATTTAAAAATAGGCCAGAAGGTGAAGCATCTTTTTACCCCGATGATTTATTAAGAAGAAGATAAATCGCAGATTAAGTTATCAATTAACCTCACTCCTTTGTAATAAGCTGCAACTGCAACAAGTATTTCTGTATCTCCTTTTTTTAGTTTTTTCAAATTTTTAGCATTTAGAATTTCTAAGTAATCAATCTTAAAACCCTCTTCTTCAAATTTATTTTTATATTTTTCACAAGTTATTAAAACGTTTGTCGAAATATTCAAAGAGTCTTTTGCAAGTTCTTGCATTAATTGATCAACTATTTCCTTTAAATATGTATAAATCAAAGACGCGTTCTTTTTTTCTCTTTCAGATAGGTAGTTGTTCCTTGATGACAACGCTAGACCATTGGAATCCCTTATTGTTTGGCCCACAATTAATTTTGTAGAGAAATTATTTTTTTTTAAGTGATCGTGGATAATTAATTGCTGTTGAAAATCCTTTTGTCCAAAAAAACAAAATTCCGGATTTAATAGTTCTAGAAATCGATTCACTATAGTTATTACTCCATCGAAATGTCCAGGTCTACTTTTCCCACATAGAAAATTTGAAAATGGAGCTTTTAAATTTTTTATTCCCTTCAACAATTCTGTCTTGTCGGGAAGAAAAAGAAAATCGCAATTTTCTTTTTCAAGATTTTCTTCATCTTGAGCAATTGTTCTTGGATATGTTTCGAAATCTTCATCGGGGCCAAACTGAAGAGGGTTAACAAAAATAGTTACTAACGAAGTTAACTTTAAGTTTTTTGATTGTTTAACTAAACTTAAATGACCTGCATGTAAATTTCCCATTGTAGGAATAAGAGCAATAGGTCTTTCTTTATCAACAATTTTTAAATCACCAATTTTTTTGATAATTTTCACTAGTCAAACCAATGTTCTTTGGCTGGAAAAGACGAGGATTTTACTGACCTCACATAATCCTTTATTGCTTCAAAAATAGAATTATTCTGCGCTAAGAAATTTTTTACAAACTTTGGCGGTTTTTCTAAACAAGAAACTCCAAGCATGTCATGAACGACCATTATTTGTCCGTCGGTTTCCAAACCTGCCCCTATTCCAATAGTTGGAATTTTGACAACTTCGGCAATTTTTTTTGTTAATTCGTCTGGAATGCACTCTAATAACAACAGCTCAGCTCCTGCACTCTCCAAGCTCAAAGCTTCTTCTATTATTTTTGAATGAGAAGAAGGATCTCTGCCTTGAACAAAAAACCCACCTATTCTGTTTATTGATTGAGGAGTGAGCCCCATATGGGCACAAACTGGAATTCCTCTTTCAGACAAAAGCTCAGTTATTTTAAGAATTACTTCCCCGCCTTCAACTTTTACTGAATTTGCTCCAGCCTGCATGAGCCGAGTAGCATTTTCATAAGCAAGTTGCTCTGTAGCGTAGCTCATGAAAGGCATATCTGCCATTAAGTGAGCTCCCTTATTTCCTGACTTGACACATCTTAAATGATACAAAATATCTTCCATCGAAACTGGCACTGTAGAATCATGTCCTTGAATCACCATACCCAAGCTATCGCCAACTAAAATGAGTTCTACTCCAGCATCACACATCATTGATGACAAAGTAGCCTCATAAGATGTTAAAGCAGCAAACTTTTCACCTTTTTGTTTTAAATCTCTAAAAGTCTGCAGGGATATAGTTTTATTGGGTTCTGGTTTTGCCATTTGATATAAAAAATAACTTTAACATTAATCTTTATTTAAAAAATTAAATACTCTCGAAGAAATTAATTCAACATTTTCAATAGGAAGAAAATGCGAGCCTTTGTGCTCCTCGATTAGTATTTTATCTTTTTTTGATAATGCTTTTTTAGCTTCCTCAGTAAAAGTTGAAGTTTCTTTGTCCCCTCTGATTATTAGAACTGGACAAGTTAATCTTTTTAAAAACTTATATGTGTCGAAAGTTACTGTTTCAAAAGTTTTTGCTTCCCAAGCCGGGTCACAAGAAAGAAAAAAGCTACCTTCTCTTTGGACCAATCCTCCTTCTAAATAATTTTTAATAGATTCTTCAGGCCAACTCACAAACATTGCTCTTCCAGTAAAATGCTCTATAGCTTGCTTTAAACTGTCAAAATTATTTCTTCTTTGTTTTGCACTTGAAGATTTATCGGAAGCGCTATAATCGCCAAATTGTAGTAACTTTTTTATTTTCAACTTCATAACGTCTTCTGGTGCATAGTATAAAACCGGCTCTAACATGACTAAATTTCTTACCTTAAATTTTAATTGACTAGCTATTTCTGAAGCAACAATTCCTCCCATTGAGTGCCCCATTAAGTCAATGCTTCCGTGACCAAGAGAATTTAAAAAAGAAATAGCCTCTTTTGAAAACTGCCCCCAAGATTTTAATTTTTTGTAATCAGCTTCCGCTTTACTCAATCCATGTCCTCTTTGATCAAAAGCATAAATAGACCTCTTTCCGTCAAAACTATCAAAAATCTTTGATAGTAATTTCAAATAAGTTGCGGAATTAAGCCCAGTAGCATGAAAAAAAATAATTGGATTGAGGAGAGTGCTTCCCTTAAAAAAAAGATATGAAAAACTTTCACCATTCAAAAAAAATTCTTCTCTAGAAGCTTTATCTTTATCGGTCATTATTTTTAAACTATATTTAATTATGGAATATTTAGATAAGGTTAAAGGTTTTCTAGACGATACTGAAGCAAAAAAACTTTCGAGCTTAATTGATAAAACTTCGTCTTTAGGGCCTACATTGGAAATCGGAACTTATTGCGGCAAATCAGCTTTAATGTTTTCTGAGGCATGCAATAGAAATGGTAGTTATATTTTTACCTTAGATCATCATATTGGTTCTGAAGAGCATCAAGTTGGAGAGGAATATCATGATAAAGACCTCTTTGACGCAAGATTAAACAGGTTTAATTCTCTGCCAGAGTTTTTAAAAAATATTGAAAAATCTCCCTTTTTAGAAAATATAATTCCAATTATTGGTGATTCAGTTGAAATTTCTAGAAATTGGGAAATTCCTTTGGGCCTTTTATTTATTGATGGGGGCCATAGCATGGAGGCAGCTAAGAACGATTTTGATTGTTGGAGTAAACATATAATTTCAGGAGGCTTGCTTGCTATTCATGACGTTTTTCCAAATCCTGAAGATGGCGGAAGGCCTCCATATGAGATTTTTTGCGTTGCAAAACAATCTAAGAGCTTTAAAGAGATAGAGCTTGTGAAATCCCTAGCTATTTTAGAAAAAGTCTGAAGCTTTGGTGAATTTATAAAGTGAATTGGCAGCTAAAATAACTGCTGCTGCTGTCCAGCTAGGTTTTTCTGTAGGCCAATATTTTTTGTCTTTAAAAACATAGCCTGTCCAGAAAAGATTGCTTTTTGGATCGACTAAATTCAACACATCTTTAAAAATAGCTTCTGCTTTCTCCTTCTCTAAAATTTTATTTAATGCGAGAACTAATTCACAGGATTCAGCTGCGGTAACCCAAGGTTCCTCTTCCACGCATTTACAGCCTAAGTCTTTAACTACAAATTTATGCCATTTTTTATTCACTCTTTCAACAGCGTCTTCACCATCAATGACTCCACATAAAATCGGATAATACCAATCCATGCTATATCTACTTTTGCTTTCCCATGATCTGTCAAATCTCTCAGGTTTATTTCTTATTGCCTCAGAAATCATAGAAATTTCTTTTTTGTAAGCTTCTTTTTCAATACCTAATTCTTTTGAAATATTTTGTGCACAAACCAGACTTTTATAAATAGAAGAGCACCCGGTAAGCAATGAATCGTCCATCCATTTATTGGTTTTATCTTTTGCCCAAAGAATATCGCCGTCGTTTGTCTGACCATCAAGAACAAAGTTCATTGCTTTTTCGAGTGTTGGCCATAGATCTTTTAGAAATTTTATATTTTCGAAATTAAGGTAATGGTGCCAAGCTCCAGTCGCAATGTAAGCCGTAAAATTAGTTTCTTTCCTAAAGTTTGTAACTTCTCCATCTTTATATTGGCTGAACCAAGATCCATCATTTTCTTGAGAATCAATGAGCCATTCATATGCTTTTTTTGAATTATCTTCAAAGCCTAAAACATCTAAGCCCATGGCTGATTCAACATGATCCCATGGATCTATTTTAGATCTTGGCTCCCAAGCGATGGCTCCATTTTTTTCCTGGCAGGAAATTATATATTCCCCTAAATGACTATATGAACCCAATAAATTTCTTATCATACTTTATCTTTATTAAAATAAAGCACTACACTTTTTCCAATTAATGGTTGAAATATAAATTCCAAAATTTTGGTCAACAAAGGTTTCTTGATCATGTCCCAAACTAAAAAATCATGATAAAGATTAATTATTCTTGAACTTTCTTTTGATTTCCAAAATAAGCATTGAAGCCACCAATAAGGAGAATGCAAAGCATGGGCCCAATGTCTTTGCGTAAAAGTAAGGCCAAAATTTGTTATGTCATTCTTTAATTCTTTAAATTTAAATATTCTCACATGTCCGCCTGGAGTATTTTGATAATCAATACTTAGTTTCCAGCAGACCCATTCAGGAAAAAATTTTGGAACACTAATTGCTAACTTGCCTTGAGGTTTTAAAATTCTATTAATCTCAGAAAGTGCACTTTGATAATCTATTATGTGTTCTAAAACTTCAGAACAAACTATGAAATCAAATGTGTTATCTTTAAATGGTAGCTTCTTTGCATCAGCTACTCCAAAATTGCAGCTTTTTGAAGATTCGTTTTCATTAAATTGATCGAAATTTTTTTTTGCTGTTGCTACGTCTGACAAGCTCATATCAAAACCAAATACATCAATGCTTTCAGACATGTATGCTCCAAAACAATGTCTGCCCTCACCGCAACCTAGGTCTAGAAATTTAGAATTTGGCTCTAGTTCAAGTTTTTTTAAATCAACGGTTTGCATCTAATTGGTGATTCTATTAATTTCGGTTTCGTAACTTTCAGTCATAAGTTTTGCTACTTTTTTCCATTGTAAATGCTCAATAATTCTATTAAATCCTTTTTCAGCAAAAAAACTTTTTTTCTCCTCATCCGGAAGTAATTTGAGTATTGCTTCTTCCAATTCCTTAGAGTTGCCAGGTGAAACTAAAATTCCGCAATCTCCAATGACTTCCGGAATTGCTCCTCCTGAAGTAGTTATCACAGGAACTCGACATGCCATTGCTTCGCCAATTGCAAATCCAAAACCTTCATAAAGAGAGGGTATTACAACAACATCTGCAGAACAATACAAATCCCTTACTTCCTTAAATGAAAGATCATTATTGAATTCCACTTTTTCTTTAATGTCTAAATCATTTATTTTTCTTGATGTGTGTCCACCTTGTTTTGAACTACCCATAATTTGAAGTGTTGAATTTGGATAGATTTTTATTACTTCGGAGAAAGCTTCAAGTAAATAATCTAATCCTTTTAAAGGCACGTCTGCGCTTGCAGAAGTAACAATTCTAAAAGGTATTTTTTTTATATTTTCATCGGGAAAAAAGGCCTCTGTGTCAATGCCGTTAAGTATCACTTTCATAACTTCTTTCTTCAAACCAAAATCATCATGAATATCCTGTTTTGAAGATTTCGATACGACGATTACAGAATTTAACTTTTTGGCTACTTTTATTTGCATTCTTAAAAAAGAGTGCCATCTAATCATCAGGAACTTTAGAAAGATAGATTTGGTACTTTTGAGTTGAAACTTTAAATCTTTAGAAATCGGATGATGAATAGTTGCTACCAAAGGAATTTTTTTTTGAAAAAATAATAACTCATAACAAAGGCTTTGATTGTCATGAATAACGTCAAATTCGTCCAGTCTATGTTTTAAAACTTTTTTAATTCTTTTTCCAAAAGTGTAAGGTTCAGCGAAACCTCCGGAATTGATGCTAAACCACTCAAAGAAATTTATAGGAATCAAAAGATCTTTAAGTTTAACGTCAGTAAATTTATTTTTTTTTGAATACAAATCAAGGTTTGGTACAACTTCTAGTTTTACTCGCGAATCTAAGTCTGGATAAGGCGGTCCGGAAAAAACTGTAACTTTATGGCCTAAATCGACAAGAGCTTTAGTTACATATTTAACGTATATTCCTTGACCGCCTGAGTATGGATTACTTCTATAACTGAGGAAGGCGATCCTGAGTCTTTTCATGATTATTTAATTTTAGTCTATTGCAGATAGCCATTCGGAAAAAGAATCTCTTTTACCTCTGACTTGATCAAAGTAATTTTTTTGAAGAATCGTTGTTATCTCTCCTCTTTCTCCGTCGGCAATGAGTTTTTTATCTACACTTCTAATCGGAACAACTTCTGCAGCCGTTCCAGTAAAAAATAATTCATCTGCATCCAATACATCCTGTAACTTTATTTTTTTTACTTCGACCTTTATTCCCAATTCTTCCGCCAAGCTAATGATGCTTTTTCTAGTTATCCCATCTAGAGATGCATCTAGATCTGGAGTGTAGAGCGTTTTATTCTTCACAATAAAAAAGTTTTCTCCTGAACCCTCTGAAATATTATCTTCATCATCCAAAAGGAGAGCTTCGTCATAGCCTTCCTTTATAGCCTCTTGCAAAGCCATGATAGATGTAACGTAGTTACCATTAACTTTTGATCTCGAGACAATATTCCCTGTTTCTCTCTTATAAGAAGAAACCTTAATATTTATTCCTTTTTCAAAAGCTTCCGGAGACATATAACTTGGCCACTCCCAGGCTGCAACTATGCAGTGAACTTTTAAGTTATCAGCTCTCAAACCCATTCCTTCCGAACCATAAAAACACATTGGTCTTATATAACCTTCATCCAATTCGTTAACTCTAAAAACTTCTTTTTGCGCTTCGTTTATTTCTTGCTGAGAAAAAGGAATTTTCATGTTGACCGCATTGGCAGATTCAAAAAGTCTGTTTGTGTGATCATTTAATCGAAAAATCTTTGTGCCTTTTGGAGTTGAATATGCCCTGACCCCTTCAAAAACTCCCAGTCCATAATGCAAGGTATGAGTAAGCACATGAACTTTTGCATCAGCCCAATCAATTAATTGGCCGTCCATCCATATAAATCCTTCTCTATTTGCTAAAGTATCCATGTTTGTTTATAAAAAGGATCATTATAAGCAGGAGAGATTTATATGAAAGTCAATTCTCAAGTTTTTAGAGCCTATGATATAAGAGGGATCGTTAATGAGGAACTTTCAGACGAACTGGTTAAAAAGTTAGGAAAAGCAATTGGCACATTGCTAAGAAGAAATAATTCAGATGCTTTAAATGTATGCCGAGATGGACGATTGTCTAGTCCTCACATATCTGAGTTGTTTACTGAGGGAGTTCTTTCAACTGGGTGTAATGTCTATAATTTAGATTTAGGCCCTACTCCTTTACTTTATTTTTCAACTTTTAAGACGTCAATTAGAAATGGAGTAATGATTACAGGAAGTCATAACCCAAAAAACTACAATGGTTTCAAAATAGTAGTCAACCAAAAACCTCTTTCGGGAGAATCCATTACTGAAATAAAAAATTTAATTGAAAATGAAGACTTCATTTGTGGTGAAGGCAAAGAACAAAAGACTCCTCTTTTGGAAAACTATCAAACTGAAATTAAGTCAAAAATCAATTTGAAGAGAACTCTCAAGATAGTTCTTGATTGTGGAAATGGAGCGGGAGGATTAGTAGCGCCAAAACTTTTTAAAGATTTAGGCATAGAACTAATTGAACTTTATGGCGAAGTTGATGGAAATTTTCCTAATCATCACCCTGATCCAAGCAATCCTGAAAACCTGAAAGATTTAATTGTCAAGGTAAGAGAAAATAAAGCTCACCTCGGAATTGCCTTGGATGGGGATGCCGATAGACTGGGAGTGGTTGATAACAAAGGGAATATAATTTTTCCAGATCAGTACATGTCTTTAATAGCAGATCAAATCTTAAAAAATAACTCAGGTCGTAAAATTGTCTTTGACGTTAAATGCTCATCCAGGCTCAAAGAATCAATTAGTAAAAGTAAAGGCGTCCCTATTATGACCAGAACTGGGCATTCATTTATTAAAGAAGAAATTTTAAAACAGAATGCAATTTTAGGCGGCGAAATGAGCGGTCATATTTTTTTTAATGATGACTGGTACGGTTTTGATGATGGTATTTATTCCGCTCTTAGATTGATAGAAATCATTGCTCAATCTGAAGATTCTTCTGCCGAAATGTTTAGTAAATTTCCTCAACTATTTACTACTCCAGAAATTAATCTCCATACAACTGACGAAAGAAAATTTGAAATTATTAAAAAATTGAAAAAAGAATTTGAATTTAATGACTATGAGAAAGTCTTAATTGATGGAATAAGAATAGAAAATGAGGAGTCTTGGGGCTTAGCTAGAGCATCTAATACCTCTCCTTCATTGGTTTTTAGGTTTGAAGGAGAGTCTAAAGAAGCGTTAAAAAAAATAATCGCAGTATTTCAAAAAGCTTTGTTCACTATAGATGATAAGCTTGAAATAAAATTAAATTAAGTAATGGCAATTTCTAAAAAAAGTGCAGAAAATATTTCCAAAGTCCTAAGTGAGGCTTTGCCTTACATACAAAAATTTTCGGGAAAAACTATAGTGATTAAATATGGCGGCAGCGCAATGAATGAGACTTATTTAAGAAAAAGTTTTGCTCGTGACATTGTTTTAATGAAAACTGTAGGCATTAATCCCATTATTGTGCACGGCGGTGGGCCCCAAATTAAAAAAGAATTAGATAAAAAAAATATCAAGTCTACTTTTTTAAATGGAGTGAGAATAACCTCGACGGAAATGATAAATTCTGTGCAAAAAGTCTTAGACAATCAAGTAAATAAAGAAATAGTAGATTTAATTAACTCTTGGGGAGGCAAGGCTCAAGCTCTATCTGGCAAAAGATCTAGTTTCATTAAAGCTAAAAAAATATCTGATAAACGTTTGGGCGAAGTGGGTGAAATAGTAAATATTCAAAAAAAAATAATATTAAATGCGGCAAAAAATAAAATCCCAGTTATTTCTCCGATTGGCTGGGACAAAGAACATAAACCATTAAATATAAATGGCGATAACGTCGCATGTTTTTTAGCTTCAGCTCTCAAGGCTGAAAAGATAATTTTAATGACAGATGTTTCTGGAATAAGAGATCATTCAGGGAAGAAAATTTCAGAAATGAGTCTCAAAGAAGCAAATAAAATAATAAAAGATAAGAATTCGATCAAGGGAGGCATGCTTCCAAAACTGAGTTCTATTATTAATTGTTTAAACAAAGGTGTTTCTAATGCCCATGTTGTTGATGGAAGAGTCCCTCATGCAGTTCTATTAGAAATTTTGACATCAAAAGGTGTAGGTACGTTAATATCTAGTTAAATGTCTAAAGAAAAAGTTTCAAGAAAAATTCAAATTATGCAGACTCTTGCATCTATGCTTGAGGATCGTGAGCCAGTTAAAATTACGACTGCAGAATTAGCTAAAAGAACAAACATTACAGAAGCTGCAATTTATCGTCACTTTCCGAGCAAAAGAAAAATTTATCAGGAGCTAGTTGAGTTTTTTGAAGATAGTATTTTCCCAAGAGTTGCTTCAATAAAAAAAGATTCGGCTCCAGATGAAGTTGCTGGAAAAATAGTAATGCTAATTTTAACTTTTTGCGAAAAAAATAAAGGAATCTCAAAAATTTTGAACAGAGAAGCTCTCTCAGTAGATGAATCAAAAATTGAAAGTAAAGTTGACTTAATTTTCGATCGCCTTGGATTGGAAATTAAACAATCCTTTCAAAATTATGAAAAAGAAACAAAAAATAAATTATCGCTTAATGCGAGTTCAGCAGCTGATTTAGTAATTTCTTGCCTTGAGGGACAAATTCAAATTTTTATTAGAAGCAAATTTAAAAGAGATATAGTTCAAAGTTGGAATGAGCATTGGCAAGTAATTAAAAAGGCCATTTATATTTAGTCTTTTAATCTAAGAAAAGCTCAAACATAGTTTTACTATCTTCTGAATTTGCAGGCAGCCCATCGCTCAAGCTAATTTTTTTTGCAATCAGTCCTGATGGCCTTGTTTGAATGCCATATTCAACATCATCAATTATGTCCTCCATATAATCTAACCATATTGGCAAGGCTGTTGAGCTGCCAAATTCTTTATTACCTAAAGTACTTGGCTGATCATAACCAAACCAAACTGTAGTAAGAATATTTTTGTTAAATCCAGTAAACCAGGTGCTTTCAGCATCATTAGTTGTTCCAGTTTTTCCAGCAAAGTCATCTCTTTTTAGTGATTGAATCTTTTTTCCAGTTCCTCGCCTAGTTGCTTCCAAGAGAATATCATTAATAATATAAGAGACTCTTGGATCAATAGTAAAAATTTCTTCTTTAGGAAATTTTTTTCCGACCCAGGATTCTATAAAATTTTCATTTGTTTCTTGTTTTTCTAAAAACTTAATTTCTTCTCCTGTTTTAAGAATTTTCTCAATAAAAAAAGGTTGAATCGACTTGCCTCCATTTGCAAAAACAGAAAAATAAGAAGCATTTTGCAAGGGGCTTAATCCATAAGAACCTAAGGCTAAAGATAAATCATTGGGCAATTCGTCTTTTTCAAACCCAAATCTAGTTAGATAGTTTTTTGTCTTATTAAGGCCTAAATCTTGTAGCAATCTAATCGAGACAACATTTCTTGATTGAAGCAAAGCTTCTCTTAATCTGGTTGGGCCATAAAATTTTCCACTGGAATTTTTTGGTCGCCAATAATCTTCTAAGTTAGCATCTTGAAAAACAATTGGGGCATCATTTATTAACGTTGCTGGAGTGAAGTCATTTTCAAAAGCAGCAGCATATAAAAATGGCTTAAAGTTCGATCCCAATTGAGGCTTAGCTTGGGTAACACGATTAAATTTACTGGCTTGGAAATTGTAACCCCCAACCATTGATAAAATTTGACCAGTTTTTGGATCAAGGCTCACCAAGGCAGCTTGTACATCAGGATGAATTCCAAATTCGTAGGAAGTATTTCCTAGATCTTTAACCCAGATTAAGTCGCCTGGCTTAAAAAAAGAATTAAATGCAGTTAAAAACTGCCCCTTTTTATTAGCGTCTATCCTAGGACGAATTTTGTTTTCTAATTGAGAAAAATTAATTGTTTCAATAGTTCCACTTTTGTTCAGAAGACTAATTTTTTTTATTCCTGAGGAAAGAATTATATTTGGTGAGAAATCGTTATAGTTTGGACTATCTGCTAAAAAATCTAACACTTCGTCAAAAGGATTTTTTAAGTCTATTGCAATTCCAAAATCGTCTTTGAAATCTTCAGGATTATAAGAAACTGAATAAAATAAATCGCTTCTTTGCACAAAAGTTTCAGGTAATAACTCTATAAAATTTTCTGGTTTTTTAAATCCATGTCGAATTTCATAACTTTCTATCCCTTGCTTTAGAGCTTTATTAGCTGATAATTGATTTTTTGACCTTATAGTTGAATATACTTCGTAACCCTCTTTATAGGCAGACAAGCCAAATTTTGAGATCATATATCTTCTTATTTCTTCCGCTAGATAATCAGCCTCTATTTCTGAAGATACTCCTTTAAAGGTTGCTGTGATGGGTTCTTGGATAGAAATATCAAAACTCTGTGAATCAATATAATCTAAAGCTTTCATCCTTGTTAAAACCCAGTTTCTCCTAATTAGAGCTCTTCTTGGATTTGCCAAAGGATTAATTCTCGAAGGTGCTTTGGGCAAACTAGCAATCATTGCTTTCTGAGCCAATGAAAGTTCAGATAATTTTTTTCCATAATAAATTTCTGAAGCCGCTGCAATACCGTAAGCTCTATTACCCAGAAAAATTTGGTTAACGTATAGCTCAAATATTTCTTCTTTTGAAAAAGACAAATTTAATTTAAAAGCCATAAAAATTTCTTTTATCTTCCTTTCAAAGGTCTGTTCTTTTGAAAGTACATAATTTCTAGCTACCTGCATGGTGATTGTTCCACCGCCGCTAACGATTCTTCCCTCTTTTGCAAATTCATAGGTCGCTCTAAGTAAACTAAAAAAATCTACACCTGTATTTGAAAAAAAGCCGCTATCTTCTGCGGCTAAAAAGGCATTTACCAAATCTTCAGGAATTTCTTCGAAAGTAAGCTTTGTTCTATGAATTTCTCCATATTCCCCAATTAATTTTTTATCGCTAGTAAATATTTTAAGAGGGACTTGGAGCTCAACTCTTCTGACATCATCAGTTGAAGGTAATTGCGGAGCAAAATAAATGTAAATACCCATTGCGAATTGAATCGGAAGGAGAAACAAAAATAATATTAAGAAAAATATTTTTTTATTAAAAAGTCTATTCACGTCGTCTTTACAGTAAAATAATTAGTTAATTCTAAAGGAAGAAATATTTTCATGAAAATTTTCTTAGTTGGCCCCATGGGCTCAGGTAAATCTAAAATTGGCAAACTCCTCTCTTCTAAAATAAATTTCAATTTCATTGATATAGACAAAGAAATCGAAGCAAAGTTTGAAAAAACTATTGTTGAAATTTTTGCTTCTGAAGGAGAAGAAGGCTTTCGAGATAAGGAAATAAATTTTTTGGAGAAAATTAGTTTATCTGGGGACGCAGTTGTCTCTACTGGCGGCGGAATTATCGAAGCTTCTGTTAATAGAGACATTTTAGAAAAAGAAGAAAATGTGATTTTCCTTAATGCCTCTGTCGAAAGTCAGTTTCAAGCTACGAAAGATAAAACCAAAAGACCTCTTCTGAATAATGAAAACCCAAAGCAAGTTTTAGAGTCTTTGTATGAACGCAGATTAGATTTATATAAATCAGTTTCAAATTTGGAACTTAATACTGATTTGTTGTCTAATGAGGATATTGTTAAAGAAATAATTAATTTTTTAAATGTCTAAATCAATTAACGTAAGAACTCCATCCGGAAACTATGAAGTTCTTGTTGGTAGCAAGTTATTAGAAGATTACAACTTCAAGTGGCTGGTACAAAATCGCCAAGTCTTAGTAGTGAAAGATTCAAATGTGCCAAATAAAATTCTAGAAAACCTAAGTATTTCTCTCGATAATTCTGAAGCAAAGCAAGTCGAAATTATGGAAATAGAGACTAGTGAAAAAAATAAAAGTTTCGAGGGATTGATGCCAATATTTGAAGTTTTAAACTCAAGCAAATTCAACAGAGACTGTCTACTTATTGGATTGGGAGGTGGTATTACTACAGATATGGTTGGGTTTGTTGCGGCCTCTTATCTTCGAGGAGTCGACCTGATTCAAATCCCTACTACCCTTTTATCGCAAGTTGATGCAGCTATCGGAGGCAAAACTGGAATTAATTTTTCAGGCTCTAAAAATAATATTGGAGCTTTCTATCAGCCAAAGCTTGTTTTAATGGATACTGATTCTTTGAAATCACTTTCTAAGCTTGATTTTGTTGATGGTCTTGCTGAAATTATTAAACATTCACTGATTGCGGATAAAAATTTATTCACTAAATTGGAAAATATTTTTTTAAATGATAAGGACTTGTCCGATGCAGAGCTTACTCAAATCATTTATGAAAGCTCTTTGATCAAAGCCTTCGTTGTTTCAAATGATGAGAAAGAGAAAAGCGATAGAGCTTTACTAAATTTTGGACATACCTACGGCCATGCGTTTGAAGCAATTCAATCACTAGAAGGTTTTTCTCATGGGCAAGCAGTTGGATTAGGAATGATCTGCGCTTCGCATTTGTCTTTGTTATTAGAAAAAATATCTTCAGAAGAGTTTGAAAAAATTAAAAATTTAATCAAATCGGTAGGTCTGCCTCATGAGCTTCCTGATAATTTTAATGAGGATGACTTTTCCGAAGCGATGAGCAGAGACAAAAAAATACTAAATAAGAAGTTAAGATTCATAACTCTTAGAGGTATTGGAAGTGCTGAAATAACTGAAGATCCGCCTGACGACTTAGTCCTTAAAAGCATAAATTTATAAAAATTTCAAAATTTCGAGTTTTTAGCGCGTTTTGCACTTAATTAGTGCAATTTTAGCGTTAGTGAATTCGACACCTTATAAGTTAAGAGATAATATTTATTAATTAATGCATATCACATGCTTTAAAAGTGATGCATATCACATGCATTAAAAGTGACGCTTGCCAGGCGTAATAAGGGCATTTTACAACATCTCTACAGTTAGTCTGTAATGTGTGCCAAGAATGAGTGAATTTTTAAAACAACGCCCAGTTAAAACTGGTCTCTACGATCCGGAATTTGAAAGAGATTCTTGCGGAGTTGGATTAGTTGCGAATATCAAAGGCGTTCCTTCCAGAGAAATCATGGAAAACGCATATTTAATCAACTCGAGAATGGATCACAGAGGTGGGTGTGGCTTTGAAGAAAACACTGGCGACGGAGCAGGAATTTTAATGGCTTTGCCAGATTCTTTTTTCCAACAAGAATCAAAAAAATTGGAAATAACTCTTCCTAAATCAGGCAAATACGCTGTCGGTAATATATTTCTTCCTCAAAAAAGCGACGAAAGAAATAAATGCAAGAAAGTCATTGAAAAAGTAGTTACGAAAGAAGGACAAAAATTTTTGGGTTGGCGAAAAGTCCCAACTGATTCTGCAAGGGCCAATGTAGGCCCAGCAGCGAAAGAATGTCAACCGGTTATAGAGCAACTTTTTATAGGGTGTTCAAAAAATATAGATCAAGATGCTTTCGAGAGAAAACTATATCTAATTAGAAAAATATTTAGTGACCGTCTTAGGTATAAAGAAAATCTTTCTCAAGGTTTGATGCTCTATGCTTGTAGTTTGTCTTCTCGACTTATTGTCTACAAAGGAATGTTAACTCCTTCCCAGCTCTTTCCTTTTTTTCCAGATTTAGAAAACTCTACTTTTGAAACTCATCTAGCCATGGTGCATTCTAGATTCAGTACTAACACCTTTCCTTCTTGGGATAGAGCTCAACCTTGCCGATACATGTGTCATAACGGAGAGATCAATACCTTAAAAGGAAACGTCAATCTTATGCGTGCTCGTCAAGGAAAAGCATCGAGCGAACTGTTCGGAAAGAAAATAAAAAAACTTTTCCCAATCGCTGAAGCCGATTGCTCGGACTCTGGAAGTTTTGACAACGTTTTGGAACTTTTGATCATGTCTGGAAGGAAACTTCCCGAAGCTGCCATGATGATGATTCCTGAAGCATGGCAAAACGACAAAGAAATGTCTCAAAAAAAGAAGGACTTTTACGAGTACTCATCTTCTTTAATGGAGCCTTGGGATGGTCCAGCTTCGATAGTTTTTACCGATGGAACCCAAGTCGGTGCTGTTTTAGATAGAAATGGTTTGAGACCAAGCAGATATTACGTAACCAACGACGATAAAGTTATTATGGCTTCTGAAGTTGGCGTGTTACCAGTCGATCCCAAGACGGTAATAGAGAAAGGCAGACTCCAACCAGGCAAAATGTTTTTAATAGATTTTGAGAAAGGCAGATTAATTCCGGATGAAGAAATCAAGAAACAGGTTGCCAATCAACAACCTTATAAAGAGTGGAATAAAAGCCAAATAGTAGATTTAAAAGAACTAAAAACAACTCAAAAACCTGCCCCTACTTCGGATTTGATTCCTAAGATGCAATCCTTTGGTTACACAACTGAAACGCTTGAATTTATGTTGCTGCCGTTAGTGACTGAGCTTCGAGATCCACTGGGCTCAATGGGTAACGATGCGGCTTTGGCTTGTTTGTCTGACAAACCAAGAATGATCTACGATTATTTCAAACAACTATTTGCTCAAATAACCAATCCTCCAATCGATTCCATTAGAGAAGAAGTAATAATGTCTTTGGAATGTTTGATTGGTCCCGAAGGCAACTTGCTTTCTACGACAAAAGAAAACGCTCACAGACTCAGACTGGAACACCCAATTTTATCCAATGAAGATTTCTTAAAAATTAAAAATCTTAAGACGCAAGGTTGGCGTACGAAAACCATCGACATA
Organism: uncultured SAR86 cluster bacterium; assembly: GCA_902524805.1. Taxonomy (GTDB): domain Bacteria; phylum Pseudomonadota; class Gammaproteobacteria; order Magnimaribacterales; family AG-339-G14; genus CASICS01. The sequence goes on along the minus strand of CABZES010000003.1, from coordinate 23,016 downwards.
ACTTATGAAAAAGAAAGTGGCAGCAAAGGCCTAATAAAAGCACTCAACAGAATCTCAAAAGAATCAGAAGAAGCTATTGAAAATGGCTACTCTTTTGTCGTACTGTCCGATAGAAAAGTCAGTGCAAATAGAATTGCATTGAGCTCCCTATTAGCTTGCTCGACTGTGCATCACCATCTGGTGACCAAAGAGAAAAGAACCCAAATTGGTATCATTTTAGAATCAGGAGAAGCTAGAGAAGTTCATCATCATTGTTTGCTTATTGGTTATGGCGCCGATGCAATCAACCCTTATCTAGCTTTTGACGTTTTGACCAAATCTCTTAAAGACGGTGCATTTAAAGACAATGCGTTAAAAAATTCTAATGATCTAGTCAAAGCCTACAAAAAAGGAGTTGCCAAAGGCATGCTTAAAGTCATGGCGAAGATGGGTATCTAAACTCTTCAGTCTTATAAAGGTGGTCAGATTTTTGAAGCCGTTGGACTTGCAGACGAAATTATAGAAAAGTCATTTCCAGGAACTCCAAGTAGAGTTCAAGGCGTTAACTTTGAAGTGCTGTCTGAAGAAATTGAAAGACGACACTCGATAGGATTTCCTGAAGTCAAGTTAGATTCCGTTACCACTCTTCCCAATCCCGGAGATTACCATTGGCGAAATGGGGGCGATTCGCACATGTGGGATCCAAAATCTATTTCTGCTCTGCAGTTAGCTTCAAGAAATAATGACGAATCGGCTTATTGGAATTTTTCCAACCATGCAAATGAGCAAACTACAAAAAATAGCACCTTAAGAGGCTTAATGAGTTTTAAGTATGCAAAAAATCCTATCCCTCTTGAAGATGTTGAAAGTGAAAAGGAGATTGTCAAAAGGTTTGCTACTGGTGCCATGTCTTTGGGCTCCATCTCAACGGAGGCTCATGAATCCTTAGCATTGGCCATGAATAAACTTGGTGGAAAATCTAATACTGGTGAAGGTGGCGAGGACCCGATCAGATTTAAACCACTTGAAAATGGAGAATCCAAAAGATCTGCCATCAAACAAGTTGCCTCTGGAAGATTCGGAGTCACTATGTGGTATTTGACTAATTCCGACGAACTACAAATTAAAATAGCTCAAGGAGCTAAACCGGGAGAAGGTGGTGAACTACCCGGAACAAAAGTCGACGACTACATTGCTAAAATCAGGCACTCAACTCCTGGCGTAGGTCTGATAAGCCCACCTCCTCATCACGACATATATTCTATTGAGGATATTGCCCAATTAATCCATGATTTAAAAAATGCGAACCGCGCATCCCGAATTAGCGTCAAATTAGTATCTGAGATTGGAGTTGGCACAATTGCCTCTGGAGTAGTTAAAGCAAAAACCGATCACTTAGTTATTGCTGGCCACGATGGTGGCACTGGTGCTTCTCCGCTTACTTCTATCAAGCATGCTGGTCTTCCTTGGGAACTAGGTATCGCTGAAACACATCAAACACTGGTGATGAATAATTTAAGATCTAGGGTTGTCTTACAAACCGATGGGCAACTAAAAACTGGACGAGACGTCGCCATTGCAGCAATCTTAGGAGCTGAAGAATTCGGCTTTTCTACTGCGCCATTGGTTACATTGGGTTGCATTATGATGAGAAAGTGTCATTTAAATACCTGCCCTGTTGGAATTGCTACACAAGATAAAGAATTAAGAAAGAAATTTCATGGCAAACCAGAAAACGTAGTCAATTATCTTTTCATGGTCGCTAAGGAATTAAGAATGATCATGGCTAAGTTGGGTATTAAAAAAGTAAACGACCTAATCGGTCGAGTGGACCTATTAGAAATGGAAAAAGCGTTAAATCATTGGAAACGAGACGGCTTGGATCTTTCTAAAATCCTCACACCTGCTGAAATAGTTTTCAAAGATACAGAAGTTTTCAACACTCAAAAACAAAACCACAACTTAGAAAAATCTCTGGATATGTCTTTATTCAAAACTATTAGAAATAATATTGTCAATAAACAAAAAATTAACGTAAATATGAAAATTGGTAACATCAATAGAGTGTTTGGCACTATTATTTCAAACGAAATTTCTAAATTATGGGGCTCGAAAGGTCTACCAAACGATACGATAAAAATTAATTTAGAAGGCTCTGCTGGTCAAAGTTTTGGTGCTTGGATAACCAAAGGCATGACACTAAATCTTGAAGGCGATGCCAATGACTTTGTTGGCAAGGGCCTTTCTGGAGGAAAAATTATTATTTATCCTCCAAAAGATAGTCATTTTGTACCTGAAGAAAATATCCTACTCGGCAACGTGGCACTGTATGGAGCAACCGATGGTGAAGCCTACTTTAGAGGTATTGCCGCTGAAAGATTTTGCGTCCGAAATAGTGGTGCGAGAGTGGTGGTCGAAGGAATTGGTGATCATGGTTGCGAGTACATGACTGGTGGAAGAGCTGTGATATTAGGAGAAACTGGAAGGAACTTTGGGGCGGGAATGAGTGGCGGTATTGCCTATGTCTATAATCCAAAAGGTTCATTCATTAAAAAGTGCAACACTAGCACTTTTGAATTAGAAGATTTGGTTATAAAAGAAGATATAAATGAATTAAAGGAACTAATCAGCAATCATTACAAATATACTAAATCTTCAGTTGCAGAAAAAATATTATTGAACTGGACCAAAGAAATTAAGAACTTTTCCAAGGTAATGCCAACGGATTACAAAAGAGTTCTTCAAGAAATGGATCAAAAAAAATTAAAGGTAAGTTAGAAAATGGGTAAAGTAACAGGATTTAAAGAATTCGATAGAGCGGTAGAGCCCTATCGCCCTGCGAAGAAAAGAATCTTAGATTTTAAGGAAATCTATACCGATCATGATGAACCTCTATTGGGTACTCAAGCTTCTAGGTGTATGAATTGTGGTGTGCCTTTTTGTCAATCAGGTGAAGGTTGTCCGGTCTACAACTTGATTCCGGAGTGGAACGATTTAGTTTACAACGAAAAATGGGAAGAAGCTTTTCATCGCTTGATGAAAACAAATAATTTTCCAGAAGTAACCGGTCGAGTTTGTCCCGCAGTTTGCGAAGGTGCCTGTGTGCTTGGTATCACTGAAACTCCAGTAGCGATCAAAAATTTAGAATTTGCCATCGCCGATAAAGGCATTGAATCAGGTTGGATCAAAGCCAATCCTCCCAAGAAAAGAACCAATAAAAAAATTGCCATCATAGGCTCTGGACCAGCTGGTCTATCAGCCGCTCAGCAGCTAAATAGCGTTGGCCATAATATAGAAGTCTACGAGAGAGCCGATCGAATTGGTGGATTGATGATGTATGGCATCCCAAACATGAAACTGGATAAATCCATCATCGATATGCGAACTGAAATTATGGAAGAAGAAGGGATAAAATTTCATGTTAACAAAGACGTCGGTGGTACTGGTGAAAACTCAATCGCTATGGAAAAACTTTTAGAAGATAACGACATTGTCTTGCTCTCCACCGGGGCTACTAAACCAAGAGATTTGCCTATTAAAAATAGGGAAGGAGCTGGCGTTTACTTTGCCATGGAGTTCTTAGGCCAAAATACCAAAAGTTTGCTCGATAACGAATTGAAAGAAGACGATTACATTGATGCCAAAGGTAAAGACGTAATTGTGATTGGTGGTGGTGATACTGGAAACGACTGTTTAGGAACTTCCTTAAGACACGGTTGTAAAACCTTAACCAACTTTGAGATCTTGCCAGAATTACCTTCTGAAAGAATGGATAATAACCCATGGCCACTTTTTCCCAGAGTTTACAAGGTCGACTATGGTCATGAAGAATCCAGAGAAGTCTTTGGTAAAGATCCAAGAGAATATTCCGTTTCAGGTAAGGAATTCTTACGCGATAAAAATGGTAAATTAACTGGCATCAAAACCGTCAAAGTTGATAAAGACTTTAAGGAAATACCAAACACTGAAAAGATTTGGAAAGCAGATTTAATTCTTTTAGCTATGGGCTTTTTAGGACCAGAGCAGTATTTAAACGAAAAACTAAACCTTGAGTTGGACGAGAGATCGAACTTTAAAGCCGAACACAACGTGCATAAAACTTCACATCCAAAAATCTTTGCCGCTGGCGACTGCCGCCGAGGTCAATCTTTGGTGGTTTGGGCCATCAATGAAGGTCGAGCTGCTGCTAGAGAAGTAGACCTGCACTTAATGGGTGCTACGACCTTAGAATAAAATTTAAATTTGATCTCAGGTAGGAAATTATCTTGGTACTTTCCTCATGCACCAAAATACTAAGGCTAGTGATAAAGGAAATCCAATAAACATGGTAGCCATGCCAAAATAAAATACACAGCGTTGTAGAAAGGATGTGCGATTAGTTTTTGTTACGGATGGTTCAAAGTGTTCTCCGGAATGCAAATAAACGTAATCTTTAAATCTTGCTTGCATCTTTGAAATCCAATTTCTAACTTCTACCAACCGTGCATCATTTTGAAGAGCTTCTAGCGGCGGCACAGGCAAACTTGCATGGCATTGAATAATACCGAATAGTAAAAGATCTCGTGTTCCTGGATTATCGCCATCTAGAAAAAGACTTTCAGATTCATTGAGTTCAGATTCCCAAAAAAGGTATTGGTCGCCAAAATTTTTAGGATCTTTATTCTTTGATCTGAAGTTAATTAAATTTATCAAAATAAACATATAAAAAGTTGTGAAACTTAGCAGGAAGTTATTTATCGATCTTTTAAAAACATTAGATTTTGCATCTGCATCATATGCCCATGCAGAAAAAAATTTTAATGGATTATTTGCGCGATGAAATACGCCCTGCCAGGTTCCTTGTATCGCTCTCAATTCGTTTTGGGCAATAGCATTGTAGCCGAGTTTTTGAAGAATTTTAGTTGATTCAATTTCTGCAGGATTTTCGTCGATAGAGACAACGGGCATATAAATGCCCCACTTATTAAAAATTTTCAATGATGGTATTTGGTAAACATCGTGCTCGATTTTTTGGTCATGCAAAGCAAGGAGAACCGCCTGCACCCAGGGAGAGTGATTAAATCCATAAACTTTTACTTTCATTTTTAAAATAGAGCCAGCTTCAAATGATTGACATGTTTTAAAGAATACTTTGAGTTAAAAATTTTACAATTGCTTCGGCAAAAATATCATTTTTATCACCTACTACCATATGAGTAGCGTCATCAATTTTTGCAAATTTTGAGTGAGGGATAGTCTCTATAAATCGCTCTTTTTCTTCATCAGTTAAAATATCACTCAAAGCGCCTTGCACTAATAAGGCTGGGGCTGTGACTCTTTCTGCTGAGTGCTCTAACTGCTTTAATCTCTCCTCTCTTTCTTTTCTTTCTTTTATTTGCCCACCTTTATCAGCCAAAAATAATGGGTCCCAATGCCAGTAATATCGTTTATCCTCCCCGAGTCTTAGGTTTTTTTCTAATCCTGAAGTATCTTTAGGTCTTTTCCTATTTGGCAGATATGACGAAACTGCATCGGCAGCTTCTTCTACCGTTGAAAATCCGTTCAATCCAGATCTCATAAAACCTATGATTCTTTCCGATCCTTTGTCATTGGGCCTTATACCTATATCCACCATGGAAAGACTTGCACAATGGTCTTTATCTTGTTCATGGCCCGCTAAGGAAAGTGAGATCATGCCGCCTAAAGAAGCTCCAACAAGATTTGCTTTTTTATTATTTTGTTCAATTATTTCTATTAAGTCGTCTTTGTGAGAATTGAATGTGTAATCCCCATTTGGGTCCCAAAAACTTTCGCCATGGCCACGCAAATCATAAGTGATGACATGAAATCCTAAGTCTGCAATTTTACAAGCCGATCCCTTCCAAGAATGCCTGGTCTGGCCACCGCCATGCAGCATAATCACCATAGGGTCTTTGGTATCCCCCCATTCTGTTGCAGCAATTTTTCTATCATTTGAAAGGTTATAAATCTTTTCCATTTTATTTAAATCTTGATGTTAAAAAGTTTCTTCTTATAGATTTTTTACTGTTTAAAATTTATCCCATCCTTTAGGGACTAATTCGTTATTAACAAAATTTTTAGGCTCATCTTCCATGACCGTTCCGAGAGTATCATTCCATCTGTTTAAAAACCCAAAGGCAGCAATGACCGAAACGATCTCAAGAATTTGATCTTTTGAAAAGAACTCTATCAACTTATCGAAATTTTCTTTTTTGGCGCCATTTGGAGATTGACCAGATAAAAACGCCAAATCCAAAACTGCTTTTTCCTTTTCAGAATATTTTTCGCTTGTGGAGTATTTTAAAATGTCGGCTATTTTTTCCGTATCGGCTCCTGCTCTTTCAGCGCCGTGTGAAGTGTGAGATTGGCAGTATTTGCATCCTGCACTCAAGCTAGATGCCAGAGCTATAAGTTGCTTAGTTTCTAGATCTATTTCAGAATTTTTAAAAACTGCAGATATTAGACTAGAAAAAGAATTCAATAATTCAGGCTTTTCTGCCATTGCCAAATAAGCATTTGGCAGATAACCCATTTGACTCTCAACAAGCTTGAAAAGCTCTTCAAATTCAGGAAACTCTTCTCTGTTTTTTCCGCCAATAAAAGTGTAAGTCATAATTTTTTATAAAGTTTGCAAAGTATAGATTATATAAATCTCTCTTGTTAAGTGCTGTCGTAAAGAACTTCTTTTGGTGTTTTTTGATTAATTACATTTGAAAAAATTAAAGAGAGAACGCCTATGATTGCAACTGAAGTGGTGATTCCTACAAACCAAATATTCAAATAAATTTGTGGTTCAATCTCGAAAATATTCTTTTCTAAAAAGTATGTGGTGGTTTGAGCAAGCAGACTTCCCAAAAATCCGGCTATTAAGGCTAGGCTCAGGAATTCTAAAAAAGAGTTTCTTTGCAATAATTTACTTGGAGCCCCTATGGTTTTAAGGATTGCGGCTTGTTTTTCTCTTTGCTTAAAACTTTCTTGCACTGTAGCAATCAATAAAAATATTGAAGAAACAACTGTTAAACCTAAAATTAATTTAAAAGCTTCTGAAACTTTGGAGATGATGCCTTGTATCTCCGCAATAAGCTCAGTTAAGGAAATAATAGAAACTGTTGGAAATCTTTTAAGAAATTCAGATGAAAAATTTTCTTTTTCTGGCGGGACAAAGAAAGAAGTAATATAAGTCGAAATATTATTTTCAAAATCATCTTTAAAACCAATTGCAAAAAAATTAGGACTAAAATTTTCCCAATTGACTTCTCTAACACTTTGTATGTAAGACTCTATAAGTCTTCCAGAAATTTCTATTGAAATTTGATCATTGAGTTTTAAGTTATACCTTTCTGAAATTTCACTAGAAATTGAAATGCCATTCTTATTATCTCCAAACCAGTTACCCTCAACTATTTGATTTCCTTCAGGCAAGTTATTCATCCAAGTGAAATTAAACGTTCTATCAATAATTTCGTCTTCTTGTTTTGGATTTTTCCTAAAAAACCTTGCGCTTGTGACAGGATAAATTTGTTCCGTTTTAATTTCGTTTGTCTTGAGAAAACTTAAAAAATCTGGAATTTCTGCCTCTGTGATATTGATTGCAAAGTTGTTTGGGGCTGTTTCTGGCAAGGAAGTTTTCCAGGCATTTATTAAATTGGACGACGCAGAAAAAGCAATTAAGCTTATCGCTATAGAAAGCGTCAAAGAAATAATTTGCAAACTATTAGAAAATTTTCTTCGGTTTAATTCAAAGAAAATCATCTTAATTGGCTTCAAAGGATTAAGACTTTCTGGTTTTATCATTGAAAAAACAAAGAAAACCAATCCAAAAATAAACAAAACTAGCGCTAAAATTGAAAAGAAAATAATGTTAGTAAGTAATATATTCTGTGTGAAAAAAATTAATAACAGGTAGAAAAATATCAAGCCCAAACTTGCATTCATTAGGATTTTAAAAATTGGTAGATTTTCAAATTCTGATTTTCTCAATATTTCGTTAGGTGGTACTTTAAAAAGCCTGCTCAAAATAGGATAGGAAAAAACTAATAAACAAAAAAACACAATGGCGCCCGAGACAAAGTAAGGCTGGAAGCCTGCCGGTGGAAAATTTGTTGGAAAATAATCCTTTAAAAGAAAAACAAAATTTAATTGAATCAGCCACCCTACCAATATCCCGGATAAGGTTGCTACTAATCCTATCAAAGCAAAAATAGATAAATAGGTGAATCTGATATTTTTAGGAGACAAACCTAAGGCTTTTAAGATAGCTACATAACTAACGTGTTTTCTTATAAATTGTAGTGTACAAATGGAAACTGTTAGAGATGCAATAATGATTGAAAGAAATGCTCCAAGTAAGAAAAAGTTTGAAGCTCTTGAGAATGATTGACCCAATGGAGTCGACTCATTGTTAAAAAAGACTATTTCATCACCAGGTTTTTTAATATTTTGAAAATGATTTTCTAAAATTTCTAAGTTTTTTGGTTCTGCTTGAAAAAGGTACATGTACCTTATCCGCGAACCAGGCTTTATGACGTTGGTTTCTTCAAGATCAAGAGAGTTAATAATAGCTCTTGGTGCAAACGCAAAGGAACTTGAACCTCTATCTGGTTCGTTCACAATGGTATTTGAAAGAAGGAAATCTCTATCACCCAAAGAGATATTTTTACCTATTTCCACGCCTAAAAAATCTAAAATTCTTTTATCGAGCCAAATTTCTCCTCTTTTTGGAGGCGCTGAAACAAAATAATCGTTAATAGCATTGTTTAATTCTATTTCTCCTTCGAGAGGATAATTCATGTCAACGCTCTTAACTGTTGCTAATCTAAATTCGTCTCCGAATGATAAAACTGTCCCGAATACATAAATTTTAGATAAATCAAAATCTATTTTTGGTATCAAGGATTCGTCTAACTCATAACTTGATTCAAATTTTAAATCTCCGCCAAGAAATTCTTTTGATTCTGCATCTAAGGATTTTTGTAATCGATCAGAAAATAAAGCAATCGAAGAGAGTATCCCAATTGCAACGGTTAATGACATCAACATAATTATCATTTGACCTGATTTAATTTCTCTAAAGAAAATTCTTGTAGCCAAGAAAAAAAGGGTCATTTTACTTTTCCATCAACCAGTTCTAATTCTCGATCACATTTGGCAGCAAGTTGTTTGTCATGTGTTACAACAATTAGCGCACTCGAAGATTCTTTGTAAGAATCAAAGAGCAGATCCATAACCAATTGACTATTTTTTGAATCTAAGTTGCCTGTTGGCTCATCGCAAAATAATACTTTCGCTTCGCAAGCAAAAGCCCTAGCAATTGCTACTCTTTGTTGTTCTCCACCAGAAAGTTGTTTTGGGTAGTGACTAGTTCGATCGAGAAGATCAACTTTTTTTAAAAAATTTATAGCTACATCTTTAGCTTTATTTTTTGCCTTTAATTCTAAAGGCAGCATTACATTTTCTAAAGCGGTAAGCCCAGGCAATAGTTCAAAATTTTGAAATACAAAAGCAACTGAGTCTTTCCTAACCATTGCTCTTTTTTCTTCTGACAGCGCGTGTAGCGGTTCATTGTCTAAAAAAACTTCTCCTAATGAGGGAAGATCTAAACCAGCTAGAATGCTTAACAGCGTTGACTTTCCTGAACCAGATGGGCCAGTAATAGCAATTGAAGATGACTCCTCAACCTCGATATTAATATCAGACAGAATATCTAATTTTTCTTTATTGAAAAGGATTTGTTTAGATAAATTCCGTGTTTTAATTATCATATGTCAAAAATTTTTGGGTTTTTAAAAAAAGTAATTTTTTATTATTTAATTATTTTTTCCTTCACTAATATTATCATCGCTGAAGAGGAGACGCTTCTAATTCTAGGCGATAGCATTAGTGCTGGCTACGGCATAAATCAAAAAGATAATTGGGTTACGGTGCTACAAAGTAAATTTGACAACGATGGGACGTCCATCAAATTAATTAACTCAAGTGTGTCCGGAGATACGACTTCGGGTGGATTGCAAAGATTAAGAAGAGATTTACAAAAGTTTGATCCTGATTATGTATTAATTGAATTAGGCGGTAACGATGCTTTAAGAGGTTATCCGATAAAAAGGATTAAAGATAATCTACAAACTATGATCGCTTTAATAAAAAATAATAATTCAAAAGCTTTGCTGATGCAGATTAGGATCCCTCCAAATTATGGACAGAAATACACCCTTGCTTTTGAGAGGATTTATTTAGAATTAGCTTCGTCTGAAGAGATATATTTTCTTCCTTTCATATTAGAAAATGTTGGGCTAAATCCTGATTTAATGCAGCCTGACGGTATTCATCCCAACGCAAAAGCTCAACCGTTGATCGCGAAAGATATAAAAAAAAATTTAGATAGCCTTTTACTTTTTAAGTAATCGAATCAGTCCCTCTTGCACGGCAGAAGCTACTAAAATTCCGTCTTGGGTATATATAGTCCCTCTATTAAAACCATTAGCATTACTTGCGCTTGGACTATCAAGGGCATATAAAAGCCATTCATCAGCTCTAAATTTCCTGTGGAACCACATAGCATGATCCAAACTCGCTGCATGGATAGCTCGATTGTAACTTCCCCATCCAACAGCATGAGGTTTTTGACTAGTACCCATTAAACCCATATCGGATGCGTAAGCCAAGACAGCCTGGTGAACCAAAATATCATCTGATAATTTTCCTACTGCTCTAATCCACATATTTTTAATAGGAGGTCCTTTTTCTCCTGAGAAAGGATCCCATGGTTCAACGCTTCTGATTTCTATTGGCTTTTCTCTCAGGAAAGCATCTAACATTTCTTTCGGAACTTTTCCTTTTGCTTCTTCCCTAAGCTCTGCATCACTTTTAAGTTCTTCAGGTCCTGGGACATCGGGCATTTCAAATTGATGTTCTAAGCCTTCTTCTTCAACCTTAAAAGAAACCGACATGTTAAAAATAATTTCGCCATTCTGGATTGCATTAACGGTTCTAGTTGTAAAACTTTTTCCATCTCTAATTCTTTCAACATTATAAAGAATCGGCATATCCACTCTTCCGGGTCTTAAAAAATAGGCATGAAGGGAGTGAGCTATTCTTGAACTTTCAACTGTTTGACTTGCAGCACTAAGTGCTTGGCCAATTACCTGTCCACCAAACACTCTTCCCCAAGAAGTTTTTTCACTTTGTCCGCGGAATAAATTTTCTTCAAACTTTTCAAGTGCTAATGTTTTGACAAGCCCATCTAAGAGTTTTTGATTTGGCATATTCAGTCCTTTATTGAGTGGTCGACGGTTTTTGCGGGAGAATCAGTAGCAGGTTTCCCCACTGCAACAGCTGGAACTCCAGCTACAGTTGTATTCATCTTAACGTCTTCAAGAACAACGCTTCCTGCAGCTACCTTGGCTCCTTCTCCTATTTCAACATTTCCTATAATTTTTGCTCCTGCACTAATTAACACCCCTTTTCTAACTTTCGGGTGACGGTCACCAGTTATTTTTCCTGTACCGCCAAGAGTTACATCCTGAAATATAGAAACATCATCTTCTACTACACTAGTTTCGCCAATCACAATTCCAGTAGCATGATCCAACATAACTCCATTTCCTATTGAAGCAGAGGGATGAATATCAACACCATAATTTTTAGAGGATTGGCTTTGTAAATATAAAGCCATGAAGGTCTTTTTTGAATTTATAAATTTACTCGCGGCACGATGAGATTGCAAAGCTAAGAATCCTTTTGAAAACAATAGTGTCATTAAAAATCCAGTAGCGGCAGGATCTCTTTTCTTCACCGCTAAAAGATCTTTTATTACCCCAGCTATTATTTCTTCGTCAGAAAAAGTTTTTTCTAGTTCTTGAAATAAATAATCTTGACTAAAGCCATTTTGATTTTCAACGAAAGCCAAATCTTGAGAAAGCTTAAAAGAAAGTGCAGAGCCTAAAGTTTCAAAGGGTTCTATGTAGGCATCTAAAAAAACCGATGCATCTTCATCATTTTTTTTGAAAGTAGCAGCTTCGTCTTTAATTTCAGACCAAATTTCTAAAGATTTCATTTATTTTAAATTTAGATTAAAAATTCTAAGTTAAGTTTACTTTAAGAAGCAGATAAATTCTTGCTGTCTCTTTTAAAAAAGGGATAATAAACTCTTTTTATGGCTACTACATACAATAATTTTTCTGATTCCACTCCTGACATAAAAGTTAATGTTGGAAACACTTTTGGTTTTGATGCCGATTTTGAAGTTCCGGCTTTTGCAGATTCTAATGAATACGTTCCAGCAGTTGATGAAGCTTATTGCTTTGATCGATCTACGACTCTTTCTATTTTGGCCGGCTTTTCAAACAACAGACGTGTCATGGTTCAAGGTTTACATGGCTCTGGAAAATCAACTCATATAGAACAAGTTGCGGCTCGTTTAAATTGGCCTTGCATAAGAATTAATTTAGACAGTCATATCAGCCGTTTAGATTTACTCGGTAAGGACGCAATTGTTATTGAAAAAGATAAACAAGTTACAAAATTTCAAGAAGGTATTTTGCCCTGGGCAATTCAAAATCCAACTGCCTTAGTTTTTGATGAATATGACGCTGGAAGACCTGACGTTATGTTTGTAATACAAAGAGTTTTAGAAGTTGACGGAAAATTAACTTTACTAGATCAAAATAGAGTTTTAACGCCCAATCCGTTTTTTAGACTGTTTGCTACAGCCAATACCGTGGGATTAGGAGATAGTACTGGTCTTTATCATGGGACTCAGCAAATAAACCAAGGTCAAATGGATAGATGGCAAATAGTATCTTGTCTTAATTACTTATCAGTTGAGTTAGAAACTAAAGTAGTACTATCCAAGGTTCCAGAACTCAATAATAAAAAGGGTAGTGAAGTGGTAAAAAATATGATTGAGTTAGCAAACTTAACTAGAGAAGGTTTTAAAAATGGAGATATTTCAAATTTGATGTCACCCAGAACGGTAATTAGTTGGGCTGAAAATTATCAAATATTTTCTGATCTAGCTTCTTCTTTTGAATTAAGCTTTTTGAATAAATGTGATGAAACTGAAAAACCAATTATTTCAGAATATTTACAAAGATGTTTTGACATTGAAATTGACGACTCAGTTTCAAACTTAGTAGATCAGGATTGAACGACAAATCTAGAGAACAAGTTGTTAAAGATGCCCTTTCTTCTTCGACAAGGGCAATTTCTAAAAAAAAAGAGCTTGAAATTACTTTTGGAATGGATTCTCTTTCAGGAAACTCTATTCCAAAGGTTTCCTCTTCTAAAAAAGATTTAATAGCATCTAGGGGAAAGGCAGATAAAATCGCTCTGAAAGAAAAATATTCTTTCGAAAAGCCAAATAAAATAACTGGCATTCAGGAACTAGATCAAATTCTCTTTGAGCAAAATGATATCAGATTAGATATCTTGGGTTCCTTGCAATTTGCAGGTGTAAAAAAGAATTTGCACAAAAATTTTCTAGATTCTTTGGAAAGCTTTGCTCCAGAAACTACTTACGAAAACACTAGCAAAGCTCTTCAAATATGGTTGAAAAAAAACCTTTTAGATATTAGTTTGACGGAAAAAGAAAAAGCTCTCATAGAGCCTTTTAAAAAAGATTTAAGCGCACTGGAAAGAAAATACATACCTAAAGTTAAAGAAGCTCTTGATGAAAAAGAAGATTATTTAAATCAAATTCAACTTATTTTAGAAGAATTAAAAATTTCTTTTGATGAAGAAGAAATGGAAGAAGAAGAATCTAATTCCGATCAGGAAGATCAGGATGAGTCTAATAATGAAGATGAACAAGATGAAGATCAGTCGGAAGAAGAATCATCTTCAGAACAACAAGAAGCTGAAGCAGAATCTTCAGAAGAATATGATGTAGAAGATGGAGAAACAGAAGAGACTGAAGAAGAATGGTTAGAAAATAGAACAAAACTTGAAGAGCTGCTTGGACAAGAAAGAGAGTCAGAATATAAAGTTTTTTCTAGAGACTACGATGAAGTGATTGATGCGGAGGATTTGTGCTCATCAGAGGAACTTAGACGTCTTAGAACTCGATTGGATCAATTAATTGATCCTAGCAAGTCTGTAATAGCAAAACTTGCAAATAGACTTCAAAGATTGTTACTTGCTCAACAAAATAGGTCTTGGGAGTACGATAAAGATGAGGGAATTTTAGATACCTCAAAACTTCATAAAATTATTACCGACCCTCTTACTTCACTTAGCTTTAAACAGGAAAAAGACACTAAATTTAAAGATACCGTCGTAACAATTTTAGTAGATAGTTCTGGTTCCATGAGAGGAAGATCCATGACAACAGCGGCAATATCAGCTGACATCATAGGCGCTACCTTAGATAGATGTAATATAAAAACTGAAATTTTGGGCTTTACTACAAAACATTGGAAAGGAGGAGACAGTCGAAAACTCTGGGTAGAGTGTGGCAAACCTAGCAATCCGGGCAGGTTAAATGACCTTAGACATATAATCTTTAAACCTGCTGATTTAGCTTGGCGACGAGCTAAGAAAAATCTTGGCTTAATGCTAAGGGAAGGTCTTTTGAAAGAAAATGTTGATGGAGAAGCTTTGTTGTGGGCTTGCGGTAGATTGTTTAAAAGGCCTGAGCAGAGACAAATTTTAATGGTAATTTCAGATGGAGCGCCGGTCGATGATAGTACTCTATCAACTAACTCAACCAGCTATCTAGATAATCACTTGAAGCAAGTGATAAAAGAAATAGAAAATAAAACGGATATAGATTTGGTCGCAATTGGAATAGGTCATGATGTCACTAGGTATTATTCTAAAGCCGTCACAATTCATAGAGCTGAAGAATTAGGAGGAGTAATGTTGGAACAATTGACTGAATTGTTTATTGATAAAAAAGCATAATTAGCCTTCAAGATGTACCTTTTATGTTGACTTTAAGTACTAAAAGACTAGAATTTTTTCTATGAAAATTACTAAAACGGATGGTCCTCCTAAGGACGTTCTTTACTTTAATGAAGAATACAAAGATGACGAGTTAGATTTGAGCCCTCAAGACGTTGAAGACGTTGCTGAAATTTTTAAAACACCTCTTACTGGATCTTATAACTGGGACTATACAGTCGCAGATAATCGAATAAAAAAACTTTACGAACTTGGTAAAGAGCTAAATTGGAATGGATCAATTGACTTGGATTGGGATTATAATCATCCGAAAGATGAGCCTCTCACAGGAATAGAAGGAGTAACTTTGCCTCATGAAGAGCTTGATGCATGGAAAAATTTAACTGACGAAGAGAAAATTGAATTTGATAGACATGAGACAGCAGAAGTTTTAAGTCAGTTTTTACATGGCGAACAGGGCGCTCTATTAGTTGCATCTCAAATAGTTAGTTGCGCTCCAACTTTTAATGCAAAAATGTACGCAGCTTCCCAAACGTTTGATGAAGCAAGACACGTTGAAGTTTTTAATAGATATCTTCAAGAAAAAGTTGGTTTTCATTATCCTATTAATCCAAACCTTAAGGCATTGCTTGATAAGATTCTTACTGATGAAAGATGGGATCTAAAATTTATTGGTATGCAAATCATAATTGAAGGACTAGCTCTCGCTGCTTTTACTAACATGAAGTTGTCAGCTAATGACACTCTGCTAAAAACTCTTTTGCACTACGTCATAAGGGATGAAGCTAGACATGTAACTTTTGGAATTAACTACCTTGAAGATTTTGTTCAAACACTTTCTCCTCAGGAAATAGAAGAAAGAGCACAGTTTGCTTATGAAGCTTGCGTTATTTCTAGGGATAGACTTATTAACACTAAGGCAATGTCAAAATATTTGAAAATGACTGATGAAGAAGTTAGAGATTTTCAATTAAGTAATGGTGCTATGGATCAATTTAGAAGTTTCTTGTTTTCAAGGGTCATGCCTAATTTGAAAAAAATTGGCCTTCTAACTGATTCAGTTAGACCAAAATATGAAGCACTAGGCATTCTAGAATACGAACATGCTCCAAGTGATTTTGAAATAGATTGGGCCGAAATTACTAAACCTTTAGAATCATCAGATCAAGTAAAAGCTGAATCTGATGAAATGTTATCTGAGATTCTCAAAGCTCAAGAAGCCGCAAATAGTTAAAATCATCTTCGATGGGTGCCCTAATTGATTTAGATTCAATTAAATCAGCACCCGTTGATCATACCTTTTATCCTTTTTTCTCAGTCCCAAATTGCATCTCAGATGATGACAAATCGCTAGCTAAAGAATTTCCTAATCTCGAAAAAGGTGGAAGCTACCCAAGCGACATGCCTGGTCTTTCAGACAAAATTAAAAAGCTTATTTCAGAAATTGAGAGCGACGCAATGAAAGAGGTCCTTTCTGAAAAGTTTCAAGTTGATTTATCCAATACCGAAGTTATCACAACTCTAAGAGGTTACTCAAGAATGAAGGATGGAAAAATCCACAGTGATTCAAAATCCAAAGTTTTAACTTTTCTTTTGTACTTGAATGAAGAATGGAATAACGAAAAAGGGTTATTAAGAATGTTGAAGAATAATTTTGATTTAGAAGATTTTATTGAAGAAATTCCAGCCTCTTTCGGAAGTTTAGTTGTATTCAAAGTAACTGAAAATTGTTGGCATGGCTTTCATCCGGTAGAAGGCAAAAGACTATCCATGCAAATGAATTACGTAAAAAAAGAGTCCGCTTCAAGTCATAAAATAAGGCATGGTTTAAGTTCATTTATAAAAAAGCTTTTTAGTTGAAAACTACCTTGTGAGTAAAATTAGTATTGGCATTGATTTTGGTATAACTAATACTGATTTGGTTACAGCCCATCATGATCAGATTTCTTATTCAACTTTTCCTTCCGAAAAGGTAAGTGAAAATTATCTGAAGAAAATACTTTTGGAAGCGAATTTAAATATTAACGATATAGAAACAATTGGCGTTACGGGTGGCAGACATAACGATCTCCCAAATGAGATTGATAACGTGCTTGTTGCCCACTTTAATGAGATAGACGCAATTGGAAGAGGTGCTAAAGCCTTAAAAAAAGACTCAAGTAGTAATTTTCTTGTTATTAGTTGCGGATCTGGAACAGCTTGTGTCCTTGGCAATGACCAAGGTTATGTTCATGTTGGAGGAACTGGGTTGGGCGGAGGAACAATTAGAGGGTTATGTAAATTATTATTTGGTGAGGACGATCCTGAAAAAATAAATTCTTTATCCTTGAATGGAGACGTAACAAAAGTTGATCATATCCTTTCAGATGTTGTTTCTGGTCCAATAGGCAACCTTCCAAAAAATTCAAGCGCAGTAAACTTTGGAAAAGGCTTTTTATTTGAACCAAATAATTCTGACTTAGCAGCTGGGGTAATAAATATGGTTGCGCAAACTATTTTAAGAACTGCAGTCATGAGTGCAATTTCTTCTGGTGTTACTGAGATAGTGATTATTGGTAGAACTCCTAAATACAACTTACTTTCTAATATTTTAAAAGAAGGATTTAATTTATATAATTTAAATTACGAATTCGTTGAAAATGGAGAATATGCAATTTGTTTAGGAACGATATAAAAAAAGCCAGCATAAGCTGGCTTTTTTTAATAAGAAGTCCGACGATGTCCTACTCTCGCATAGAAAAAACTACACTACCATTGGCGCTAAGTGGTTTCACTGCTGAGTTCGAAATGGATCAGGTGGGTCACACTTGCTATTGTCATCGGACAAAATTCTTATTTGTTTAAAATATTGTAACCCTAAATGGCAAATTGCTTGACGTTTATTATCTTAGTTCTCTAGAAACATAAAGTTAAGCCTCACGAGCAATTAGTACAGGTTAGCTTAATGCCTTACAGCACTTACACACCCTGCCTATCAACGTCCTAGTCTTGAACGGCTCTTTAGGAACCCAAAGGTTCAGGGAGATCTGGTCTCGAGGTGGGCTTCCCACTTAGATGCTTTCAGCGGTTATCCTTTCCGAACATAGCTACCGGGCAATGCCACTGGCGTGACAACCCGAACACCAGAGGTTCGTTCATTCCGGTCCTCTCGTACTAGGAACAACTCCTCTCAAATCTCCAACGCGCACGGCAGATAGGGACCGAACTGTCTCACGACGTTCTAAACCCAGCTCGCGTACCACTTTAAATGGCGAACAGCCATACCCTTGGGACCTGCTCCAGCCCCAGGATGTGATGAGCCGACATCGAGGTGCCAAACACCCCCGTCGATGTGAACTCTTGGGGGGTATAAGCCTGTTATCCCCGGCGTACCTTTTATCCGTTGAGCGATGGCCCTTCCATACAGAACCACCGGATCACTATGACCTACTTTCGTACCTGCTCGACCCGTCGGTCTCGCAGTTAAGCTACCTTATGCCATTGCACTCACTGCACGATGTCTGACCGTGCTGAGGTAACCTTCGTACTCCTCCGTTACTCTTTAGGAGGAGACCGCCCCAGTCAAACTACCCACCACACACTGTCCTCGACCCGGATTACGGGACTGAGTTAGAACCTCAAATGTATAAGGGTGGTATTTCAAGGGCGACTCCACAAGAGCTAGCGCTCCTGCTTCAAAGTCTCCCACCTATCCTACACATATAAATTCAAAGTCCAGTGTGAAGCTATAGTAAAGGTGCACGGGGTCTTTCCGTCTTGCCGCGCGTATACGGCATCTTCACCGCAAATTCAATTTCACTGAGTCCTGGGTCGAGACAGTATGGCCATCGTTACGCCATTCGTGCAGGTCGGAACTTACCCGACAAGGAATTTCGCTACCTTAGGACCGTTATAGTTACGGCCGCCGTTCACCGGGGCTTCGATCACAAGCTTCGTCCGAGGACTAACCTGATCAATTAACCTTCCGGCACCGGGCAGGCGTCACACCCTATACTTCCACTTACGTGTTTGCAGAGTGCTATGTTTTTAGTAAACAGTCGCAGCCACCTGGTATCTTCGACCTCTTTCCGCTACAGAAGCAAGTTCTTTCACGTAATAGAGGCGTACCTTCTCCCGAAGTTACGGTACCATTTTGCCTAGTTCCTTAACCCAAGTTCTCTCAATCGCCTTAGTATTCTCTACTCGATCACCTGTGTCGGTTTACAGTACGGCTCCCTACTATCTATAGCTTAGAAGTTTTTCCTGGAAGCATGGCATCTATCACTTCTCAACTTAAAAAGTTGATCGTCATCAGTTCTCAGCTAAAGGTGTTCCGCATTTAACTAAAACACCAGCCTACAACCTTAAACAGGGACAACCATCGCCCTGCTGATATAGCCTTCTCCGTCACTCCGTCGCAATAATAGGAAGTACAGGAATATTAACCTGTTTTCCATCGACTACGGCTTTCGCCCTCGCCTTAGGCACCGACTTACCCTGTCCCGATTAGCGTTGGACAGGAAACCTTGATCATTCGGCGGAAAGGTTTTTCACCTTTCTCTCGTTACTCATGTCAGCATTCTCACTTCTGATACCTCCAGAGAATTTCACAATCCTCCTTCACTAGCTTACAGAACGCTCCTCTACCATAGATCCAAAAGGATCTATCCGCAGCTTCGGTTTATGATTTAGCCCCGTTATATCTTCCGCGCGGGCCGACTCGACTAGTGAGCTGTTACGCTATCTTTAAAGGATGGCTGCTTCTAAGCCAACCTCCTAGCTGTTTAAGCCTTCCCACATCGTTTCCCACTTAATCATAATTTGGGACCTTAGCTGGCGGTCTGGGTTGTTTCCCTTTCCACTACGGACGTTAGCACCCGCAGTGTGTCTCCCGTGCTAATACTTGTTGGTATTCGGAGTTTGCGTCGGTTTGGTAAGTCGGGATGACCCCCTAGCCGAGACAGTGCTCTACCCCCAACAGTAATACACGAGGCGCTACCTAAATAGCTTTCGAGGAGAACCAGATATCTCCGAGCTTGATTAGCCTTTCACTCCGATCCACAGCTCATCCCCTCATTTTTCAACATAAGTGGGTTCGCGCCTCCAATAAGTATTACCTTACCTTCACACTGGCCATGGATAGATCGCCCGGTTTCGGGTCTACTCCCTGCGACTCAACGCCCTATTAAGACTCGGTTTCCCTATGCCTACCTTATGAAGTTAAGCTTGCCACAGACAGTAACTCGCTGACCCATTATACAAAAGGTACGCAGTCACTCCGTTTATCCGAAGATAAACTTAGAGCTCCTACAGCTTGTATGCATATGATTTCAGGTTCTATTTCACTCCCCTCTCCGGGGTTCTTTTCGCCTTTCCCTCACGGTACTAGTTCACTATCGGTCAGCTAGGAGTATTTAGCCTTGGAGGATGGTCCCCCCGTATTCAGTCAAGATTTCTCGTGTCCCGACCTACTCGATTTCACAAAAAAAGAAAATTAATTTACAGGACTATCACCTTCTATGGTCAAGCTTCCCAGCTTGTTAAGTTTTTTCTTTAATTGCTTAAGGGCTGTTCCGCTTTCGCTCGCCGCTACTCACAGAATCTCAATTGATTTCTTTTCCTGTAGGTACTTAGATGTTTCAGTTCCCTACGTTAGCTTCTTTACCCTATGTATTCAGATAAAGATTCCTAGGTTATCCTAGGAGGGTTTTCCCATTCGGAGATCTTCGGGTTGTAGCTTATTTATCAGCTTACCGAAGCTTATCGCAGATTATCACGTCCTTCATCGCCTCTAGCTGCCAAGGCATCCGTCATATGCACTTAATTACTTAACAATATGTTTTTAAAAAACTAATTTAAAAAAAGTGTTAAGACTTTTTTGAATAATAAGCGCCAATTAAATTTGCCATTAGCATTCTGAAAATAAATTTTCAGAACATTATTGTATAAATTTGGAATAAAAAATTTATTCCGAACTTGATCTATCGTAAAAGCGAAATTCGCTTTTAAAATAGTTGATTAATAATTGATAACATTAATTATTAATCTAAATTAATGAATAAAGAGATCTCATCAATCTCATTCATTAATCGTTGGATTACAATACTTTTAAAGAACACACGTATCCAGTTGATAAAATCAAAAGGATAAAAATTCATATAATTCGAACGGACACTCACGAATAACTTAGGCTGTATATAAATATATAGGAGGTGATCCAGCCCCAGGTTCCCCTAGGGCTACCTTGTTACGACTTCGTCCCAGTCGCGTATCATACCGTGGGGGCCGTCCTCCCGAAGGTTAGACAAACCACTTCTGGTACAACACACTCCCATGACGTGACGGGCGGTGTGTACAAGGCCCGAGAACGTATTCACCGCGACATTCTGATTCGCGATTACTAGCGATTCCTGCTTCATGGAGTCGAGTTGCAGACTCCAATCCGGACTAAGGAAGACTTTGTGGGATTGGCTCCAGCTCGCGCTTTCGCAACCATCTGTATCTCCCATTGTAGCACGTGTGTAGCCCAACCCGTAAGGGCCATGATGACTTGACGTCGTCCCCACCTTCCTCCGTGTTATTCACGGCAGTCTCCTTAGAGTTCCCACCCGAAGTGCTGGCAAATAAGGATAAGGGTTGCGCTCGTTACTGGACTTAACCATACATCTCACGACACGAGCTGACGACAGCCATGCAACACCTGTCTTAGTGTTCCCGAAGGCACAAATCTATCTCTAGAAATTTCACTAGATGTCAAGGGTTGGTAAGGTTTTTCGCGTTGCATCGAATTAAACCACATGCTCCACCGCTTGTGCGGGCCCCCGTCAATTCATTTGAGTTTTAGCCTTGCGGCCGTACTCCCCAGGCGGACAACTTAATGCGTTAGCTGTGCCACTGAACTCGAAAGTCCAACGGCTAGTTGTCATCGTTTACGGCGTGGACTACCAGGGTATCTAATCCTGTTTGCTACCCACGCTTTCGCACCTCAGCGTCAGTTACGGTCCAGAGAGTTGCCTTCGCCATTGGTATTCCTCATGATATCTACGCATTTCACCGCTACACCATGAATTCTACTCTCCTCTCCCGTACTCTAGTTTAAAAGTTTTGAATGCAGTTCCCAGGTTAAGCCCGGGGATTTCACACCCAACTTGTCAAACCGCCTACGCGCGCTTTACGCCCAGTAATTCCGATTAACGCTTGGACCCTCCGTATTACCGCGGCTGCTGGCACGGAGTTAGCCGGTCCTTATTCTGTAAGTAATGTCATGGTTATTGGGTATTAACCAATAACTTTTCTTCCTTACCTAAAGTGCTTTACAACCCGAAGGCCTTCTTCACACACGCGGCATGCCTGGATCAGGGTTGCCCCCATTGTCCAATATTCCCCACTGCTGCCTCCCGTAGGAGTCTGGGCCGTGTCTCAGTCCCAGTGTGGCTGATCGTCCTCTCAGACCAGCTAGAGATCGTAGTCTTGGTGAGCCATTACCACACCAACAAACTAATCTCACGCAGGCTCATCAAACAGCAAGAGCTTCCAAGGATAGGCCCTTTTTCCCCCTTAGGGTATATGCGGTATTAATTCGGGTTTCCCCGAGCTATCCCCCACTGAATGGTAGATTCCTACGCGTTACTCACCCGTCCGCCGCTTTACTCGCTTCCGAAGAAACTTTCTCGCTCGACTTGCATGTGTAAGGGCTGCCGCCAGCGTTCAATCTGAGCCATGATCAAACTCTTCAATTAAATTAAACGGATAATTTTTTTATAAAAAAAATATCAAAAAAATGAGTGATCTTTGATTAAAAATCAAAGAAGTACATATTGACACAAACCTTCATTATTTAAAGGTAAGTGCCCGCACGAATTACATGAACTAAACTGTTAAAAAACTCTCGAAATAGGCTAAAAGCCACACGAATTTGCGATTATACATAGGTTGTTGTCAATTCAAAGCTTTTATTAGAGCCTAGATCAAATCAATTATAAGATGCTTGTGCTTCCCTACTTGAAAGGTATGTTTCGAGCCTTTTTTGATAAAAAATTTCTCGTCATTAATTCTATTATTATCAATTTTTACAGCTGATTGTTTTATCATTCTTCTAGCTTCAGATTTGCTTGAACACAGAATATTTTTTTTAAGTTTGGGCTCAGCTAATAAATCTAT
>CABZES010000002.1 GCA_902524805.1 uncultured SAR86 cluster bacterium | reverse complement strand
TATTGAAAATATTTTTATACCTTTATTGGTTAAATTGTCTTTGTAATAGTTATTATTTTCATCTTTTTCTTCTCTATCAAGCGCAACAATTACAGCGGAAAGTTCCGCCTTTTGCTCTTTTATGAGTTTTAAACTATTTTGGATTGCAGTTCCAGCAGTCAAAACATCATCTATTATGAGAACTTTCCTTGATCGAAGCGAGCCGATAAAGTTACCTCCTTCTCCATGATCTTTAGCTTCTTTTCTATCAAAAACTAGGTCAGCTTTGTTACCAGTTTTTTCAAAGTAACTAATTCCGACTGCGCTTGCTAAGGGAATTCCTTTATAAGCTGGTCCAAAAATTACATCAAAAATTAAATTTTCCTCTAATATTTTTTCAACATAAAAATCAGACAATAGCTTTAAGGAATCATTTTTAAAAAAAGAGGATATATCAAAAAAATAATCACTCTTCATGCCTGATTTTAAAGTGAAATCACCAAATTTTAGCGCATTTAATTCGATAGCTTTTTCTAGAAAAGGTTGCATATAATCTCTTTATAAGAATTTTTGCATTAATGAATAAAAATCTCCACAAACTTTTTGTTATTTCTAGTCCTTCAGGAGGAGGAAAAACTAGTCTTTTGAAGGCTTTTTTTGAAGATCAAAGAGCGAAAGAGATTACGATGTCTATTTCTTATACGACAAGAGATAGAAGAGATGGAGATCTTGAAGGAAAAGATTATTTTTTTATTAGCGAAAAAGATTTTTTAAAAAAGCAAAAGAATGGAGATTTTATTGAAACTGCAAATGTCTTTGGAAATCTTTATGGAACTGATAAAAATTTTATATACTCAGAATTGCAATCTTCTGATGTAATCTTAGAACTTGACTGGCAAGGAGCAGAAAGTATAAAAAAATTATTTTCAGATGCCTTTTTAATTTCATTGATACCCCCATCTTATGACGATTTAGAAAATAGACTTAGAGGGAGAGCTTCAGATTCAGACGATATTATTTCTAAAAGACTGTCTCAATCAAGAAAAGAAGTTTCTAAGTGTTTAGGCTTTGATTTTCTAATCCTTAATGATGAGTTTGATAGGGCTTTGAAAGATCTAAAAGATATTATTTTTAACAATTTAGATATTATGAGTTTCAAATCAAGAGTTTCTAGCGAATTAACTAAATACTTACTAGATTTAACTAAATAATTTGAGTAGAATCAGTCACTTTAAAATTATGGCTAGAATTACTGTAGAAGATTGTTTAAAACAAATACCAAATCGTTATGAAATGGTAAAACTTGCTGCAAAAAGAGTAAAACAACTAGCAGTTGACGGAAGAGAACCTACAGTTGACCCCGAAGATGATAAGCCTACTGTTATTGCTTTGAGGGAAATTGCTGCGGGATTAGTGACCTTTGAAAATATCGACAGCTTCAACTTTGATGCTTTAGAGGATGAGCTTTCAGAGCAACTTATTTCCGACGAAGATTTATAATCCTTTAGTTAAGCTCTCATTTTGCTAAAATTTGCAATTATGGTTGCAAATAAAAAATCGTTAGAAAAACTAAATAAAAACTTAAGCTCTTATCTTGACGATTCTCAACTTGAGCAAGTTAAAAAAGCTTATCTCTATGCAGTAAATGCCCATTCTGGACAATTTAGGTCCAGTGGAGACCCATATGTAACCCATCCTGTGGCAGTGGCAGAGATATTAGCCAAATTCAAAATGGATGAAGATTGCCTGACTGCTGCAATGCTTCATGACGTAATAGAAGATTCAGGAATTCCAAAGTCTTTTTTAAAAAAAGAATTTAATTCAAATGTTGCTGAATTAGTGGATGGAGTAAGTAAATTAGACAAATTGTCTTTGAATTCAAAACAAGAAGAGCAAGCTGAAAATTTCCAAAAAATGGTTATGGCTATGTCGCAAGATATTAGAGTAATTGTTCTGAAGCTTGCAGACAGATTACATAATATGAGAACCCTTGGATTTTTGAGCGAAGAAAGGCAAAAAAGAATCTCACTTGAAACCTTAGAAATTTATGCTCCGATTGCTCATAGATTAGGAATGCATCAGATTTATAGGGAATTAGAGGATATAGCATTTCAAGTCACAAACCCTTATAGAAGTAGAGTTTTAAAAAATGCTATTGATAAAAAGACTAAAGGAAGAAAAAAAATTATCTCTAAAATTGAGTCTTCAATTAAAGAAAAAATGCTTGAAAACGAAATTACTTGCCAAGTTCATGGCAGAAGAAAACATTTGTATGGGATTTTCAAAAAAATGAAAAAACAGTCTAAATCTTTAGAAGAAGTTTTAGATGTTTACGCATTTAAAATTACTATCGACGACGTTATGGACTGCTATAAAGTTCTTGGTATTTTACATAATTCTTTTAAGCCGATTGAAGGAAGGTTTAAAGATTACATTGCAATACCTAAATCCAATTCTTATCAATCTCTCCATACTGGAATCATGACCTTTGATGGTCTCCCAGTAGAAATCCAGATTAGAACAAACGATATGGATGAATTAGCAGAATTTGGTGTTGCAGCTCATTGGTTTTATAAAACAGGTCACGCTGATAGTCCTGCTCAATCCAGAGCAAGAAGATGGGTAAATACTTTAGTGGAGGTTCAAAAAAATATTGACGATCCACAAGATTTTATTGATGTAATAAAAACTGGCTTAGTTCCAAACGAAATATATGTTTTTACTCCAAATGGAGATATTATTGAATTGCCGAAAGATTCAACGCCTATTGATTTCGCTTTTGCTGTTCATTCTGATATTGGACTTCATTGCAAAGGCTGCAGAATTAATAAAAATCTTGCTCCTCTCAGTGTTCCTCTTGAAAGTGGTCAAACAATTAATATCATTACTGATAAATATCCTCAAGCAAATCCAACATGGTTAGAATTTGTGAGAACTTCAAGAGCAAGAAGTGCTATTAGAAATTCAACAAAAAATTTAAAAGCTTCTAAAGCAAGGAAATTTGGAAAAAATTTATTAGAACAATCTCTTAGACCCCATCGAATAAAGCTCAGAAATGTTCCAAAAGCCAGAATGAGTAAGCTTCTAAAGGCAATCAATGTAAAAAGTGTAAGAGAATTATTAGAGCAAATTGGGTCAGGCCAAAGATCAAGTTTAGTTGTTGCTCACCAAATTATTCAGTTTTTGGATTATGACCAAAAAGACTTGATTGAGTTTTCTAATATACAAATAAGTGGCTCAGAAGGTTTAGTTCTTTCTTATGCAGCTTGTTGTAAGCCAATACCAGGTGACAATATTATTGCTCATTTTTCAAATCAAAAGGGCATCGTCATACACACTGAACGGTGCAAAAATATGACCTCATTAAGAAAAGATCCTGCGCATTGTGCGCCCGTTCAATGGGAAGATGAAGTTAGTGGAGATTTTTCTGTAGAAATAAAAATAATTTCAGATGATAGACCTGGCCTCCTTGCAGAAATATCTGCTTCAATTAGTGAAGCGAATTCCAATATAGTGAATTTTAGAATGGACCCCCCTGCAGGAAGTTCAATTCAAATGTTTATTGTTATAGAGCTCAAAGATAGACCGCATCTTGCAAAGATTATGAGAAGACTAAGAAGATTAGATCATGTAATTTCAGTTTCAAGAATTCACAACCAAGACCAAAATATAGAATTAATTTCAAAATGAAAAAAATAATCTCTACAAATAATGCACCTTCGGCAATAGGTACATATTCTCAAGCCATTCTTGCTAATGATTTTCTTTATATTTCTGGGCAAATTCCTCTAGATCCAGAAAAAATGGAATTGGTAGAAGGAATAGACAATCAAATTAGAATGGTTTTTAAAAATATAAAGGAGATCTTAAAAGAAGCAAACATGAGTTACTCGAATATAATCAAACTTACCATTTTATTAGACAATTTAGAAAATTTTGAAAAAGTTAATGAAATTATGGGTCAATTATTTGATAAACCTTACCCAGCAAGAGCAGCATATGAAGTTACAAAACTTCCGAAAAATAGTTCTATTGAAATAGAAACTATCGCGTATCAAGGAAGTGAATAATACTTCATTAAATTCGCCAATAGAAAAAATAAAGGGTGTTGGCCCAAAAATTAAGTCTCAGTTAGAAAAAATAGGTATTACTCACGTGGAAGACGCCTTATTTTTGCTTCCAAAAAGTTACGAAAATAGAACAAAACTCACTCAAATCAAAGACTTAATCCCAGGCCAACCATTTCAAATTGAGGGGGAAATAATTGAAAGTAAAATTTATTACCCTGGAAGAAGAGCCTTTTATGCAAAAATTACTGATGGCACAGGATTTTTGCAAATTAGATTATTTTTCTTTTCTCAACAACAAGCAAAATCTTTCGAAAAAGGACTCTCAGTAAGACTTTACGGAGTTATAAGGAATAGCGGAAATAAATATGAAGTATTTCATCCGAGTTATAAAATTTTTAACTCTAAATTTAGACCTCCTCTTGATAATACTCTTACCCCAGTATATTCCTTAGGAGCGAGCAAGATAACTCAATATAGGTTGAGGACAATCATTCATAATTGTTTAGAAAAAATAGATGAATCTAATCTTAATGAAAAAGAAATAGACAAAACTTTTTTGAGTCAAAATATTTCTAAATTATCTATAAAAGAAGCTTTGAAAATTATCCATAATCCTTCTGTTAGCGATGATGTTTTAAAAATAAAGCAATTTGAGCACCCTGCCCAGAAAAGATTAATTATTGAAGAATTAATCACAAATTTAATTGGCGTAAAAATTTCTACTAAAAAAATCGATAAAATGAAAGCTAAGGTTATTAATAACAATAAAGAAATTTTTAACTCTTTTTATAAAGCCTTGCCTTTCTCTCTTACAAACGCTCAAGAAAGAGTTATCAAAGAGATTCAAGGTGATATGAATAAATCTAGACCTATGAGAAGACTGGTTCAAGGAGATGTAGGGTCTGGTAAGACTGTAGTTGCGGCTGGAGCAATGCTTACTTGTGCAAAAAATAACCTTCAATCTGTTCTTCTCTGTCCTACAGAAGTTTTAGCAGAACAGCATTTTAAAAATTTTTCGATTTGGTTTGCTAGTGAAAACATTAATATAGAAATATTGACTGGCAAAACAAAAAAGAAAGACTGGGAAAGAATAGATTATGATTTACGTTCTGGAAAAATAAAAATTTTAATAGGTACGCATTCAGTTTTTCAAAAGAGAGTTTCAATGAAGAATCTTTCTCTTGTGGTAGTAGACGAACAACAGAGATTTGGTGTAAAACAAAGGTTTGAGATGCTTCAAAAATCAAAGGAAGCAGTTTTGCCTCATCAACTTTTTATGACTGCTACTCCAATCCCAAGGACTCTAGCTATGACTATTTTTGCTGATTTAAGTGTATCCAAAATTGATGAAATGCCTCCAGGTAGGAATCCTGTTATTACTTCAGTGATGTCAAATGATAAAAAAGACGAACTCGTTGATCGTCTTGAAGTTATCTGCTCTGAAGGAAATCAAGCCTTTTGGCTTTGTACAATGATTGAAGAATCTGAAAGTCTTGATGTTCAGGCCGCAGAATCAGCAAAAGAATGGATTTCGAAGAAAAGTAAAAATCTAAAAGTAGGCTTGGTCCATAGTAAATTAAATAAGTCTCAAAAAGATTCTGTTATAGAAAATTTTAGAGAAGGAAAAATTGATGTTTTGGTTTGTACGACTGTGATAGAAGTTGGTATGGATGTTCCAAATGCCAGCTTGATGATTATTGAAAATGCAGAAAGACTTGGACTATCTCAATTGCATCAATTAAGAGGAAGGGTTGGAAGAGGTCCTAATATGAATGCTCATTGCGTTCTTCTTTATCAAGGAAAACTTGGAGAAATTGCTGAAGCTAGGATGACTGCAATGAAAGAGACTAATGATGGTTTTAAAATATCTGAAATTGATATGAAAATAAGAGGATCGGGAGAAATTTTAGGCACAAAACAATCTGGCGGAATGGAACTTAAAATAGCTGACTTAATGAGAGATGCTCAATATTTAAATAGTGCTGAAAAACTTGCAAATATTCTCATCTCACGCCCAAATGAAGTAGAAATTCTTATGAAAAGATGGGTAGGACATAAGCAAAATCTAATAGCTGCACAATAAAAAGTCGATCCATAATCGACTTTTTATAAAACCTAAAGAAGTGGAGAAATTACCAAACTCACTATTGCCATAACATTTATTAAAATATTCATAGATGGACCAGATGTATCTTTAAAAGGATCGCCAACAGTATCTCCTACTACAGCTGCTGCATGAGTATCTGTTCCCTTTCCACCAAGATTACCTTTTTCTATATATTTTTTCGCGTTATCCCATGCTCCACCAGCATTGGCCATCATGAGTGCCATGGATACACAACCAATCAATCCACCACCTAACATTCCTCCTAAAGATTCAGCTCCAAGTCCAAAGCCAACTATTGCAGGAGCAGAAACCGCTATTATTCCTGGAAGCAGCATTCTTTTTAATGCTGCAGAAGTAGCAATATCTACACACTTTGCTGTGTCTGGTTCGGCGTTACCCTCAAGCAGACCAGGAATTTCTTTGAATTGTCTTCTTATTTCGTTAATCATTTCAAAAGCAGCATCTCCTACTGCTGTCATTGTTATAGAAGAAATTAAGAAAGGAATGGAAATACCTATAAACATACCTACTAGAACTTTTGGATCTGAAATTAACAAAACAAACTCTCCTCCCCTGCTATGAGCAATAGTTTCAACGAAAGCTGCAATGATTGCTAAAGCAGCTAAAGCTGCAGCACCGATGGCAAATCCTTTACCTATTGCTGCAGTAGAATTTCCTACTTCATCTAAAGAGTCAGTTATTTTTCTAGTTTCTTCTCCCATTCCAGCCATTTCAGCTATTCCGCCTGCGTTATCTGCTACAGGTCCATAAGCGTCGATTGCCATAGTTATTCCGACAGTTGCCAACATGCCTACAGCTGCAATACCAACTCCGTAAAGTCCTGTTAAATATGTCGATATCCAAATTATTGATGCAAGAACCAAAATTGGTATCACTACTGATTGCATTCCTACTGCGAGTCCAGTAATCATGACAGTAGCAGGTCCTGTTTCTCCAGATTTTGCTATATCTTCTACAGGCTTACTACCAGTGTAATATTCTGTAATTAATCCAATTAATACCCCTCCGACAGCACCAGTTAAAACAGCTAACCATACATTAATTCCATCGTCTCCCAACATTGATTGAGTCATGAAAAAAGCAATAATAATAAATATTACAGCTGATCCTATAGTTCCTGTTCTTAAAGCCACGTCTGCAT
This sequence comes from uncultured SAR86 cluster bacterium, assembly GCA_902524805.1. GTDB lineage: Bacteria > Pseudomonadota > Gammaproteobacteria > Magnimaribacterales > AG-339-G14 > CASICS01. Next base: position 94,006 of record CABZES010000002.1, on the reverse strand, counting down.
TTAAAGATGAAGCAGCCTTAACAATAAGAATTCCTAAAATTGATGAAATCAAACCTATTGATGCTAATGCTAAAGGTAAAAGCATTCTTCCAGAGTCATCTAGGGTTGCAGCAATTGCAATAGAAGCGATCATTGCGCCACAATAAGATTCAAAAATATCAGATCCCATACCAGCAACATCTCCGACATTATCTCCAACATTATCAGCAATAACTCCAGGATTTCTGGGGTCATCTTCAGGAATTCCTGCTTCTATTTTGCCTACTAAATCCGCTCCAACATCTGCGCTTTTGGTAAAAATCCCCCCTCCTACTCTTGAAAATAAAGCTACACACGAAGCACCCATTCCAAATCCTTCTATAGCTCTTGCAGTATCGGGATCACCGCCGAAATAAAAATACAAACCTCCTAGACCAACTAATCCCAATGAAGCTACGCAAAGACCCATAATGGACCCTCCGTAAAAAGCTATGGATAAAGCAGTTTTAGCTCCTTGATTTGCTGCAGCTGTAGCTGTTCTTGAATTAGCTTTTGTTGCAGAAAACATTCCAAGCCAACCTGCTAATGAGGATGATATTGCCCCTGCAGTAACAGCAATTGCAGTATTCAATCCTAACGCTAAGTATGAAAGAACTATCAAAACAGAAACGAAAAGAAAAAGGTATGAATACTCTCTTCGCATAAATACCATTGCTCCGAGGTGAATTTGGTCAGCAATTTTCTTTACCTTATCTGTCCCACCATCATACCTGAGGACCACAAAATATATAAAAAGTGCAACTAATAGCCCTGCCATTCCAAATAGTGGCGGAATAATCAACATAGAACTCATAACTCTTCTCCTCCTAAAAAGAAGACAATTTAACAGAAAGCGTTCTCAATTTCATTGATTAAACTTTGTTAAAAGCTGTTTCATTTAATTTATTTTCTGATTTAGCAACAATACAAGAGACCATAGCATCTCCTGAAACATTAACTGCTGTTCTGATCATATCTAACAGTCTGTCTACACCGATTATTAGGGCTATACCTTCAACGGGCAGTCCAACTTGTTGAAGAACCATTGCCAACATAATCAATCCAACTCCAGGCACACCTGCAGTTCCAATCGAAGCTAAGGTTGCTGTTAAAATTACCATCAAATATTCAGTAAACGATAAATCTATAGAAAATGCTTGGGCTATAAAAATCGTAGCAACACCCTGCATTATTGCTGTGCCATCCATATTTATAGTAGTACCCAAAGGAACACAAAAAGAACTAACAGATTTTCCAACTCCTAATTTTTCTTCAACTGTTTTAAGCGTTATTGGCATAGTGGCACTACTAGATGAAGTACTAAATGCGAACAACATCGTTTCTCGCATCTTTATAAAAAAGATATAAGGATTTAACTTTGAAAGACTTAAAATAATGCTGTATGTGAAAAATGCGTGAAAAACTAATATGAAACTTAGGACTAAAAAATATTCTAATAAATCATTAATTATTTCAATTCCTAGTGTTGCAAATATATTAAAAATTAAACAAAAAACTCCAATTGGAGATATTAAAATTACTATATTTACGATTTGAAGAATAATTTGATAAAGATTTTCAAAAAAGTTTTTGATCTTTTCACCTTTTTCTCCAATTTTCAAAAGTCCATATCCAAATAATAGAGCAAAAACAATTATCTGAAGCATATTTCCTTCAGACATAGCACTGACAGGATTTGTAGGAAAAATGTTTATAAATGTATCCTTCAGAGAAGGTGCTTCAGGAGCAGAAAAAGTACTCTCTGATTCAATATTTATTCCTGCTCCCGGACTAAAAAATGAAGCAATTAATAAAGCACTAAATATAGCAAATGATGTTGTCAGCATGTATAAAAGTGCTGATTTAAAACCTATTGATCCCAATTGCGTTCCTGAGCTTACTTGTCCAACACCACAAACGAGAGAGACAAAAACCAAAGGAACGACAAGAAGCTTTAAAAGATTTATAAAAATCTGGCCAATTACATCAAATAATCCTGAAACAAGAAAAATAGACACTAATTCAAAAAGAAAAAGATTCTGAAAGGTATTAGTTAAGCTTCCAAGAAAAATACCTAAGAACATCGCTAGTAAAATTCTTATAGTAAAGGACATTTTTAGTAACTTTTTCCGCCTTCTAAAGGAATCATATCAAAGTCTTCTTTTCCAACTCCGCAATCAGGGCACACCCAATCAACTGGTACATCCTCCCATTTAGTGCCTGGGGGAATTCCTTCTTCAGGCAATCCTTGCTCTTCATCATAAATCCAGCCACAGACAATGCATTCCCATTTTTTAAATTCTTCCATAATATAAATATTGCTAAGCTATATGTTCGAAATTATATAACACTGTGATTAATTCTTTGAAAAACTATTTACTGCTAATGAGAGCTGACAAACCTATTGGTACTCTCCTCTTGTTATGGCCAACATTAACTGCATTGATTATTGCGGGAGATGGAAATATAGAGACTTACCTGCTTATAGTTTTTTGTCTTGGCACCTTTTTTATGAGGTCAGCCGGATGCGTTATAAATGATTATCTAGATCAAAATTTTGATAAAAAAGTTTCTAGAACAATTGAAAGACCTCTTGCTTCTGGAAAAGTTACAAATTTTGAGGCGTTATCTCTTTTTATTTTTTTAATAACAATATCTTCTTTGCTCCTTTCTTATTTGAATTTTTTAAGTTTTTTAATTGCAATAGTTTTTGTAATATTGGTTATTCTTTATCCTCTGGCTAAAAGGGTTATGAAAATGCCTCAAATTATTTTAGGCATAGTTTTCTCAGGTGGAATCCCTTTAGCTTTCTCAGCAACTTTAAATGACTTACCCTACTCCGTTTTTATTTTGATGCTTGCAAACTTCTGTTGGATTTTTTCTTATGATACTGCATATGCAATGGCTGATAGAGAAGATGATCAACTTCTGAATATTGGAAATTCAGCTCTTTTTTTTGAGGGAAAAGAAAAACTTATTATTTTTTCTGGCAGTTTGATAAATCTTCTTTTGCTTTTTTTTCTAGGTTTAGGAGAAAATATAAATTTATACTTTTATATCTTTTTTTTACTTAATGGATTATTTTTAGTTTATTCAATTAATATTATTGAAGAAGAAAATGCGCACTCCTTTTTTATTTTTTTCAAAAAAAATAACTATATAGGATTGTTAATTTTTATCTCTTTTTACATAGGACTAATTTAATTGAAAATAATCTTTAACAAGTCAATAAACGAAATTAATAAAGAAAAATGGGACGCCATAGTTCCAAAAAATGAATATCCTTTCTTAAAATATGAATTTCTTAAACTTTTAGAACTTACTGGCTCAACTGGAATTTCTTCAGGTTGGATACCGATGCATCTAACTTTGGAACATGAAAATAAATTGATAGCTGGGATGCCTTTATATCTAAAAAATAACTCTCAAGGTGAATTTGTTTTTGATCATTCTTGGGCCAATGCTTTTTATCATCATGGCATTGATTATTATCCTAAGTTGGTGAGCTCTATTCCTTATACTCCTGCAACTGGACCAAGAGTTATAGTCAGCGAAGACTATAATAAAAGAGACGTTCTTCCAATTATTATCGATGGTATCAAATCTATCTCAGAATCAAACAATATTTCTTCTTGGCATATATTATTTCCAGAGCTAAATGAAATAGATCACTATCAAGAAAATGATTTAAGCATAAGAAAAAATGCACAATTTGTCTGGTTTAATGAAGGTTATAAAAGTTTTGATGATTATTTAGAGTCTTTTAGGGCAAGGCATAGGAAAAATGTTAAAAAGGAGAGAAAAAAATTATCTAGTCAAAATTTGGTAATAAATCATTTCTCAGGATCAGATTTAAATATTGATCTTATGAAATCTTTTTATAATTTTTATTTATCAACTAATTTAAAAAGAAGCGGGCACGAAGGATATCTTTCTAAAGAATTTTTTTTAATGGCGCCGAAATCAATAGCTGAGAATATTGTTTTAATGATGGCAAGCGAAAAAAATTCAAATGAAGTTGTCGGAGGATCAATGTTTTTTAAAGACAAAGAAAATCTATATGGACGTTATTGGGGGTGTAATGAAGAATTTGACTGTTTACATTTTGAATGCTGCTACTATCAAGGTATTGATTTTTGCATTAAGAATAATTTAAAAAGATTTGATCCCGGTGTTCAAGGAGAGCACAAAATTAAAAGAGGTTTCAAACCAATTGAAACATTTTCTGCTCATTGGATTGCAGACGAAAAATTTAAAACAGCGATTCAAGATTTTGTTGTACGAGAAGATTCTCAAATCAAACGTTATGTCAAAGAAGCAAAAAAATATCTCCCTTTCAAATCTATTTAAAGATCATCCGAATAGAAAAGAAATCATTTATCTTTCGAAAAAAGATAAAGATCTAGAGTTTTTGTTTTTAAAATACCCAAAATTCCCTTCATTCAAAAGACCAAAGGGGTTTGAAGGTTTGGTTAGGTTAATAACAGAGCAACAACTTTCAGTTGCTTCGGCTAAAGCAATTTTTTTGAGAATAAAAAAACTTACACCGGTTTTTTCTCCTAGACAATTTTTAAAAATTAGTAACTCTAATTTAAAAAAAACTGGACTAAGTGGCCCTAAAATAAATTATTGTAATATCTTAGCTAATGAAATTTTATCTGGAGAACTGTCTTTTAGATCTTTACATAAGCTTAATGACGATGAATTAAAAAAAAGATTATGTAATATTAAAGGGATAGGTGAATGGACTGCAGAATGCTACATGCTTGCGTCACTGGGAAGAAAAGACATTTGGCCTGTAAAAGATCTTGGCTTACAAGCGGCTATAAAAGAAATAAAAAATTTAGATTCTAGGCCTGATGAAAAAGAAATGCATAACCTAGCTATTTCATGGAAACCTTATAGATCAATAGTAGCCAATGTGCTATGGGCTTCTCACGACTGATTCAAAAATAATGATTTTAAAAGTAGACTAGCTATATGGAAAATAAAGAAAAGTATCTAGATCTTAAAGAATTTCACTTTATATGTGAAAAGAACTATCTTTTGTTTTCTCAGCTAATGCCTGATTTGCGAAAAGAAAAAGTTTTATCTTTTGGAATTCCATTGGGAAACTCTAAATTAAACGAAGTTTCTATCTGTTTAAGTGAGGTTTCTAAATTTACAAGCGATATTAAAGTTTGTTTTTCTGCAGAACTATCAGAAAAGATTGAAATTGAGATTCGTTTATATCATGAAGCTAAAATGTGCGAAGTAATTAGATTCCAAGGATTTCATCAAAGTTTAATTTCAATTTTTCCTAGTAAAATAAAATTTGGATTTACTAAAGATGAAAAGTTTCAATGGAATTCGTTCCTCAATAAATTTTTAATAATTTGCAAAGAATCTGGAAGATCGCTTGAAAATTTTATACCTTCACGGATTTAATTCATCTTCTAATTCAAACAAAGCACAAATTTTTAAGAATTCTAAATTTGTTCAAAATTCAAAAGCAGAAGTTATTTCTCCTGACCTACCGATATCTCCAAAGGAAGCAATAAAAGATATTCTAAATCTTGTTAAGAAATGTAATTTTTCTATTTCTCTAATTGGAAGTTCTCTAGGAGGTTTTTATGCTACCTATATTTCTGATACCTATAATTTAAGATCTGTGAATATAAATCCAGTTGTACCTGATCATTTGGAAAATATGAAAAAACTTATTGGCCAACATCAAAATTATCAAACCAACGAAAATTATTTCTTCACACAAGAAATGTATAATTTTCTTAATCGAATAAAAATTAATAAATTAAAAAACCCTCAGAATCATTTAGCATTAATTCAACTAGAAGATAATGTTCTAAATCATATAAAAACAATGTCTTTTTATAAGGACGGTCATTTATGTGCAGAGATAGAAGGATCTCATGAATATATTGGATTTGAGAATAAAATACCCTTTATTTTAGACTTTTTGCTATAAAGTAGTGCAATTTGAGCATTAAAATAATACAATTAATGCACTATTTAGTTGCATTTATTTTGATAACATAAGTCTTCGTTTAAAAACTGTAATTAAATAGGAGAAAAATTATGGCAGATTTCAAAACATACGAATACATATGGTTAGATGGTTATACGCCGGAAGCTAATATGAGAAGTAAAGTAAAGGCTACTGACGAGGAGACAGCTCCTGACTGGTCCTTCGATGGTTCATCAACTCAACAGGCAGAGGGCGGAAGTTCCGACTGTTTATTACTTCCTGTTCAAACATATTCTAATCCAAATGGTCATGACTTAGTGCTAACTCAGGTTCAAGCAGCTGATCATACAACTCATCCGTCAAACTTTAGAGCTGCTGCTGCAGAAGTAGTTACAGATGAATGGTGGTTTGGATTTGAGCAAGAGTTCTTTTTTACTGATCCTAAGACTGGTGAGCCTTTAGGATGGGAAGATGGAACTCCTAAAGAACAAGGAGAATTCTATTGTGGTGTAGGTGCAGGAAATGTTGTCGGAAGAGAAATTTCTGATGCCCATCTTCAAGCCTGTCTTGATATTGGAATTACATTAACTGGCACAAATGCGGAAGTTGCATTAGGTCAGTGGGAATATCAATGTTTTGGTAAAGGAATCAAGGCTGCTGATGATCTTTGGATTAGCAGATACTTATTATTTAAGATTGCTGAAGAATATGGTGTTGGAGTAAACCTTCATCCTAAGCCTAAGACAGGAGATTGGAATGGTTCAGGTATGCATAGTAATTTTTCTAACGAAGAAATGAGATCAAAAGGATCAGAAGAGTTGTTTTCATCTATTTGTGAGAAACTTGGTGCTGTTCATGATGAGGGCATAGCTTCATATGGTTCAGACAATGATATGCGTCTTACTGGACTTCATGAAACTCAAAAAATTACTGAATTTTCATATGGGGTTAGTGATAGAGGAGCGAGTATTCGAATTCCTGTCTATACAGTAGAGCATGATTGGAATGGATATTTAGAAGACAGAAGACCTGCTTCTAACGCAGATCCTTACAAAATACTTTCACATATTGTAGGAACTCTAACCAAATAAAAAGTTAGGAGAAAAGTGAAATGAGTTAATCTCAGACACGCTGAAACTAAAATAGATAATGAGATATTTTTCTTTCAGCATCTGAGACTTTCTCAACTTTTTATAATAATGCAAAAATCGTTAGAAACAGCTTTACAGAAAATCTCTTCTAAACTTCTTATAACTGACAAAGATTTAAAAGTTTTATTCATAAATAATTCTGCAGAAGATTTCTTAAATACTACTTCTAAAAAATGTTTAGGCAAATTGATTCATGATGTCTTCATCGAAAAGCCTACTAATAACCTTGAATTACTTGATCTTCTAGAAAAGAAAACCTATCTCAAAAGACACATAACAACTCTTTTTTTAGCCGGAGGATTGAAAAAAAAGTGCTCTTTTGTTGCTTATTATTTAGGCGAAAAGAGTGAATCAATTGTTTTTGAATTTTTTGATGCTGAGAAACAAATTTTAGCAAAAAAGGCTAGAAGGAAATCTACAGGAGGAGTTGTTACTGCAGCTTTTTCTAAAGGATTAGCCCACGAGATTAAAAATCCTTTGAGCGGAATTAAAGGAGCTGCTCAGTTATTATCAAACAAATTAAAAACAAAAGAAAATCAAGAACTTTTAAACATTATCTCAAGGGAATCAGACAGAATTACCAACATTGTAAATCAAGTTTCCGAAAAACAATTTCAACTTAGTTTAGCTAAAGAAAATATTCATATTGTTTTAGAAAAACTACCTGATTTCATAAATTCTTTAGACAGCAAAGATATAAAGTTCATTAGAGATTATGATCCAAGCTTGCCTTTAGTAAATATTGACTCCTCTCTCATCATGCAAGTCTTTTACAACCTAACTAAAAATTCAATTGAGGCTATGATTAAAGCAAATGTTGGAACAAAAATTACTGTCAGGACGAGAGTTGCTTCAGAAGTAATTATTAATGGAAGTTTTTGTAAAACTGCATGTGAGATTGATTTCATAGATAATGGCCCTGGCATTCCTGAGGAATTTATTGATTCCATATTTTTTCCTTTAGTCTCTACTAAAAAAGTGGCTTCTGGTTTAGGTCTAGCAATTGCTAAGGGAATTATTAATCAACATCAAGGCTCTATTGAATGTTCAAGCGATTCTAGCGGAACGAATTTTTCAATTTTAATTCCTTTTCCGGAGGAAAGTTTCAAAGAGGAAAATGCAGAGGTTTTAAATGTCTAAATCTAAAAAGGTATGGGTTGCTGATGATGACGAATCTATAAGGTTTGTTCTAGAAAAAGGCTTAGTTGATGCAGGTTTTGACGTATCTGTTTTTGAAGATGGTAATGAAGTTGTAAATCAACTTGATCTAGAAAGACCAAACGTACTTTTAACAGACCTAAAAATGCCGGGTAGAGACGGCATGGACCTATTAGATACTTTTAAAAATGAATTTTCGAATATTCCAGTTATTATGATGACTGCACATTCTGATTTAGACACTACAGTAGATGCTTTTGAAAACGGAGCTTGGGATTATATTGCTAAACCTTTTGATTTGAATGATGCAGTATCTAAAATTTCAAAAGCTCTAGAGGAAAGAAAAATTAGATCAAAAAGAAGAAATAAAGAAGATGAAATTTCTCTTGATAAAGGAAAAATTATTGGTAAATCACCTGCAATGCAAGATCTTTTTAATTCAATCGGAAAGCTCTCACATTCAGATTCAACCGTATTGTTAGTAGGCGAATCTGGAACAGGCAAGGAGTTAGTAGCTAGAGCAATTTATGAGCATAGCGAAAGAGCAGAAAAAAAACTTATTTCCCTTAATATGGCAGATATTCCCATTGAGCTTTTAGAGTCTGAACTTTTTGGTTATGAAAAAGGAGCATTTACAGGCGCTGAAAAAAAGAAGATAGGAAGATTTGAGCAAGCTCACAAAGCTACATTATTCTTAGATGAAATAGGCGACATGCCCTATGAAACCCAAACTAGAATTTTAAGAGTTTTATCAAGTGGAGAATTTTATAGAATTGGGGGAAGTGAACCAATAACAGTTGATGTGAGAATAATTGCTGCAACGAATCAAAATTTAAATGAAAAAGTAAAAACTGGAGCTTTTAGGGAGGATCTTTTTCATAGACTTAATGTTATAAGAATACCAATGCCGTCTTTGAGAGATAGAAAAGAAGATATTCCTTTGCTAGCTGCATACTTCTTTGAAAAGTTTTCAAAAGAAACAAAATCGGAAACAAAAATTTTAACTCAGGAAGTAATTGACCTTTTTTCTAATTTGATATGGCCTGGAAATGTTCTGCAACTTCAAAATCTTTGTCACTCACTTACAGTTTTATCTTCTGCACAAGAAATCAACATAAGTGATTTACCAAATGATTTGTTAATTCAAAAGAAAGGACCTGAGTTAAGTTGGAACGACTTGCTAGAAGTTTGGGCGACAGAAAGGTTATCAAATGGAGATGATCATATCCTTAATTCGACTATTCCTGTTTTTGAAAAAACAATGATAAAAGTTGCGATGAAAGCTACTAAGGGCAAGAAAAGTGAAGCAGCCAATCTTCTAGGCTGGGGCAGGAATACTTTAGCAAGAAAAATGAATGAATTAGATCTTTAGGAAATCAAAGGTAAATTTTCACCGCGCCAAGAATTGATACCGCCTTTCATTGTAAAAACGTTTATATTTTCCTTTTTTAAATCTGCTGCCATTCTTGAAGAATAATTGCCGTTTTGACAAATAATAATTATTGGTTTTTCAGAAGATTTACTAATCTCTTTCTTGCAAAAATCTATATCAGGGCCGACATGTTTGGCTTGGCTAATTTTTCCTTCAGAAAATTCTTTGCTGTTTCTTATATCTATAAGCATTGCATTTTTTCTATTCAAGTAAAATATGACCTGCTGAGGATCTAAAATAGATGCTTTTCTAACTTTTTCAATTCTTAAAAATACAACAATAGATACGATTAAAGGTATGACTATAAACCAGTTATCTATTAAAAATTGAACAAAATATGGCATTGGAGAGGTATCATAAACCGAAATAAAACTATTAACTATGAATAAAGAAAAAAAAACTTCCTATCTAGTTCTTATCAGGCATGGTCAAAGTGAATGGAACGAACAGAACTTATTTACTGGATGGAAAAATCCTCCATTGACAGAAAAAGGCATAAAAGAAGCTGAGAATGCTGGAGAAAAAATTAAAAGTTTACAGATTATTTTTAGTCATTATTTTACTTCTGCACTAATTAGAGCTCAAGAAACTGGAGAAATTATTCTTAATATACTGCAACAAAAAGATCTTATTAAAATTAAAGATCAAAATTTAAATGAAAGAGATTATGGAGATCTTTCTGGTTTGAATAAAGATGAAGCTCGAAAGGAATGGGGAGAAGATCAAATTCATATTTGGAGAAGGTCTTACGATACTCCTCCTCCAGGCGGAGAAAGCTTAAAAGATACTTCAATGAGAGTCCTTCCATACTTTGAAACTGAAATTAAGCCTCTAGTTAACAACGGTAATAATGTTTTGGTTTGCGCTCATGGGAACTCTCTAAGATCTTTAATAATGTCTTTAGAAAATATCTCTTCTGAAGAAATTGTAAATGTTGAAATAGGCACAGGAGAACCTATTTTATATAGTTTTAATTCTGTAGATTCTTTTAAAAAAGAAATTTTATAATCTTACACTTAAGCCTTGATTCTTTAGAGCTTCTTTAACTTTTTTAATAGAAATCTCTTTGTAATGAAAAATACTTGCTGCTAATACAGCATCTGCCTTTCCCAACTTAACTGCATCTACTAAATGATCTAATTCTCCTGCTCCGCCTGAGGCAATTAAAGGTATATTTAAATTATCAGCTAAAGTTTGGTTTAAAATATTATCAAATCCTGATTTAGTCCCATCTTTATCCATGGAAGTCATTAATATTTCTCCAGCGCCTAGTTGTTCGACCTTTTTTGACCATGACAAAGCATCTAGATCTGTTTTATTTTTGCCGCCATGAGTATAAACACTCCAATCTTTACCATTGAATTTTGCATCTATTGCTACAACTATACATTGAGATCCAAATTCTCTTGATGCTTCTTCAACGAGTTTTGGATTAATTATCGCTGAAGTATTTATCGAAACTTTATCTGCTCCAGTTTTTAATAAAACTTCTACATCGTTAACACTTTTTATACCCCCACCAACTGTAAAAGGAATAAAAACTTGATTAGCTATTTTTTCTACAGTCTCTAAGGTAGTTGATCTAGCTTCGTAAGATGCATCAATATCCAACATGCAGATTTCATCTGCACCTTCCTTATCATATCTTTGAGCTGCTTCTGCAGGATCTCCTGCATCTGCAATATCTTCAAAGTTAATACCTTTAACTACTCTTCCTTCTCTTACATCTAAACAAGGAATTATTCTTATTGTTACGCTCATTATTTATTAAAAAACTTTATAGCTTCTTCTAATTCTAACGATCCTTCATATAGAGATTTGCCGCAAATAGCTCCAAATATCTTCTTGCTTCCTGCTAGGCTTTTAAGATCTTCAAGGTTCCTCACTCCCCCTGAAGCAATAATAGGGATATTCGAGAAATTAGCTAATGCCTCGGTCTCCTCGATATTTGGACCTTCCAACATTCCATCTTTACTTATATCCGTATAAATTATTGAGTTTATTGGCAATTGAGAATAGTTTTTTACTAAGTCTGTTGCTTTAATTTCTGATGACTCTGTCCAAGCTTCTGAAGAAACAAAACCATTTTTTGCATCAAGCCCTAAAATAATTTTATTTGGATAATTTCTACAAGCCTTTATAAAAAAGTCTTTATCTTTAATAGCAACACTGCCGAGAATTAAGAAATCTATATTATTATTAAAATAATTTTCTATGGCTTCAAAGCTTCTTATACCTCCACCAACTTGGATTTTTAAATCTGGAAAAGCATTTCTTATTTCTAAAATAGAGGAAAAATTTGATGAAGTTCCTTGCAAAGCTCCATCCAAATCTACCAAGTGAAGTCTTTTTGTCCCTTTTTTTATCCAAAACTCAGCTGCTTCTAATGGATTTTCATAATAAATTTTTGCACTAGTTAAATCACCCATTTTTAACCTTACACACTTTCCTTTTTGAATATCAATCGCAGGGATAGGTAACATATTAAATTTTCCAATCTATAAAGTTTTGTAATAAATTCAATCCAGACTTGCCACTTTTTTCAGGGTGAAACTGTGTTGCAAAGATATTATCTTTAGCAACTGCTGAGTTGAAAGACTCTCCGTGAAATGTCTTTGAATATATATATTTTTCATCAATTTCTTTAGAAGCATAAGAATGAACAAAATAGAAATCTTTAGATGATTCTAATCCTTCCCATATAAAATGACTTTGACTAAATTCAACTTGATTCCATCCCATGTGGGGAATTTTTATTGTTCTATCCTTAAATTCACTAAATTTTTTAATTTTTTCTGGAAAAATTCCTAATCCCTTTTCGTCTTCGCTTTCTTCACTTTCAGAAAATAAAATCTGTAATCCTAGACATATACCCAAAAATGGTAAATTTTTCAAAGAAAATATTAAAGAATCTCTAAGGTCATTTTCTGATAATTTCTTTAAACACGCTCCCATAGACCCTTGGCCGGGAAAGACTAACTTATCTATATTTTCAAAGTCTTTAGATTTTTTTAAGACTTTTGTAGAGGCTCCCAGACTATTAAATGCTCTTACGACTGAAAAGATATTGCTTGCACCATAATCAATGACGCCTATTTTCATACTTTTTACCTACTATAAACTTCCTTTAGTAGAAGGAATTTGATCTAATTTTTGCTCATCGATAGAACAAGACTGCTTCAACGCTAAAGCAAATGCTTTAAATATAGTTTCGGCTTGATGGTGAGCATTTTCACCTTTTAAATTATCGATATGAATTGTAGCCAATGATTTATTAGTAAAACCCTGAAAAAATTCTCTTAAGAGTTGTAAATCAAAATCATTGATAGTTTGTTTAGTAAAATTGACATCCCACAAAAGGCCAGGACGCCCTGAAAAATCAATTACCACTCTTGATAGAGCTTCATCTAGAGGCGCATATGCGTGGCCATACCTAGTAATTCCTTTTTTATCGCCAAGCGCCTGGTTAAAAGCATCTCCCATTGTAATACCTATATCTTCAACAGTGTGATGGGCATCCACTTCTAGGTCACCGGTAGCTTTGAGATCAATATCGAAACATCCGTGTTTGGCTATTTGATCAAGCATGTGCGCAAAAAATGGAAGCTCTACTTCTTGCGAGCTTTTTCCCGAACCATCCAATTCTAAATTGATCCTGATTTGCGTTTCTTTAGTGTTTCTTTCAATGTTAGCGTTTCTCATCTTTTTCCTCTATGCAACTATTATAACGGACGTAAAAGGTTAAAATGCATAAGATGTCTTTCTTCTCAAAAAAAATTATTAACTGGCAAAAAATAAATGGTAGAAATAATTTGCCATGGCAGGCAAAAAGCCCATATCACGTTTGGATTTCTGAAATTATGCTTCAGCAAACTCAAGTTAAAACGGTAGTTCCTTATTTCCATAAATTTATAAATTCTTTTCCTTCAATAAAATCATTGGCAGAAAGCAATTTAGATAATGTTTTAGCAAGTTGGTCTGGACTTGGTTACTACACTAGAGCTAAAAATATTCATCTAACATCAAAAATTATTCATGAAAAATACAATGGCTCAATTCCTAATAATTATGATCAGCTAATCGAACTTCCTGGTATTGGAGAATCAACTGCCGGCGCCCTTTTAAGTCTTGCCTTTGACGAACCAGGGATAATTTTAGATGGGAACGTCAAAAGAGTTTTATCAAGAGTTTTAGCAAATCAGTCGCCAATCAATCACTCTAAGACGCAAAATGAATTAAAAAAGTTCGCTAAAGAGATATTGCCTAAAAAAAATTTTCGCATTTACTCTCAAGGAATGATGGATTTAGGTTCTTTAATATGTACTTCTCTTAATCCTTCATGCGAAAGTTGTCCTATCAAAAATAAATGTAAATCTTTCGAATTAAACTTACAAAATAGCATTCCTGTAAAAACTTCCAAGAATCCAAAGAAAGAAAGAAATATAAAATGGGTATTAATTTCTTCAAAAGATAAGGTTTTATTAAAAAGAAATAAATCTAAAGGAGTTTGGCAGAATCTATGGCTATTTCCAGAAGAGAATTATTTTGACGATAAGAAATTTAACTTACTTGAGGAAAAAGAATCTTTGCCGTTAGTCACTCATAATTTATCTCATCAGAAACTTTCTATTTCAACAAAAAAATATTTTCTTAAAAATAAAGATAGACTGCCAATAGATCGAAGAGGATTCGTTTGGGTAAACAAAAAGGAATCGGTTAAAATGGGAATACCTAAACCAGTTAAATTAATTCTAGAAAATCATTTATGAGTAATACAGTTTTTTGTAGAAAATTTAAAAAAGAACTGCCCAAAATGGATAGACCTCCTTATCCGGGCCCGAATGGAGAAGAAATTTTTAATACTGTTTCTAAAGAAGCATGGCAAGAATGGCTTTCTCTTCAAACGATGCTAATCAACGAAAAACAACTTAGCTTAGCTGATAGCTCCTCAAGAAAATATTTAAATGATCAATTAGAAAAATTCTTATCTAATGATTCAACCGATCAGCCTGAAGGCTTTACTCCTCAAAATTTAAAGTAGCATCAAGAGATGATTGATATAAAAAAAGTCGTTGACGAAATGACTCTGGAAGAAAAGATTAGTTTATTGAGCGGTTTTGATAGTTGGTACACCAATAAAATTGAAAGGTTAAATATTCCAAGTATAAAAATGTCCGATGGTCCAAATGGCATCAGAGGAGATGGTAATTCTGGCAAGTCGTCTGCTTGCTTTCCTTGCCCAATTCTTATGGGTTCCACATGGAACGAAGATCTATTCGCTAAAATTGGAAAAGCTTTAGGAGAAGAAGCCAAAGATAAAGATGTTGATGTTTTATTGGGTCCAACAATTAATCTTCATAGACACCCTCTTGGCGGTAGACATTTCGAAAATTACTCTGAAGATCCTTTTTTGGTTGGTAAATTAGCAACGGCTTATGTAAAAGGGGTTCAATCTAAAAATGTCTCAGCTTGTTTAAAACACTTTATTGCCAATGACACTGAGTTCGAAAGGCATACAGTGAGCTCAAATGTTGATGAAAGAACGTTAAGAGAAATTTATTTATTACCTTTTGAAATGGGAGTTAAAGAGGGAAAATCAAAATCAGTAATGTCCGCATACAATAAATTAAATAATATTTATTGTAGTTCTCACAAAGAACTTTTAATTGATATTTTAAAAAATGAATGGGGATTTGATGGATATGTGGTTAGTGATTGGGGAGCTGCATTAGAAACTATTGATAATGCTAATGGAGGCCTTGATCTAGAAATGCCCGGACCTGGAAATACTTGGGGAAAAAAATTATTAAGTGCTATATCAGATGGACTCGTCAAAGAAGAGATTATTAATGACAAAGTAAAAAGAATATTGAAAGTAGGAGAATTTTCAGGAAGATTTGATGCTCCAAAAAACAAGCCTGAAGAGAGCAATATTAGGGAATCTCATAACCAACTTCTTAGAGATGTTGCTTGCGAGGGCATGGTTTTATTGAAAAATGAGAATGTTCTTCCAATGGATGAAAATAAAATAAATAAATTAGCAATAATCGGTCCAAATGCAAAAAATAGCCAAATAATAGGTGGTGGAAGTGCTAGTTTAAAACCTCATTATCAAATTCATCCATACGATGCTTTGGAAAAAAGGTTTTCTGATAATTTTTCAATTTCGTATGCGGAAGGTGCAAAAACAAATAAATTCTTGCCTAAATTAAACGAAGCACTTTTTTTAAACTCTGAAAAAGGTTTTTTAGTTGAATTTTTTGATAAAGAAATTAGGGAAGATAGCTTAATTGCTTCCGAAGTATTAAAAGGAAACAAATTTTGGGTATTTGAAGGTTTTGCAAAAAATATAATAAACAGAGATGAACGCCCTACTGTTATTGTCAGATTTTCTTGTGATTATAGACCTGATGTATCTGGAGATCATGAATTTGAGGTTTTTGGAATTGGCCTTAGCAAAGTAAAAATTAATGGAAATATTTTAATAGATAATTGGAATGAAACCTCACCTGGAGAAGCTTTCTTTTCTCTGGCAACTGCTGCAAAAAGAAACTCAATTAATCTTGAAAAAGATAGAAGTTATAAATTTGAAGTTGAATATTTTTTTGAAGGAAGATTTCCTGCGATTCACTTTGGTTGCATGCCACCTGAAAAAGTTAACCTTTTAGAAGAAGCTGTTGAAGTTGCCAAAAATGCTGATGCGGTTATTTTAGTAGTAGGTACCAATTCTGATTGGGAAACTGAAGGAAACGATAGAACTGACCTAAGTCTTCCCGCAAATCAAGACCAATTGATAGAAAATATTTTAAAAGAAAATGAAAACACTGTTGTTGTTTTAAATTCTGGCTCTCCTGTTTCAATGCCTTGGTTGGATGAAAGCAAAGCTGTTATGCAATCCTGGTTTGGCGGTCAAGAATATGGAAATTCATTGGCCGATTTGGTCTTTGGAAGAGTTAATCCATCCGGAAAACTTCCAACAACTTTCCCTGTAAAAATTGAAGACACTCCTGCTTTTGATTACTATCCAGGAAAAAATTCTCAGATGGATTATGAGGAGAAGCTTCTAGTTGGACACCGATGGTATGAAAAGAAAAATATCAAACCCCTTTTCCCTTTTGGATTTGGTTTGTCTTATACTAATTTTTCTTTTTCAAATCTTGAGCTCAATAAAAAAGATGATTTCAACATCGATTGTAAATTTAAATTAAAAAATTTGGGAAAAATGGATGGTAGCGAAGTCGCTCAGTGTTATGTTTCATTTCCTGATGCTGCTAAAGATGAGCCTTTAAAATCTCTTCAATCATTTAAAAAAGTTTTTATTAAAAAAGATAATGAAGTAGAGGTAAAATTATCTTTAAACAAAAGAAACTTTTCTTACTGGAATGTTGAAAAAAAAGATTGGGTCGTAAAGTCAGGAAAATATACAATTAGTATAGGTTCTTCATCTGAACATATTGAATTAAAAGAAGACGTTATGTTATGAAGTCAACCATTTCATCTGCTGATCATCTAGAGTAATCAAAGAAGCTTTCATGCAACTTTCTGACTCATAAACAGATCTTGGTCCAACCAACGGAAAAACATTAGAATTTTTATTAATAACATATGCAAGTGCTAATTCTATTGGTAGACAGCCTAGTTTTTTAGAAAGTTGAAAACACCTCTCTCTTCTTAATAAATTTATTTCATCGTGCCAAACTCTTTTTTCTTCTTCTAAAGAGGGATTTGCTACATGAGCGGCTTTTGGATAAAGATCCTTTTCTAAGAAAAATCCCCTGGCCTGACTGGACCAAGGAAAAAGATATATGTCATTTTCAAATAAATAGTTTAAATATTGCTCGTTACAATTTATACAGCCTGGCCAAACTGGTTCATTCATATTAGCTAAACTAAAGTTATTACTCAAAACTTTAAATCCAATTTTTTTATTTTTATCTGCATAATTGTTTGCATTTCTAAATCTTTCTAAAGTCCAGTTTGAAGCGCCCATAACTGAAATAAGACCTTCTGTAAGAATTTCATTCAGCGCATCAATGAATTCCTCAACAGGAACATCTGAATTGTCTCTATGTAAGCAATATATGTCTAATGATTCAAGTTTCAGTCTATCTAATGACTCTTCTAATTGTTTTTTTATAAATTGAGGTTCGCAATGAGGTGTATGAGCTCCCTTTCCAAGAACTAATATTTCTTTTGAAATTCCGTTTGTATTGATCCATTCTCCTAAAAATTTATCAGACTTTCCATCGTTGTAAATATAGGCAGTATCAAAAATATTTCCACCATTATTGAAAAAATTATCGAACATTGTTGATGCATGCAATTGGGAAGTCTGATTATCACAGCCAAATACTAATCTTGAACCTTTCTTTGAAATCCCCTCAATCTCTGATTTAACTAATTTCGCTACTGGTTCATATTGAGATGAAAATATTGGAGACTTTTCAACAATATTTTGTGGGTATTTGACTCCATTTTCTGAGTACCATTTTTCTAGCCAAAGCATATTGCCCAAAGTATCTTTGTGAGACATTGACGAAGATTCATAATTGCCTTGTAAAATGCATTCTGATGCTTCGTTGATTTCTCTGGTAAAAAGTCCTACTTCGTCTTTGTTAGAAATAATTGTTTTTTTTCCTTCAAAGTTAAGTTCAATGGAATAATTGCCATCTTGAAATTGACCACAATGCCATGGTTCAGGAACTCTAATTTCTACTTTGTCAGATTTAATTATCAAATCATTTTTTAATTCTTCATTTATAGCTGTTTCAATATAAGCTGAAATATTTTCGGAAAATATCAAATTAGCACTTGATTTATTATCCACTCCTGTAGCATCTAAAGATCCTTTCACCTCGATGCTTATGGGATCTAAATATGGTTCGCCATTAAGAGAGCCTGCAATTAGTCTGGCCATAGATAATGGATAACAACCTACATCTAATATTGATCCTCCAGCTAAGTTAAGATTTCTTAATCTGTGACTTTTGTCTACTGGAGCATCAAATCCAAAAGAACTCAAAATCTTTACATCTGTGTCTTTGAAATATTCTTTGCAAAGATTTAAGGTCTCAAGCGTTTGAGGATGAGTCCTGTACATAAAGGCTTCCATTAAAAAAATACCATTTTTTTTAGCTTCATTAGTTAAAATCATTGCTTCTGTTGAATTCACTGATAAAGGTTTTTCACATAAAACATGTAATTTTCTTTTTATCGCTTCCATTGAATAAAAGAAATGAGAATCGTGAGGAGTAGCTATGTAAACTGCATCAATTTCAGAACTTAGAAAGGATTCTAAGTCAAAATATGGAATACAATTATGTTTTTTAGCAAAAGAATTAACCTTTTCTTCAGTTCTACCAAGGACACAACAAAGCTTTGAGTTTTTTGAATACCTAATTGAATGCGCAAAAGCATTAGCAATACTTCCTACTGCAATTATTCCCCACCTAACCTCTTTCATTGATTTCTCTAATTAATTTTTTGTGGAATTTAGAATCTATAGGATAAAAATATACCAATATAAAGCTTAAAACTACTCCTGATAAAGGAATAAAAGTCATTAAGGTTTTTAAATTATCCAAAGTTTTTTCTGTTTGAATTGCATTAGGAACAAAACCAATGTTAGTTAACAGCACTCCCAAAATAAGAGCTGAAATAGCTATTCCTCCCTTTTGCGCGAAAGTCATGAAACCATACAAAGAAGACTCTGTTCTCACCCCTGTTTTCCATTCACCATATTCAATTGTATCGGGCAACATAGACCAAAATAATACTCCTGTGGCGCCATTACCAATTCCCAAAACTGCTAAAACAATCAAAAGTTCCAATAAATTTTTTATTGGATACAAATAAAAGAACAAAAAACTGAATACTAAGAGAATCATTGCAATCAGCCAAGAATTTCTTTTCCCTATTTTCAGTGCTGAATAAGCCCATACAGGTATGGCAAGAAAAGCCGAAGCACTACTCACCCCTAAAATTAAGCCTTGGTATTCATGTAAATCTAATGCGTACTTAGTGTAATAAATTAAATTTTTATTAAACATAATTGAAGTTGTAATCAAAGTGAGAGTGGAAGCAAAAACAATCAAGAAAGCATAGTTATTAACAATTGACTTACTTACCTCAGAAAATTTTGGTAATTGAGTAATCTCTAAATTAAAATTTCTCTCTCTAACTGTTTTTACAGTTAATGCTAGGATAAATATTGCTGCAAGTCCTGAACAAACTCCTAAATAAATAAAACCTAAAGACTCTTCTCCGCTTCCAAACCAATTAATAATTGGAAACCCTAATGCAGAAATAGTCAAAGTTCCAAAAGAAGCACCTAACATTCTAGCTGTAGTTAATTTTGTTCTCTCTTCGCTATCGTCGGTAATTCTTGCTGTTAAAGAACTATAAGGAACACTTACAATAGTAAAACAAGTTCTATGAAATAGATTAACCATTATGAGAAAAATAAATAAAAAATTTCCTTCAAAAGGAGGCACCCAAAAAAGCAAAACAAAAGAAAGAGCTAAAGGTATAGATCCAAACAAAATATAAGGTCGATAACTGCCCATTTTGGTTCTAGTTCTCTCTGCGATATAGCCCATATAAGGATCTGTTATTGCATCCCAGCCTATGCCTAAAGCATAAATCCAACCAGCTAATAAAGGAGAAATTCCTACTACATCCGTATAAAAGTAGAGCAAATAAAGCCCTACTCCACTCCAGTAAAGACAAATTGCATAATCTCCAATCCCATAACCGGCCCTCACTTTATTGCTTACTATATTTGTGTTTATCCTTTCCCCCTATTTTGTCTAAATCTATATCATGGATGATACATATTTTCCTATTGCTAAACTGCTTGTTATTCCTGGACTTTCAATCCCTTGAAGATTTATAAAGCCCTCAATTTTATGATCTTTAGGAAATTGAATAGAAAAATCTTGCATTTTTTCCGAAGGTTTTTGAATTTTAGGTCTTATTCCGCAATAATCTGGATGCAACCTTTCCGGTTCCATCCCCGGCCAGTAGTTATGAATTGAGCAAACAAATTTTTCTTTAAGACTTTCATCAAATACATAATCTATTTCATCAACCCAAGTAATATCTGGACCAAATCTGAGTTGGCGTGAAATATCAAATCCAACATGCAAACCTTGCGAAGATTCACTAGGCAAAGGATAAACTAAAGAATCAAAAGGATTTATTCCAGAGTATTTGAAATAGTGTCCTTTGGCAAAATAAATTTTATGAGTGAATTCCTTCTTAAGAGCAGAAATGTTTGAAGAGACATTTTCAGAGCTCAGACCCGCAGAGTTAATTAAAATAGAAGTTTCAATTTCAAATTCACTTCCATCACTACATTTTATAGAGAAAGCATTGCCATTTCTTTTTGCACTTAAAAAATTTGTATTGAATGAAACAACTCCATCATGGTGTTGAATATCTCCTTCTAATGAAGTGATTAGTTCAGGAACATCAATGATTCCTGTTTGTGGTGAAAAAAGTGCCCCTGCAATATCTAATTCTGGTTCTTTTTTTTTGATTTCTTCCAGAGAGCATTTTTTTAGACTAACTCCATTTGATTTACCTTGCAAAAATATCTTTTCCAAATTAGCTAGTTCATTTTTATGAGATGCAACTATAAATTTTCCTGTCTTTTTGTGACTTATTTTTTTTAATTCTGCGTATTCATAAAGCATTCTATTTCCTTCAACACAAAATTTAGTTTTTAAAGACTCTTTTGGATAATACATTCCAGCATGAATTACACCGGAGTTTCTCGACGAAACTCCCTCTCCAGCCCTAGATTCTTGTTCAAGCACGAGAACTTTTTTTCCTTTTTCAGCAGCGAATTTAGCAATAGACAATCCTATTGCTCCTGCTCCTATAATTGCGACGTCGAAAATTTTAGTCCTCCTAGAACTTTATTTTGTTTATTATGACAAACTTATATAAAATCGTTTTTCTTTTTGCCCAGATAGCTCAGTTGGTAGAGCAAAGGACTGAAAATCCTTGTGTCGGTGGTTCGATTCCACCTCTGGGCACCATCTAAAAATAATTTAAAATCTTTTATAGGCCTATGATAAATAGCTAAAGTAATATACTGATATGAAATTTTTTAAAAAAGAAAAAAAACTTTATCCATCTATAGAGCCTTTTGATTCAGGCTTTATTAAAAAAGGTGTTCATGAAATATATTACGAACAATGTGGAAATCCAAAAGGTAAGCCTGCAATTTTTTTACATGGCGGACCAGGTGGTGGAGCTGGAAAGCTTTCACGAAGGTTCTTCAATCCAAAAAAATACAGAATAATTCTTTTTGATCAAAGAGGTTGTGGTAAAAGCAAACCTCATACTTGCTTAGAAGAAAATACTACTTGGCATCTTGTAGATGACATTGAATCTATTAGAAATGAACTGTTTATAGATAAGTGGCTTGTTTTTGGAGGTTCTTGGGGAAGTACTCTTGCTCTAGCTTATGCCCAAAAACATCCTGAGCATGTAACCGAGCTAGTTTTAAGAGGAATATTTATGTTGAGAGAAAAAGAACTCAAATGGTTTTATCAATATGGAGCAAGTGAAATATATCCTGAAGCCTGGCAAGGATTTATCAACGAAATTCCAGAAGAAGAGAGATTTGATTTAATTGATGCTTATAGAAAAATTTTCAACGGTAAAGACAAGGAGAAAAAATTATCTGCTGCTAAAGCTTGGTCTAAGTGGGAAGCATCTGCAAGTTTTATTAACCACAATCCCAGTGCAGTTAAAGATTCTGTAAATGCAGAATTTGCTCTCGCCTTTGCCCTTATAGAAAATCATTATTTTGTAAATAAAGGTTTCTTAGATTACGAGAACCAACTTATAGATAACATTGACTCCATAAGGCATATTCCAGCTGTAATAATTCAAGGAAGATATGATGTAGTTTGCCCCTCCACTACGGCATATGAACTTTATTCAAAATGGCCCGAAGCAGAACTAAAAATTGCACCTTTTTCAGGGCATTCTGCATTTGAAAAGGAAATTACAGAATTATTAATCGATGCAACTGATACTTTTAGCAAGATCTAATTTGAGGAACCTCTAACCTTATAAATAGACAAAAGATTAATAGTCATAATGCAAGATTTATCTTCTTGCTTGAAAAGATTTACATCAACATCTACAAATTCATGACCTTTTTTTTCATACACCTCATTCACTTGAATCTCTGCAATAACAGACGAATTTAAAGAAAGAGCTTGATAATTTTGAGAGGTTGTTTGCAAATGAATCCAAGGATTCATATAAGCGCTACTTGCCAGGGCCCAATTGGAACAACCCAATAGAAAACTCAAATTAGACAATCCTTTTTTAGAAGGATTTAACAAATCAGGAAGATTATTTTGATCTTTTAAATAAATTAGAGGATCTTTCCCTCCCCAGAAATATTCAAAAGCCATACATCCATCTTTTTTTAGCTTCATCCAAACATTCTTTGATGCTCTAGGGCCCTGAAAATTTTTGATCGCAATTTTATCGTTCCGGATCTTTGGAGCATCTGGAATATCTTCTAATAAAGAAGCTTCTGCGTTAGCAGTAACAACTTGATTGCTATTTTTTAAATTTGATAAGATTTTGTTTTCTGAGATCTCATTTAAATGAACTGAAAAATTCTCCTTATCATATAAGGGCGAAGTAATTTTACACTTTGCCCATCCCTTTTCTAACCAATCTAATCCCCACTTTTCAATTATTGGATGTAATAAATAAGCGGAAACTGTTACTCCTGGCACTAGCCCTCCTTTAAAACCAAATTCTTTTGCCATATCGTCTCCATGAATTTGATTTTCTGAGTTGGGAGCAGTATTTAATGCTTTTGCTGACCAAGCGTCTTTACCTAAACTTTTATTTTTATCCATGCGCCATATTAAAAATGGAAACGAAAATTATTCCGCTCGACAAAACTCCCATAACCAGAACTAAATAATCAACAATAAAAACCGATATCAATTTTAACCAAGAAGATTCTTCGTTTTTAGTTTTACGATAAGCAGAAATTTTAAAAAAAACAAAAGCTAGAGCAAAAGTGAGTGACCCAATTATAAATATTCCAAGATTCAAAATTATACCTATTTGTTTTCATTATCCATTTCTTGCCAGACTTCATCTAGAACGTTGCTTGAAGAAACAGCATTTGGCCAACCCGCGTAATGAGCCAAGTGAAAAATTATTTCTTCTAATTTTTCCCTACTAAATCCAAGGTTTCTTGCTCCTCTGAAATGTAGTTTCAATTCATTTTCTCTATTCAAAGCAATCAAACCGGCCAAAGTAATCATGCTCCTTTCTTCAAGTTCTAAACCTGGCCTTGTCCAAACCGTGCCAAACAGGTTTTCAATTGTATGAGCCCTAAAATCGTCAGATATTCCTGAACCAGCCTTAGATAAGAAATTTAGCTTCTCAACTACTTCCATTCCTTTCTTTAATTTGTTTTCATCGCTTTCAAATGACATCTCTTGTTCCTCCTATAATTAAGATAAAGTTTAAAGTAAAAATACTGAATATTTACAGGTAATTATGAAAATAATTCTTATGAATATTCTCGTCCAAAAGATGAATCCGTCTTTGTAAATAATCTAAGAAATTATGCAGCTGCTTATCGTCATAACTATCTAATTTTGCTATAAAAACTCGGGTATTAAGTTTCTTTGCGACCTCTAGGACGTTAGTGTTATTTGGAAGCGATAAAAGACTTTTTTCTGTAATGGTTAAACATCTATAAATCGAACGAGGGAAATTTTCATTTTTAAGTAGAAAATTTATTACATCGCCTCTCTCAATCTCTCCTCTTATTTCTTTTCTAAAAGATTCGTGTGCAGACAAAGTTCTCAGCATGCTTACCCATTCTAAGGTAGGAAAATCATGAGTTTGTTCCTCAGATTTAGTAATACAAAGACTGTCTATTATTCTAGAAATCATATCAATTCTTTCTACAAATCTTCCCAATCTCATAAACTCAAAGGCATATCCCCTAGAAAAATTATCAGAAATTATTCCAAAAAATCTTTGTGCTCCTGAAATTGCATTGTAGATATAAGAAGCTCTTTTTCTTCTACTAGACGAAGAAGACATTCCTCCACTAAATTCATTGAACAAATTATTAAGTTGTTCTGTTGCTGACCTAGGAAGATCATCCTTAATAGCGCGAGCATTATATCGAGCCATATCCAATGAAGAGATTATTGAGTTTAAGTTTTCTTTATCATCACCCAAAAACTTTACTGCGCTAATCTCACTATATTCTGAATATCTTTTTTTAAAGAATTTTTTAGAGTCCATGGTTTCAATAATTGGCTTCCATCCTAATGATTGATCGCCAGGAAAATCTAACATTAGCTCCGAATGAACATTAATCATTCTGGCCGTATTTTCTATTCTTTCGACGTACCGAGTCAGCCAATATAAGTGTTCTGCGTCTCTACTTAACATTTAAACTATCCATGTGTCCTTACTGCCTCCGCCCTGTGAAGAGTTTACAACTGTGGATCCTTTTTTTAGGGCTACTCTAGTTAAGCCACCGACCGTTACGTATTGTTTTTCGGCCGATAATATAAAAGGTCTTAAATCTAAATGCCTTGGTTCAAGGCTCTCTCCAGAATATGTAGGAGTAGTAGATAATGATATTAATGGCTGAGCGACATAATTTCTTGGATTATTCATTACTTTTCTTATAGTTGCTTCCCTTTCCGATCTTGAACAATTTTTGCCAATAACAATTCCATACCCCCCTGATTCTGCAACGGGCTTAATAACCATTTCTTTAAAATTTTGGAAAACAAAATCTCTGTGCTCTTTATTTGTAAGAAGAAATGTTTTTATGTTTCTAATTATTGGCTCTTCTTTTAAGTAAAATTTAATCATTTTTGGGACATAAGCATAAACCGCTTTGTCATCTGCAATACCGCAACCTGGAGAATTAACTATTGCAACTTTTTTTTCTTGCCAGGCTCTTATTAAACCTTTAACTCCTATAGTGGTTTTAGGATTTCCTTGATCGGGATCAAGATAATCATCATCTATTCTTCTATAAATCACGTCTACTTTGACCAATCCTTCAATTGTCTTTTTATAAACAAACCCATCTTTAGCAACAATTAAATCTCTTCCCTCTACTAAATCTATTCCCATTTGTTGAGCTAAAAAAGAGTGTTCATAGTAAGCAGAATTAAAAACTCCTGGCGTGAGGAGAACAATTTCAGGATTTTTTGATCTTGAATTATTAACAGAAGCTAAAGTTTCATAAAGTTTAGTAGGATAAGCATCAATCGGAGTAACTCCATATTGATAAAAAAGCTCAGGAAAGACTCTTTTCATAATCATCCTATTTTCAAGCATATAACTTACTCCAGAAGGAACTCTTAAATTATCTTCCAGAACATAAAACTTGCCGTCGTGAGCTTTAATTAAATCGGAACCGCAAATATGTGACCAAGTATTGTGTTTAAGTTTCACATCTACACAATATTTTTTGTATGCAGGCGAATCTAAGACCAAAGATTCGTCCATATCACTCTCATTCAAAAAGTTTTGTTTGTTGTAACAATCTTCTATGAACATGTTCAATGCTTTAACTCTTTGTTTAAGTCCCTTTTCGACTTGAAGCCATTCTAATTTTCTTATTAATCGCGGAATAAAATCCAAAGGCCACATTCTGTCTTGTCCGTCTTCGTTATCCTCAGAATAAACTCTAAAAGATATTCCCATAGATTTTATGGCTGTTTCAGTTGCTGTACTTATTTCTTTTAAATCTTCAATAGATAGAGATTCAAGAAAAGTACCTATTTTTTTCGAATGCCCCCTTAAGGTGTTTTGTGGTGTAACATATTCATCGTAAAAAGAAGTGCTGGGATATTTTTTCCAAGAAATTTTCATATGCATTTATAATAATTCACTGGTTAAATATAACAGCTAAATGATTGAAGTTTTGTTCCAAAACAAGGCATCAATTGCTCAAAAATAAACATATGACATATTGTCTTGCTATAAAAGTTGAAGAGGGTTTGGTCTTTGCCTCAGACTCTAGAACTAATGCTGGTCTAGATAACATTGGTATCTATACCAAAATGTTTACTTATAATATTGGAGATAGAGCCTTTGTTATTTTGACTGCAGGAAATCTTGCCACCTCTCAGGCCGTTTATCATCAAATAGAAAAAGATCTTGAAAACGACAACAGCGAGATAAACTTAAATCTTTGCGAAGACATTGAAGCAGTTGCGGACTACGTAGGAAAGCTTAGTATCGAACAACAATCAAAAAATCATGATCCGACTGAGCAAATTGATCAAAGTACTGCTCTTTTAGGTTCCCATTTTATTATTGGTGGACAAATTAAAGGTCAAGAGCCCAATTTGGTTATGGTCTATCCTGAAGGCAATTTTATTTACGCAGCTGATGAAACTCCTTTTATTCAAATCGGTGAGACGAAATATGGAAAACCGATTTTAGATAGAATGATTTTGCCTACTACTCCTCTTGGAGATTCTGCTAGAGCTGCGCTCTTATCGTTCGATTCGACAATGAAAAGTGATTTAACTGTTGGGCCACCGATCGATTTTGTTGTTTTTAAAAAAGATCAAATTAATTTAAATTTTCAAGATCAGCTTAAACTTGATTCTCCGTTCTTCAAGGAACTCTCGTCCATTTGGGCCGAACAATTAGATAGTGCCATACACGCTCTTCCTAAATTTAATTGGGAAGAATAAGAGCTTTTTATATAGAATTGGTCTTCCTTGGGAGAGGTAATGTTTTTAAAGCTGATTTTTAGCGTATTTTTCATTTTATTTATCAATTTAACTTTTGCTGCAACGGCAATAGGTCATGCGCCTATTGGCGTGTCAGGCGATCACTATCATAAAGCTAATGAAATTATGCTTTCAATAAAATATGCAACTATGCAAATGAAAGGAAATTCTTTACATAGTCAGTCAATTTCTGACCAGGAAATAATTACTAGTCAAGTCAACCCTTTTGCATCAATGTCTGGAGCTCCAGCCTATTTAAGCGTCGTTCCTAAAAAAATGGAAATGGAGATGATGATGGTTGGAGGAATGTACGCTCCATCTGATGACCTAACATATATGGGCATGCTGATGTTTATGAAAAATAAAATGACCTCGAATGCTTATAAAGGCTCAATGGATAGAGGCTATCTTGGAAGTTTTGAAACAAATTTGGATGATCTTTCTAATTTTTCTTTTTCTGCGCTTTATAGGTTAATCGAAATCGATGACAATCGATGGCATCTGGAAGTTGGAATAGATAAATCAATCGGGAGTAATGATAATCAGGGCACTATGCTCACTCCTATGAATAAATTTATGAATATGACTATGCCATATGCTATGCAAATGGATGGAGCAACAAGATTAATTTCTGGCCTTACAAATAGCAGAAACTTAAATGACTTCGTATTAGGATCACAAATTAAAAAATATTATGTCATCAAAGATAAAAATTGGGCTTTTGGAGATAAATTAGAAATATCATCATGGCTTCAAAAATCATATGACGATTCTTTAGCATTTTCGGCTAGGCTTCTTTTTACCAAAGAACAAAAGATGTCAGGATCTAGTTCGATGATAAGATCTCCAGTTCAATCATCTAATCCTTTAAATTTTGGAGGAAGATTGCTTGAATTTGGTCTTGGAGCAAATAAAGTATTCAATTTTTTTGAAAAAAAACATAGTCGAGTGGGAATTGAAATTCTTTTTGCTTTAAAAAATAATAAAAATGGCCTACAAATGGATAATGACTATAAATTTGTTCTTGGCTATCAGATGTCTTTATAGTTTTAAGACATATAATCTAAATTTAAAAATATAGTTATTTTTTGTCATAATAAATTATGAAAAAGATTTCGTTTAAAAACTCCGACAATTTCAAAGATCTTGAAAGTTTTACCAAATTGATTTTGGCTTTTAATAAAAGGAAGTACGCCCTATTTAAAGAGGTAGCCAAAAGAGAGAGTTGGGATCAAATATATGTAAATGATATCAGATATGACTTGATTCGAATGGCAATAATGGAATTTCATATATCCAAAGGTTTTTTTACTATTGGTGATATAACAGGCATAACAGACCTTAATGTGAGAAGCATCGAAAGGTTTTTGAAAAAGCTTGTTGTCGCAGGTTATTTTGAAAAACGTTCTAGCAAAAAAGATAAAAGAGTAGTGGAATATTTCGCTACGGATAAAAGTTTGCTTATGTTAAAGATTTATTTAAATCTCTTAAAAGAAGGAGCCGGATTATTTAATGTTTCCTCTGAAGAAACTGCAAACCTTGGAAATATGCCTGCTGAAGATTTAAAAAAATATTTGGATTGGTCTGAAGAAATAAACTAAATCTTCATAAATTCATAACTTAAATTAATTTTTTTTGTTTATACTCTTTATTTTAAAGGAGTATATATATGTCTGAAACAAGAGTTTATTGCATTGCAAATGTCATCATCGAAGATGCTGAGTTATTTAGAAATTACGAAAAAGGTTTTTTTGGTACTATCAAGGAATACAACGGTGAATTTATAACCATGGACGACAATGCCATTCATTTAGAGGGAACATCGCCTATAAGCGGAAGAATTATTATGTGGACCTTCCCAAGTGAGGAAGATATGAATAATTGGTATTCTTCAGAAAAGTATCAAGACTTATCTGAAAACTATAGGAGACCTGCAACCGAAATAAAAAATCTAACTGTTATAAAAGGAATGCCGGCAAGGTAAAATATTTAAAGTTATGAAAGCTTATCAAGTTACAGAAAACGGCAAGCCGTTAAAAGAAAAAAATTTTGAAACACCTTCTCCAAAAGGGAAAGAAGTTCTTGTAAAAACTATTGCTTGTGGAGTCTGTCATTCTGACGTTCATATTCATGACGGTTACTTTGATTTGGGTGGTGGAGCCAAACTTCCAACTCCTCTTTTAGAACCTCTAACAATGGGTCATGAGGTTTTTGGAGAAATAGTTGCTATTGGTGAAGAAGTTTTAAAAGTAAAAGTGGGAGAAAAGTACGTCATTTACCCTTGGATTGGTTGCGGAGATTGTGAACTTTGTAATAATGATAAAACTCACTACTGCATGAATAATAGCAATATTGGAATTAATGTCAGTGGGGGTTATGCTGATCATGTTTTGGTTCCAGGAGAGCAATATCTTTTTGATGCTGGAGATACTCCAGATAATCTCGCTGGTAGTTATGCTTGTAGAGGTCTTACTGCATTTAGCGCCCTAAGAAAAGCTGAACCTTATCCTCATGATAATTCCTTAATAATCGTTAGTGCTGGCGGCCTAGGATTATTAGCATTAAAAATTGCTAGAGCTGCTTACGGAATAAATCCAATAGTTATAGACATAGATGACGAAAAACTAAAAGTAGCAAGCGATTTGGGAGCCTCTTTAACTATAAATTCTTTATCCGAAGACGCGGCTAAACAAATCATAGAGGCTACCGGAGGTGGAGCTAAAGCGATAGTAGATTTTGTTGGAGCAGAAGCTTCGGTAAATTTAGGTTATCAATGTCTTAGTAAAGGAGGTAAGCAAGTTGTAGTGGGTCTATTTGGTGGACAAATGACAATTCCTTTGCCTCTTCTTACGCTTACTGAGAAAAAATTGATGGGATCTTATGTTGGAAGTTTAAATGAGATGAGAGATTTAATGAAGTTGGTCTCAACAGGTAAAATTGAGTCTGTTGAAGTTGAATCAAGAGATGTTTCTGAAGCTACTAGAACATTAGACGAAATGAAATCGGGCAAGCTACAGGGTCTAGTTTCTTTGACTCATAAATAAGGAAATGAAAAAAGTTTGTTTAGTCATTGGCGCAGGTGCAGGAATTGGAGGGACTGTTGCTAAAAAATTTGCTGCTGATGGTTTCTATGCTTATCTAGCAAGAAGAACCGATGAAGAGGGTTTAAACAAATTAATAGGTGAAATTAAGGATTCCGGTGGAGATGCTTCCGGTTCTTTATTAAATGTTATAGAGGAAAACTCGATTGAAGAATTGGTTACTAAAATTGAATCCGATATTGGTCCTATTGATACTGTCATTTATAACATTGGTGCACAAATTGGAGATAGAGCTTTAGCTGAAACAAGTTATAAAGCTTTTGAAATGGGATGGAGAATGGCTACTTTTGGTTTATTCAGGCTTGCTCAAGTTTTGACTCCTAGAATGAAAGAAAGGCAGTCAGGAAATATTATTGTAACTTCGGCTACGTCTGCAGTCCGAGGTAATAAGGGTCAACACTCTCATGCTGCTGCAATGGGTGGAAGAAGAATGCTTTGCCAATCACTTAATGCTGAATTTTCAGAATATGGCATTCACGTTGCTCACATAATAATTGATGGCGCAGTAAATGCTCCTGATACTCTAGGAAAAATGCTTGGTCCAGAACTTTTTGAAAAATTTAAAGAACAAAAAGGTGAAGATGGCATGATATTACCTGAAGAAGTAGCTGAGACTTATTTGTTCATAGCAAAGCAGAAAAAAAATACTTGGACTCATGAAATTGATATTAGAGCCTTTTCAGACCAGGCTTGGTGGAACCATTAATGTTAATTTATCAAAATCAAGATTGTGACTTAACTCTAAGAGAAGGCATTAAAGTTTACGAAGATTACTTAGTTGCTAATGGCAAAATACCTTTAAAAGAACCTAATAATGAATCTACTTTGATAAGAGACCATGACGCTTCTCATGTCATTTTTGGTCTAGATACCTCACTTGAAGAAGAAGCACTTCTGGATACATGGCTCGGTTTGGGATGTAGTTATAAGTTAAGTTATTTAGCTTCCTATGCGAGGCTTCCAGAATTAAAAGATTTAACTAAGAAATTGTTTAAAGAACTTGGTGTAATCGGATTTTTAAAATTATACAAAAACGTAATTCCTACCAAAATAAAGATTGCTTTTAAAAATACAAGAAAAATGAAAAAAAAATGGCCTTTTAAACATCCGGAAAATTTTTTAGATAGAAAAATATGCGACCTTAGAGAGGAATTTGGAATACAAATTCTCTCTCCACAAGAACGAATGGTTAAAAAAGTTTTCTGGTCAGGATTTCACTCAACCTAGTCTTTTAAAAAACCTTCAAATCTTTCGTAAGCATTTATAAAATCCTGCTTGAATTCTTGAACCACAGTTCCAGCAGATAGACTTTCCGTCATAAGCCCTACTCCTTGACCAACCCAGTATGTTGCTAAATTAACAGCACCGTCATGGCCGCCCTCTGCAAGTTGATTGACTTTAGCTAAAGCTGGTTCAGCAACCATTGGTTGAAGAGGCATTGGCAAAGGCTCTGGAGCACTTTCGGACTCCCATGCATCTGTCCAAGAGGATTTAAGTTGTCTAGAGTGTTTTCCAGTTCTACTTCTGGATCTAACTGTATCGCTAGAACTTGCTTGAAGCATTTTTTCTTTAACTATTGGATGAGTTTCTGCTTCCGCTGTAGTTAACCAAACAGATGCTGTCCAAACCCCAGAGGCGCCCATTACCATGGAAGCGGCCATTTGCTCTCCAGTTACAATTCCACCAGCCGCTAAAATCGGCACGTCTCCATAAGGCTGAATTGCTCTATGAACTTCGGGCACTAAAACCATGGTAGAAACACTTCCGCAGTGTCCCCCTGCTTCTGTTCCTGAAACCACTAAAATATCAACGCCTGCTTTTACTTGAGCAATAGCATGCTCTTTAGTTCCTAAAAGAGCTGCAACCTTCACATCATTGTCTTTACCCATTTTAACCATCCATTCTGGCGGTACTCCAAGAGCATTGGCTATTAATTTTATAGGATGAGAAAAAGCTACATCTAATAAAGCTTTAGCGCCTTGATCAGCAGTATTTTGTGCAAATCCAGATGCAGGAATATCTCCTTCACTCTCTCTAAGTTCAGGGGCATCGATATCATGATTTTTTAAAACATCTGTTCTGAAGTCTCTATATTCTTGAGGAATCATATCAACTAATTTTTGAGCATTAAATTCTTCACCTTTTCCCAGCATTTTGTTTGGAATCAATACATCAACTCCATATGGCTTTCCATCAATTCTTTCATCAATCCAATTTAATTCTTGCTCTAATGTTTCAGGAGACATCCCGACTGCTCCAAGAACTCCGACTCCTCCTGCTTTAGAAACAGCAACTACAACGTCTTTACAGTGACTAAAAGCCACTAAGGGAAACTCAGCCCCTAGCATTTCACATATTGGTGATTTCATATTTTTACTCCCTAGTTTTAAAATATTAGGTTAATATCTTTTAAGGGGAAATTCTACATCAAATTATAAAAGCTTTACATGTCAAAAAAAATCACCATTCCATCAATATTCATTAGTATTTTATTAGCAAGCTTAGTTGCTTTAGGTATTAATCAAGGAGGAGTTTATATTTCTGGCATTTCGCTAATTTACCTTTGTTGCTTTATGGTTTTTTTAGCACAGTGGTTGGTATTTATTCCTTCTTATGTTTTTGTAACAGAACATTATTTTGATCTAACTGGTTCATTGACTTATATCTCTGTAACTCTCTTAGCTATTCTTTTTACTGTTGATATATCACTTAGAGACATTTTATTAACTTTACTGGTTTGGATTTGGGCATTTCGTCTTGGCTCTTTTTTATTTATCAGAGTCAAAAAAGCAGGCAGTGATGGAAGATTTGATCAGATGAAAAAAGACTTTTGGTGGTTTCTTATGACTTGGACAATCCAGGGTTTATGGGTTTTTCTTACTTTGGCAATGGCTCTTGCAGCAATAACATCTGAGTTGAAAATTGCTATTGATGTTTTTGCTGTAATTGGAGCTTTGATTTGGATTCTTGGCTTCTCTATTGAAGTAATAGCAGATCAACAAAAAACAAATTTTAAAGACAATCCGGCTAATGAAAATAATTTCATTACTGAAGGTCTTTGGAAGTGGTCGCGTCATCCAAATTATTTTGGTGAAATGGTATTGTGGATAGGTATAGCGGTAATTGCATTCCCAGTTTTAAGTGGCTGGCAATTAACAGCTTTAATATCTCCTATTTTTGTAATATTTCTCTTAACCAAAGTAAGTGGCATTTCGATGCTAGAAGCCAGAGGATATAAGAAATGGAAAGACGATCCTGCCTACATAAATTACATAAATAAAACTTCAATATTGATTCCTCTTCCGCCCAAAAAAAACTAAATCCTAGTTATTTTTTAAAGACAAAGTTTTTTGAATTGGCATAAATTTAATTAAATTTCAGAAAGCCAATTTTTAATAATTAAATTTAACTCGTCAGGTTTTTCTTGTGCCATCCAATGACCGCAATCAATCCTCTTTTCAGTTAAATTTTTACAAGCCTCTCTCATTGGAGCAGCAAATTTTGGTGAAGAAGTTGTATCACAGACGTAATCGTAAGTTGCGTGAACAAATAAGGCTGGCATTTCTAAAGTTTGATCATTAATAGTTTTGTTAAATTTTTGGTTGTCTTCACCATTTACATACCATGAGTTGGGTCCAAAAAAGGTGTTTTCAGTTAAATATTTTGCAAAGGTCCTCGCCTCTTCTTCTGATATCATTTCTTCGTCTATTGGAAAGTCAGGAATTCCTCCAAACTCAGCAAACCACCCTTTGTTTTTTCTTGTTAAGGAGGTTCTAGCTGGCAGTCCTAGTCCCATTGGATCACCCTTTCTAAATAAAATTTTTACTAATTTGTATGGGTCTTCATCCATTTCTTTTTGAGCATCATCGAAATTTTCATAGTAATGAAACTGATAATCCCATTGTCCAGCAGGATATTCTTCTACAGGATAAATTTCTCTATTTACAGTATTCATTAAATTTTCAGGATGTTCGCCAAAACCAAGCGGCACACATAGGCTACAAACTGCTTTAACTTTATCTGGATGATGAAGTGCCATATTCCATGCAACTGGAGAACCCCAGTCATGCCCTATCCAAATTGCTTCTTTCTTTCCCAAAGAAGTAAATAACTCAACCATATCTAGGTTTATTTCTCTTTGAGAATATGCTTCATGATCTTTGTAAACAGAAGATCTACCGTAACCTCTCATATCTGGGGCCACAACGTGATATCCAAGTTCTCCTAAAAATTTTAACTGGTGTCTCCAACTTAGTGATAGCTCTGGCCAACCATGAGTCATGATAATTAACTCGCCCTCTTCCGGGCCCGATGATAAATAAAATGAATTGTGTCTATCAGACTTAAATAAATTTTCTTTAATTTCCATACTTATTCATTCTTCAAATTTGAATGCTTTTGATTTTTTAAACGCATCTCTTTCAAAAAGCATATCGGTGTATCTTTTAATGTTTGGTTTAAATGCCTGATGGATACCTAATGATTCTGCGACAACAAAAGCATAACTTACGCAAATATCGGCAATAGTAAAACGGTTTGAACATAAATATTCTCTATCTCCTAAAGCTGTTTCAAGTAACTTGCACCTAGAAACGAACCATCTGCTATAACCTTCGACTGCTGCATCTGCAACACCTGGCTCCTGTAACTTATACCTTAGAACAACTGTTTGAGGAAAAGTTAATGTCGCATCTGAATGATAAAGCCAGTTCAAATATGAAGGATAATCTTGTTCATCTGGCATAACTCTAATATCAGTAGGACCATATTTTTCTACTAAATACTGAGACATTGCTACCGATTCAGTCATTTTTACATCACCATCGGTTAAATAAGGAATAGTCCCAAGCATATTTACATCTAAATATTCTTTCATAAAGACTCTTGGTGGAAATGGCATCATCGTTAATTCATAATCTAAGCCCATTTCTTCTGCTGTCCAAATAGGCCTTAATGCTCTAGATGCCTCAGTTCCCCAAATTTTAATCATAGTTTTCTCCAACACTGAATAATGTTTATACTTAAAAGGTTTAAAATTTATAATAACAAAAAGAGGGAAAAAATGATTGGAGCAATAGCTAAATTAAAAATTAAAGATGGGGAAAGAGATAATTTTATTGAAGCAATGGGAAAATTGGTTGAAGCAGTTGCAAGCAATGAGCCAGATTGTTTTTATTATGAAATGCATGAAACTGAAGACCCTTTAACAATAATGATGATTGAGCTTTATCAATCAGAAGAAGCACATGCAAATCATACCCAAACAGAACACTTTGCTACTTTAGGGATGGCATTGGCTCCTTTTTTAGATGGTGCTCCCCAAATAACAGTTCATAAAAGCGTAAACTGAAAAAATCTTATCTAAAATCCGTTGAAGACGGAAAAATAGAGCTGGATAATTTTCAGATCTCATTAATAGAAAAACTAGAAACTCGTATCGAGGAGATAGATAAACCAAAAAAAATTTTTAGTTTCAGAAAGAATCAAAATATAAAAAGTCTTTACGTGCATGGAGAAGTAGGAAGAGGAAAAACTTTTATAATGGATCTTTTCTTTGATAATTTAAAGACAAAGAAAAAAATAAGGCTTCATTTTCACCGGTTCATGAATAACCTTCATAATGATCTGCATGCTCTAGTAGGTCAAAAAGACCCTATTAAAAAGGTCGTAAAAGAACTCGCTAAGAAATATAAAGTTCTTTGTTTTGATGAATTCTTTGTTGAAGACATAGGAGACGCAATGCTCTTAGGCAAATTCATGACTGAGCTTTTTGCCTCTGGTGTCTGTCTAATTACAACGTCAAACATAGAACCTAAAGATTTATATGCTAATGGCCTTCAAAGAAAACTATTTCTTCCAGCAATAGAATCTATAGAAAATAATTGTGAAATTTATTTTTTAAATTCTGAAAGTGATTATCGTCTAAGAACATTAGAAAAAACAAAACTATCTTTTATGCCTTTAGGAGACGAATCAGACCTAAGTATGAAGAATGCATTTGAAGTTTTGTCGAAATCAAAAAAGACCTATGAAGGTTCTATTAAAATATTGGAGCGAGAGATAAATATTATTAAAAGCACTGAAGGAACAATTTGGTTTGATTTCAGAGATATTTGCTCGTCTCCTAGAAGTTCAGCTGACTTCATTGAGCTCGCGAAAGAATTTCATAATATTTTAATATCCAATATTCCAATTATTAAATCCGATGATCAGGCAAGACGATTCATAAGTCTAATAGATGAATGTTACGACAGAAGAGTAAAGGTTATCGTTTCTTCAGAAACAGATTTTCCTAGTTTGTATACAAATAATAAACTGCTTGAGAAGTATAAAAGAACAGTAAGTAGGCTTATTGAAATGCAATCTAAAGAGTATCTAAAAGCTCCTCATAAGCCTTGAATTTTTTTTTTATGTCACCAGATAAAGTAGTGTAAGATATGAATATAAACATGAAAGAAATAATTGAGACAAACTTTGCCATTGGCCAAGTAGTCAGACATAAATTCTTAGACTTCCGCGGTGTGATTTTCGATGTTGATCCAGAATTCAATAATACAGAAGAATGGTATCAAAGCATACCAGCACAAATAAGGCCAAAAAAAGACCAGCCTTTCTATCATGTCTTTGCAGAAAACGAAGATGTTTTTTATACAGCTTACGTTTCTCAACAAAATCTTTTAGCAGATATTTCTAACGAACCAGTTTCTCACCCTGACGTATCAAGTAATTTTGGGCCTTTCAAAGATAATTCTTACGAAATCCTTCAAGGCGTCAGAAATTAGTTTGCTAACTGAACAGCAGTAACAAATAAATCCATAGCTTTTTTTAGATCTGAAGTTTTTACTTGAGTAGGAGCAATTCTAATATTCTGATTATTTGGATCTTTTTTATAAGGAAAAGTAGCACCAACTGGAGTGAGTTTTAATCCTGCATCAGAACATAATTTATAGATTTTTTGCGCTTTGCCAGGTTTAGAATCAAATGAAACAAAATAACCTCCAGTTGGGGAACTCCAACTAGCTATATCTTTAGGTAATGTAGATAAATACCTTTCAACAATTTCAAATTTTGGTCTAATCAGCAAGGAAAGATTGGA
Organism: uncultured SAR86 cluster bacterium; assembly: GCA_902524805.1. Lineage (GTDB taxonomy): Bacteria > Pseudomonadota > Gammaproteobacteria > Magnimaribacterales > AG-339-G14 > CASICS01. Next base: position 56,305 of record CABZES010000002.1, on the reverse strand, counting down.
CATGTGAAGATTTAAAGTTTTAGAATCTTTTAGAAATTTTACGTGTCTAGCCTGATTTATTTTATCCGAACCTACTATTATTTTTTCTAAGTAAGAGAGGAAATTTTCCAGCGTTTTCTTTGAACCGCCGACAAAAGCAATCCCCGAGCCAGCGAAAGTTATTTTGCTTGTGCTTGCAAATAAAGCAATATTATTCGTAGTCTTAAATTTTTCACATTGTTTAAAAATATTTATCAATTTAGGAGATTTACTAAAATCATGAACTGCATAAGCGTTATCGTAGAAAATCATAAAATCTTTATTGCTAGTTTTTTTTGGTAATTTAGCCAACCTTACTATTGTCTCTTTAGAATATGTTTCGCCAGTTGGATTTGAGTGTTTAGGAACACAAATTATTCCTCTAACGCTCTTATCTTTTTTTACAATTTCTTCAACTTCGTCCATATTTGGGCCTTTCCCAGTTAATGACACATTTATCATTTTTATTCCCATTTCATTGAAAAGAGAAAAATGTCTGTCATAACCTGGAACTGGACAAATAATTGAAATCTTTTTTTTATCTTTCCATGGACCGTTGCCATTGCCTTTGAAGAAAAGGGTTTGCAACATAATCGCAGTCAAATTTAAGCTGCTAGTGCCATTAGCAACAATATTTTTAGGTTTTAGATCAAGTAAAAGAGAACCAATTTTCTTTGCTGATGGAAGTCCATCAATTTCTCCATAATTTCTTATGTCTATTTTTTCTACTTTAAAATCTTTTTGATTCTGCAGATTAGACATCAAGGGATTTGAAAGGTTTAATTGATCCACTGAAGGTTTTCCTCTTGTTAGATCAAGGTCGAGATTCATCTTTTTAAAATTATCGTATTTTATTTTTAATGCTGCTCTATCCATTTTCTTAATTCGCTATCGCCTGTATATGATTTCTAAAGAATTTTCTTTAGCATATTTCTCCAATTCTTTATCTGGAGAAATAATAATACTATGTTTGCAAGCTTTTACGAGCGGCAAGTCATTGATGGAGTCTGTATAAAAAATTGCTTCGTTTAGTTGATAGTTATTTTCTTCGCTCCATTTTTGCATAGTTGATAATTTGCCCTCAGCAAAGGTTGGAACTCCATCTAGATTACCTGTGACTTCGTTATTTTTTAACTCCAAAGGAGTTCCAAAAAAAGTATCAATAGAAAAAAATTTTGAAAACCCTTTCACAATAAAATTCAACGAGCCCGATGCAATTATTTTTCTATCATTTTTATGTCTTTCCAATAAGTCATAAGATAAAGCATCTATCAAAACTTCTTTATATTCATTTATAAATTCATCGACAAGCAAACTAATTTCTTCTGAAGATTTGCCGATTAATGGGTTCAAAAGAAATTTACAATAAGCTTCAAAGTCCATATTTCTAGCTCTGTAATCAATTTCAAATTCATTAATCTTTTCTAAATATAAGTCCTTACTTATAAACCCTTTTTTTATAGTAAATTCAGCCCACCTAAATTCACTATCTCCAGCGAGCAAAGTGTCATCTAAATCATAAATAACTGTTTTCATATCAAAAATCTTAATTCGCTTAAAGCTTCTCGATAAGCCTCTCTTTTAAAATCTACTATCCTGTTTAGCGGCTGCCAAAAGGATACCCATTCATACTTATCAAATTCAGGAAAAGCCTCATTATCTAATTTTATTTCAGTATTATCTTTCTTTATCCTAAGAAGAAACCATTTTTGCTCTTGTCCTTTAAATTTACCTCCCAAAACTTTAGACCTTATTGTTTTTGGAATATCGTAAGTGATTGTACCCTCAGATTCGCCGACTAAACTTACATCGGCTTTGCTAAGACCAACTTCCTCAGAGAGCTCTCTAAACATTGCTTTTTCTATGTCTTCACCATTATCAATCCCGCCTTGAGGAAATTGCCATGTTCTAGTATTTTTTCTTCTACAGATTAAGACTTTATTCATGCTATTTATCACCACCATTGCAACATTTGGTCTATAACCTTCTTTATTTGCTTTCATAATGAAACTTTAAATTTAAATTCTTTTTCTTGTCCTATTTTTCCATTTTGATCATACAACTGTTCCTTAATTTCAATGTGGTTATTTCTATCAATAGTCATGACTGTTGTGGATCTAGTTCCATATATTAGTGAATGTATAAATCTAGCAGAAAATTCATTACCATGATTTTCATTTATTTTTTTTTGATCGAAATCATATGACTCTTGAGGAGATTGCATAAGATTTAATAAATCTTCATTAGTAAAATTTGTATTTAAAATTTGATCAAACTCTTTTTTTGCTGAATCTAATTTGTTTGAGCTTGTTCCAAATGCTTTATTTCCTATAGCAAAAATTTTATCTTTTTCTTTGATAATTTCTTTTCCTCGAGAAGAACAAATATTTATTTTATCTTGATTATATAAAACCAAATTAAATCCTAAATAATTTTTATAATCCAAAGAATTTAGATATTCATCGGCGTCTATATCTGAAGTAAAAAAATTTCTAACTAAGTTTCCTCTTGATAAGAAATTTTTCTCTAAATAGTCTTTTGTGTAAAAATCTCTAACGTTTGTCACAGCTGCAAACTTTCCTTTTTTTGAAATACCCATCCAGGTACCCCCCTGTTCTAAGTCTTTTCCAGCTAAAAGATCTGAAGGATTTTCCCACCAATGGGCTGACTTAGTTGGACGAGAATAAAATTCGTCCCGATTAGACGCCATTACAAATTTGTACTCGTCAGATGGCTCTTTAGCAAGCAGGATTAAACACATAATTGGAAAACTTAAGTTTAACAGAGGTCAGAGATAAGCGATAATGACTATTCATGATAGAAACCCTTATCCCATTAATTTTACTAGGAATATTTGCTGGACTATTGTCTGGTTTTTTTGGTATCGGTAGCGGTATTATTTTAGTACCAGCATATATTTTTCTTTTCAATTATTTAAATTTTCCACCTGAAATTATTCCTTTACTGGCAACTGGCTCTTCAATGGGAACAATGGCAATTACTATACCTATGGCTTCCTATACCCATTACAAAAACAAGAATATAAATCTTGAAGTAATAAAATATATGTTTTTGGCAGCGATCACTGCAACTATTTTTGGAAGATATGTAGCTGCAAATATTGAAAGCTCTACCTTGCAAATTATTATTGCCATATCAATGTTGTTAGCAGCAATTCAACTTGTGTTTGATTTTTCCCCAAAAAATATTAATAAATCTATAAATAAAATTGAATTATTCTTAGTTGGTGGATTTATTGCGTTAATTACCTCTTTTGTTGGAATCGGTGGTGGAATTTTAATGGTACCTTATTTTCAATTTAGAGGTTTAAAAATACATGAAGCCATCGGAACTTCTTCTTTGATGGGTTTCTTTTTTGCCATTTCTGGATTAATAGGAGCTCTTTTGTTCGCTCCAGATAAATTAAATCAAATAGATTATGTTTATGGATCTGTATTTATACCTGCAATTTTAGTAGCTGGAATATCGAGTATTTACTTTGCCAGGTTAGGTGCAAATATCTCAAATAGGATTGATGGCAATTCCTTAAAACTTGCTTTTTCTGTATTGGTTATATTGGTTGCCTTAAGAATTATTTATATTACCTTTATATGATTGTAAATATTGACCCTGTAGCTTTTTATATACCTATTCCTTTAATAGGATGGTGGCCTATACATTGGTACGGCATAACATGGCTTTTAGCTATATTTGGTATTCTGTGGTATTCGAAAAAAATCGTAACTGAAAAAAATCCTCTTAAAGAAAATGATGTGGAAGATTTTTTATTTTATGGTGTTTTAGGAGCAATTATTGGAGGCAGACTAGGTTACATGTTTTTTTATGGGACCAACCAATTATTAATTGATCCATTATCTATAATTAGGGTTTGGGAAGGAGGTTTATCATTTCATGGCGGATTTTTAGGAGTTCTAACTTCTTTTTTTATATTTTCAAAAAAACTTAAGATCAATTTCTTTGATCTTGCTGATCACATTGCATTGGCATTTCCAATTGGCCTTGGTCTTGTTAGGATTGGAAATTTCTTAGGCGGAGAATTAATTGGCAGGCCAACTGATTTGCCATGGGGAACGATATTTTGGAGTGATTCGCTTCAGTTGGCAAGGCACCCCTCTCAACTTTATCAAGCTTTCTTTGAAGGACTTGTACTTTTTGTTATTTTAAATTGGCTTTCGAAGAAACCTAGGCCAAGAATGTTTATATCTGGAATGTTCTTAACTCTTTATGGTTCATTTAGAATATTCACTGAAAGCTTTAGAATGCCAGATGCCCATATAGGTTTTGATTTTTTAGATATAATCACTAGGGGTCAATTACTTTCCATTCCTATGGTCTTAGCTGGCTTAATATTAATCTTCTTAAGTAAAAAGAAAGAAAATGAAACAGTATCTTGATTTAATGCAAAAAGTTTTAGATGAAGGTCAGGAAAAATCTGATCGAACTGGCACAGGAACTTTAAGTATTTTTGGTCACCAAATGAAATTTGACCTTTCCAAAGGATTTCCCTTAGTCACGACTAAAAAAGTACACCTAAAGTCCATCATCCATGAGTTAATTTGGTTTCTTCAAGGCTCGACTAATATTTCTTACCTAAAAGAGAATGGGGTATCCATATGGGATGAATGGGCAGACGAGAATGGAGATTTAGGTCCGGTATATGGTGCTCAATGGCGCTCCTGGCCAGATGGAAACAATGGAACAATAGATCAAATTGAAAATTTAATTAATGGAATTAATAATAATCCAGATTCGCGAAGGCATATTGTTAGTGCTTGGAATCCTGCCTTGGTAAATGAAATGGCTCTTCCGCCATGTCATTCTCTTTTTCAATTTTATGTTGCTAATGGAGAGCTTTCTTGTCAGCTATATCAAAGAAGTGCAGATATTTTTTTAGGAGTTCCATTTAATATTGCCTCTTATGCTCTTTTAACGCACATGATAGCTCAGGTTTGTAACTTAAAAGCTGGAAAATTTGTTCATACTCTTGGAGATGCGCATTTATATATCAATCATCTAGAGCAAGCAAAACTTCAATTATCTAGAGAAACAATGGGGCTTCCCGAATTAAAGTTAAGTTCTAATGTTGATAATATTTTTGACTTTAAATTTGAGGATATAGAAATTATAAACTATGAAAGTCATCCTGCTATATCTGCCCCAATAGCTGTTTAATGAAAATTACTCTTGTCGCAGCGATTGCCTCTAATAATGTTATTGGCAAAGAAAATTCTTTACCTTGGAATATTCCTGAAGATCTTAAAAGATTTAAACAAATGACATCAGGACATACTATTCTTATGGGCCGGAAAACCTTTGACTCTATCGGAAGGCCATTACCTAATAGACAAAATATTGTAATGACTAAAGACGAAAACTTTGAGCGGGAAGGGATAAAAGTAATAAACAATTTTGATGATGCTTTGGAACTTATAAAAGAATCAAACGAAGATGTTTATGTAATAGGGGGTTCTAATATTTATGAATTATTTGAGCCTGTTGCAAATTCATTGGCAATAACTCGAATTTTAAAAGATTTTGATGGGGATGCTTTTTTTCCTGATATTAATTGGGATCTTTGGCAGATTGAAAAAGAAGAAAATTTTTTTGACGAAAAAAGCAATATTAAATGCAAATTAATTGAATATTCGAGGAAAGCTTAGCTTTCTTCTAAGTCTTTTCTTCTTAACTCTAAAGTCTTGACTCTTTTTGCCTCTTTTTCAGTATACGTAAGCCAAGTTAGGGCTTGAGCTCTAAGTTTATCCTGCCTTTTCTCTAAAAGTTTTTTATCTTTAATTTTTAAATCAGTAAGTCTATCTAAAGCTGTTCTAAAAAATTTAGTCGCATCTACAAAATTTTGTTGTTCATAAGAAACCTGTCCTAAAAGGATATTCACCGTAACAGGATCTTTAAGTTTTCCTTTTTTTAATCCTAGTTTTAAAGTTTCTTTAGCTAATTCGTATCTATCAGTTGCAAGATAAATTTGTCCAAGAAAGACATACAACTCTCCTTCTTCTGATTTTTTTGCAGCTTTTTCATAGATTGGTTCTGCAATTTCTAATTCTTGAGCCATATGCCAGCCTTGAGCAAGCATTTTTAAGTTCTTTTCATCATCTTTTACGAAGCCTTTTTTAATACCATAATCCATAACTTTTGCAGCTTTATATGGCGCTTCTGCTCTCATCAATAATTGATATAAAGCAGTATATTCATTTTTTTTATCTAATAATTCTTGGTCAAATGCTGCTTCTAAAGCTGTGAGCTGATTACTTTCTTGCTTTAGTTCTCCATAAATACCTGATAATTGAGTCCAGTACTTCTTCTTCGGATGGAAAATTACTAATTCCTCATACAATTCCAACATTTTTTTTGTTTTTCCATCTTCGTTGTATAGGGCTAAAAGAAGATTGTAGGTTGATTCTCTAGGTTTAGATTTATTTGCTTTAGCAACGCACAGGCCAGCTTCTGCATTTTTTAGTGCTAGTTTTTTATTTTTTAATTGCCAGTGAGATGCAGCAATAATATCAAATCCGGTAGAGCTAGGATTAGCTTCTATGGTTAGCCATTCTTTTAATTGTTTGATTGCTTCTTTATATTTTTCTTCCGTATAAGCAATTTGGGCCAAGCTGAAAATTACATTTGATTTTAATCTTGGATCAGCTTCCTCAATTTGAAGAAAAGATTTGTAAGATTGTTTAGCCTTTCTTAAGTTATCTTCACTGAAATAAACATATGCATAATAGTAGTACATCTGAGCTTTGTCTGTTTCGGAGATATCTTTATCAGTGTTCATTCTATCCAAAATTTCTTTAGCAAGAACCAAATCATCTTCTTCTAGAGCAGGATAAAGAGTTTTTAAATATTTTTGAGCTGCTCTGCTTGGGAGTTTGGCTACTCTTCTTGCATTAGATTTTTTTATCTCATAATCAGCAAGACACTTTTTTAATGTAAATCCGGGGAAGTTATATTCTTGTTTTTTTTCTTGAGCTGAAATATTTAAAGAAACAAAAAATAATATGAAAATGGAAAAATAAATACCTAAGTTTTTCATTACATTTGACCTACACAGTTTGCAGGAATATATCCCGGACCTTTTTCTTCTGACTCTAAAACAAAAGTAATCCTTTGTCTAACACCTTCTACAGGGACTGCAACTCCATCTCTAATTAAAGGTTTATATTTATATCTTAGTGCTGCTCTTGTTGCAGCTCTATCAAACATATTTGGCGGAATAGCTTTTATAACTACTGGATCAGAAACAGCTCCCGCTATAGTGACTGTGTATTCTAGAAGGACGCAGCCCTCTATACCTCTTTCCATAGCTCTTCTAGGGTATTGAGGTGGAACTTGAAAAATTGGAACATAAGATCCATCTGCAAAGACTCCTTGTCTTTTAGCTTTAAACTTAAAATTGAGATTAAGAGCATCATCCAATACATCATCTATATTTTCTATATCTACCTCAGGTGGTGTCTGATCTGGCTCAGGTTCAGCTTCTTCTGGTCTTTCTACACTATCAAGTAATTCCGGATCTCTTTGTGGCATTACGATATCAACAATTTTTCTTGTTTTAATTTCATCTAGCTGAACTTCGCCTGTTGCGATTAGAAAAGCCATTAAAAATAAAGAGAATAAAGCGACTGCAGTGCCTGCTGCTGCTGCCATGCCATATTTCTGATAAACGTTGGACTCGTTTTCAGTTGATTCTAAAACCATCGAATCCAAATCGATTGGAATTATTTTTTTTAAAAAGTTTATGAAGTTTTGTATCATTAGAAATTAGGTTCTGAAGCAATTGAAATATCAATAACGCCAGCTTCTCTAACTTCATCCATAACCGCAATTATTTTTTCAGCGGTAGCTTTTTTATCAGCTTGCATTACAACTGCCCCTTGAGGATTTTCTGCCATCAACCGTATGACGTTTGCTTTTACCTGACGAACATCTATTCTTCTTCCATCCATATAAATTTCACCTGCTGGCCCTATTGCAATCAAAATAGCAGCATTTTCAGTGATTTCAGCCGTTTCGGAATCAGGTCTATTAATTTCCAATCCAGGATCTTTTATAAAATTTGCTGTAACGATGAAAAAAATTAATAAAATAAAGACTACATCCAACATAGGAGTAATATTTGGCTCTTCTGCTTCTTCTACTGCTTGACTAATTAACGATCTTCTCATTTCTTTTTCACTCGTATGTTAAATGTTCTGACACCAAATCTGATTTTTTCTTTGCATTTTGCTCCAGCCATCTGGCTGCAATACTTGCGGGGATAGCAGCCATTAGACCTGCCATTGCTGGAATTGTAGATCTAGCGACTCCTCCAGCCATTGCTTTAGCATCTCCTCCTCCGGTTACAGCAAGAATGTGAAATACTTCTATCATTCCGACAATAGTTCCAAAGAGCCCTAATAAAGGTGCAATTGCTATGCTTACTCTAATCAATTCGAGGTTATTTTTAATTTTAAGATTTGCTTTTGAAATAAGCATTGATCTAATAACATGGCCTTTCCAGGATTTATGTTCTGAGACTTTTGACCACTCATCTATAGTTTCTTTCTCAACCGCAGGATGAATAAATTTAAAATACCAGATTCTCTCAAAAATGAAAAACCACATCATGACTACAAGTAAGCTTATTATTAAAACTACTCCTCCGCCTTTTTCTAAAAAAGAGAAAAGTGTATCTTGAAGATTAAAAAACCAACTCATAAGTTATCTAAAGAGCTTCACCGCTATTTGTTTCTTCTGCTCTAGCAGCAACCATTCCTGTGCTTTGCTCTTCTAGAACAGCTAGTATTCCTTTGGAATAGTTAGATAAAGCCGCTGCCATAAAAGTTGCAGGTATAGCACACATTAAACCTAGCATTGTTGTTACTAAGGCTTCAGAAATTCCTCCAGCCATAGTTTTTGGATCGCCTGTACCGAACAATGTTATAGCTTGGAAAGTATTGATCATTCCAATAATGGTTCCAAATAAACCAAGTAATGGTGAAATAACTGCTATTAGCCTTACTACCCAAATATATTGATCTATCTCAGCTCTTTCAATTAAAATTTGTTCTGCTAGTTTCAGCTCTAAAGTTTCGGTATCTGTCTTATTTTGATCAGCAACTGAGAATATTCTTGATAGAGGATTATCTACTGCAGACTCTCCAGCTGCTTGTTTTTTAACATTGCCATTAATTGTAAATAAGGCATAAAAACGCCAGCCAAAGACTCCAATAGCTATAAAGAATAATAAAATAATAGTGTATCCAGTAATCCTACCATATTGAATTTGTTCAAAAAATGAAGGTAAGGAAATCAAGTTTACTAATAATGCTCCTCCTTGAGGACCTGTAGGATCAACTGCAAATTGGACAAAACCAGAGTCTTCATCAAAGATATCATAAGTTCCATCTAAGTATCTTCCTGGTTGTTTGGGTAAAGTTTCATAGGCTCCTCTCTTTGAAAGATATGTTAGGTATTGACCCTCAGCAACGGCATTGAAGTTACCTATTCTCACAACATCTTCTATTGACGATTCTCCGTCATTATCTATGACTGTTGCTTCAAATCTTTCGACACTTCCTGAAGCAACTAACTCTCTGGATAATTCGTACCAAAGTTGTTCAATTTCTTCAATTGTTGCAACGCTAACTCCCTCTCCCATCTTCTTTGCCAGATCTTTTAAGAAAACTTCACGGTCCTTTCCAAATTGTCCAGAGGTAATAGCAGTTTTAAAATAATCTTCCGTATCTGATGCCACTCCTTGTAAATGCCCAAAAGTCTCATAAAGAGAACCTAATCTAGTTTTTAGTTGATCTTCAAGAAGATTTAATTTTGCATCGTTGGCCTCAAAAGTTGCTTCCAAAGAGGTTGCTATAGCTTCTAGTTTTGCTCTTTCTGCTTTAGCATTAGCTAAAAGAGTTTGTTGTCTATTTTTTTCTTTATTAAATCTATTTTCTCGTTTAGTAGCTTCTTCATTTTCGGCAAATTTTCCTGCCTTAACTAATTCTAAAAGCTCATCCAAAGTCAAAGCCTGCGATTGAGGAGCTTCTTCTTGACCAACTAAAGCAAAAGAAGAGAAAGAAAGGATTGCACCTAGAAGAATTTTTATAAATAAATTTTTCATTGCACAATCTCAGCAGCAGGAACAGGCAGTTCAAGCATATCTACAGTTTTTAATTTGTTAGCCATACTAATGCCGTCTCTTACAACACCTCTGTATCTTCCTGGAAGACTCTCCCAAGATTGTGTTTCTTTATTCCATATTCCAGTCTCGTCAAGATCTGAAGTTTGGTATGCAAGAACCAATCTTCCAATCCTGAGAATGTTTACATCTCTTTCTTGATCATCAATAAGAACTGTGTCTTTATAAGTATCTATTTTTCTTCCATATTCAGCTTCAATGTTGAACCCTTCTAAGACTTGTCTTAATTTTTCTGCTGGAGAAACTGTTGGGTTATCTAGAGCATCTTTAATAAATTTCATTCGCTCTGTTCTTTCACCAGAATTAAATGGTAAATCGAGCGATACGAACTGTTCTAATCCAGCATGCATTCTTCTTGCTAAAGGGGGAATTTGTCTTTGCAAAACTGATGCGTATTTCATAGTTTTTTCAATTTCTTTCATGCGCTCTTTTTGTCTTTTAATTTGTTTTCTTTTTTGAGCGTTATAGACTTTTAATCCCTCTATCTGCTTACTAACACTTTTATATTCTGTTGAAGCTTTATCGGTTTTTATTTGAGTTGAATCTATTTTAGCTTGTGATGCCGTAGCAGCTGTTGTTCTCTCTTTGTTTGTTTCTAAAACAGAGTCTAATTGTGAATATGTTGAGAGAGAAAAAGCTACTATTAAAAGTAAAATAATTTTGGATAAGTTTTTTGACATAAGATCCCCTAAATATAAAAATATTTTAGATTTTTTTTGAGCAAAAAAAAACCAATAAAACTAGAATTTCGTTTAATAAACTACAAACTTAGAGCGTTACTTTAAGTTTTAATAAAAATATTTGCAACTTAAAGTATTTCCTTCTTTAAACATAGTTTATATTTAATGGCAAAGAATATATGGAGTATGAATGGCCGAAGTAAGTACTAATGAATTTAGACCTGGTTTAAAAGTTATTATTGATAATGAACTATGTGAAATTATAGAAAATGATTTTCATAAACCTGGAAAAGGTCAAGCAGTTATGCGAGTTAAGTATAAGTCTCTTGTTAGCGGCCGTGTGTTAGATAAAACCTTTAAAACTGGAGAATCTATTGAAAAGGCTGATATATCTTCTCTTGAAATGCAATATCTCTATAAAGAAGGAAATAATGCTATCTTTATGAATTTAAAAAACTATGAGCAAATTGGCTTTGATTTAGATCTTTTAGGCTCTAAAAGTTTATGGATCAAAGAAGGAAAAACTTATGAAATTGCCATGTGGGAAAACACTCTTGTCACTGTTGAAATTGATACTTTTGCTGAAATAGATATTTCAGAGACAGAGCCTGGGTTTAAAGGAGATACATCAACTAATACTCTCAAATCTGCAAAATTATCCAATGGCTTAGAAATAAAAGTTCCTTTGTTTATTGAAGAAGGAGATTTCATAAAAGTAGATACTCGAACTAATGAATATCAAAACCGAGTCAATAAATGAAAGAAAAACTCAGTGATCTGTTAAAAGCTGTAATTGATGACCTTTTTGATAGAGGTGATTTGATTCCAGAAATAGTAAAGACTAAATCTGAAGTTCATGGTGATTGGAGTACTAACATTGCAATGATTTTAGCAAAAGAACTTCAAGAAAATCCAAAAGAGTTAGCCAAAAAAATTATCAGCTCTTTGCCTGATAAAAAATGGATAGAAAAAGTTGAATTAGCAGGTCCTGGATTTATAAATTTTTTTCTTACCAATCTAGCTAATTTAAATTATTTGAAGGATTTGGTTAAAAGCGAAGGATCTTTTTATCCTTTTCAAGAAAAAACAAAAAAAAATATTTTGATTGAATACGTTTCTTCAAATCCTACTGGACCTCTCCATGTCGGACATGGCAGAGGAGCTGCTTTAGGCTCATCTTTGAGTAACTTATTAAAAAAATCTGGAAACGATGTTTTACAAGAATATTACGTTAATGACCAAGGTCTTCAAACAAAAATTCTAGCTGATAGCGTTCATAAAAAATATTTAGAAAAATTTAAAATAGATACTTCGAAAATTAACGATGCTAATTTTTATAAGGGTGAATACATTGATGAGTTGGCTACAAAAATTAAAAATCGAGAAAATGACACTTACATTGAATTAAAGGATGAAAAGAAATTTATTGATCTAATAATTAAAGAAATGATGAAAAATATTAAAATGACTTTAGAAGAATTTAAAGTAAATTTTGATTCTTTTTATTCAGAAAGCTCTTTGTATAAGGAACTTGGCTCGAATCAAAATAAAATTCAAAAAGTGCTAAAAGATTTAGAAAAAGAATATTCGTTTAAAAATGAAGGAGCAATTTGGTTTAAATCAACTCAGTTTGGAGATGATAAAGACCGAGTTCTCATAAGATCAGACGATAAGGAAACGTATTTTTTATCCGACATTGCATACCATAAAGACAAATTCGATAGAGGTTATGACGAAATAATTAATATCTGGGGGTCAGATCATCATGGCTATCTCCCAAGAATAATAGCTTCTATTAAGGCTCTGAAACTAAAATCTGAAAAACTTAAAACGTTTTTTATTCAGTTTGTGTCTTTGGTTAAAAAAGGTCAGAAGACCTCTATGTCAACTAGAGCTGGTGATTTTGTTACTTTAGATGAACTTATCGAAGAAGTAGGAGTAGATGCTGCAAGATTTTTTTATTTAGCAAAAAAAAGCGACCAAGCTTTAGATTTTGATATGGATTTAGCAATAAGCGAAGACAAGAATAATCCTGTTTATTACATCCAATACGCTTTTGCAAGAATATGTAGTTTAGAAAAAGAATTAAAAGAAAGAAAAATGAATTTTAATATCAAAGATGGAATTAATAATTTAGATCTTTTAAATAAAAAATCTGAATTAGAGATTATTTCTTTTTTAGAAAATTACAAAATTATTATTGAACAATGTAATAAAAATTATGAAGTACACCCTATTTGTTTTTATCTAAGAGACTTAGCGTCGAAATTTCACTCTTATTATAATTCTGAAATAATTATTGACGACGAAGAAAACAAAAGAAATGCAAAATTTACCTTATTGTTAGCAGTTAAAAAAACTATAAAAAGTGGGATGGATGTTTTGATGATAGAAACTCCAGAAAAAATGTAGTGATTAATATTGAAGAAAACATTTCTTTATTAATTAAAAAAATTGAAAATAAAACTTCAATTATTGCAGTTAGTAAAAAAAAATCTGCAGAGTTAGTTGAGCAAGCTTACCTATTAGGAATCAAAAATTTTGGTGAAAATTATTTGCAAGAAGCTTTACAAAAAATAATCTCTTTAAATCACTTGGATATTAATTGGCACTTTATTGGAAAAATTCAGTCTAATAAATGTAAAGACATAGCTAGAAACTTTCAATGGGTACATACAATCGACAGATTTAAGGTTGCAAAACGCTTAAATGATGACTGCCCCTTAAATAAGATCATAAATGTTCTCATTCAAATTAATATAGATAATGAAGAGAGCAAGAGCGGCATTAATGAATGTCAGCTATTTGATTTAGCTGAAAAAATTTCCGTTTTACCAAATTTGAAATTAAAAGGGATAATGGTGATACCTAAAAACAACTTAGAAAATAATTTAACTGAAGAATCTTTTAAAAAAACTTTGGAAATTTCAAAAAAACTTAGAAATAAATTTTCTGAAGCGAATGAAATTTCTATGGGAATGAGCAATGATTTTGAATTGGCAATTAAAAATGGATCTACAATGGTTAGAATAGGCACAGGAATATTTGGTGAAAGAAATTAAAGGAATTAAGACAATAGGCTTTATAGGAGCGGGAAATTTAGGCAGACATGCAATTGAAAAATTAGCTAATGAGTTTACTATTTTCGTAAGTGATCCATCTGAAAACCAAAAAATAATTGACCTGGGGGCTATTTATACAGATTTAGACGTCTTAGTAAAAAACTCGGAAGTAATTTTTTTATCTGTAAAACCTAATAAAGTTCAAGAAGTGGCGAACCAACTAAAAAATATCTTATCTTCTCAGTTAATAATCTCCTTTGTGGCTGGATTAAAATTTAACAATTTAAAATCTTTTTTAGGTGACTACAAATATATTCTAAGAGCTATGCCCACGCTTGGTATCAGTAGTGGCTCTAGTCCAATAGCTTTCTATACTGAAATGAATACTAATGATAACAATGCCTTAGATATTCTTGAAAAATTGGGCAGTTGTTTAAGAATCGAAGAAGATAAATTTGATGCTTTCACTTCTATATTTGGAGCTGGTCCAGCTTTCATAAGTCATTTATCCAATACTTTGGCTAAAATTGCCAAAGAGCATGGCTTTGAAGAACCAGAGCCATGGATCAGAGAAATCTTAGATGGTACATCTCATATTCATAAATCTGATAAGAATAATAGTTTTAAAAAAATAGTCGATATGGTTGCTTCAAAAGGAGGAGTAACTGAAGCAGCTTTAAATAAAATAAACGAAGAAGGAATAGAAAATATTTGGAATCAGGCAATAAATGATGCAATTATTAAATCAAAGGCATTAGGAGATTAAAAATGGATCCTCTTTATGTTTCCTCAATTTTGACGAATTTATTAGCAATAGTTTTCTCTTTTTACTTGTTGTTTAGATTTTTTGAAATTAGCTTTCTAAACCCAATTGTAAAAATATCTTTTTCAACATTGGACCCATTTTGTAGACCTTTTAGAATATTTTTACCAATTCTTTTTGGAATTGATTTAGCTTGTGTCTTTTGGATTATCGATCTTAAATTCTTGTCATTTTATTTATTCAGCTCAAGCAAAGAAATGGATTTTGATATTATTAATGCAGTTTCATGGTCTGTCCTAAGCCTCTTTTTTTTAGTTTCTCAGATTCTTAGATTCTCCCTTTTTATTTCAATAATTGGCAGTTGGGTGGCCCCGACTTCTAATAATCCTTTTCTTAGTATCTGTCATAATATTACTCAACCTCTTTTGAAGCCCTTCCAAAGACTTACTTTATTTGGCGGGATGGATTTCTCTCCTATTATTGTTTTTTTTCTACTAATTCAAATAGATAGAATTTTAGATAACTTAAGGTTTACTATGAACTTACCGGTATTATTTTAAATGAACGAATTTGAACTTGGAGTCATTGAGCCAAAAATTTTTTCTTTTAAAGAAAAATTTTCACTTGAATCTGGAAAAAGTTTAGATGGTTTTGAGCTAATTTATGAAACGTATGGCAAGCTTTCCAAAGACAAAGATAATGCAATTTTGATCTGTCATGCTTTAAGTGGCAACCATCATGCAGCAGGATTAAGTGATAAAAACGATAGAAGGCCCGGATGGTGGAACGAACTTATTGGGCCAGGAAAAGCATTTGATACAAAAAAATATTTTGTAGTGTCACTTAATAATTTAGGCGGATGTCATGGATCAACTGGCCCATCAAGTGTTAATCCTGATAATAATGAAAAATATGGTAAAGATTTTCCTCTAGTAACAGTTAAAGATTGGATAAATAGTCAAAACTTATTGCGATCTCATTTAAATATCGATCGATGGCTTGCTGTAGCTGGCGGAAGTTTGGGCGGAATGCAAGCCTTGCAATGGGCAATTGATTATCCTGATTTAGTGGTTAAATCAATTGTCATAGCCGCTGCTCCTAAATTAAGCGCTCAAAATATTGCCTTCAATGAGGTAGCTAGACAAGCAATTGTTAATGATCCCGATTTTGAAAAAGGCACACACCATCCTAAAAGAGGCTTAGGACTAGCAAGAATGTTAGGTCATATCACCTATTTATCTGAAGAAGTAATGAAAGAAAAGTTTGATAGAGATTTAAAAAAAGAAAAAATTGAGTACGGTTATGATGTTGAGTTTGAAGTTGAAAGTTATCTTAGATATCAAGCGGATAATTTTTCAGATAAATTCGATGCTCATACTTATTTACTAATGACTAAAGCATTAGATTATTTTGATCCAGCAAAATATTTCAAGGGTAATTTGATTGCCAGTCTTGAACAAACAAAAGCAAATTTCCTAATAATCTCATTTTCTTCAGATTGGAGATTTTCGCCCAAGCGATCTAAAGAAATTGTTAACTCTCTGGTAGCAGCTAAGAAACCAGTTAGTTACGTGAATATTGAATCTTTTCAAGGACATGATGGATTTTTATTTCCCAATGAAAGATATGTTGAAACGATAAAAACTTTTTTGAAATCAGATGTATAAAATTGTAAGTAAATGGATTCCTAAAAATTCTCATATTCTCGATCTTGGTTGTGGGGATGGCTCAATGCTTTATGAATTAAAAAAAGAGTTAAATGTAAACGGGCTAGGCGTTGACATATCTGAAGAGAATATACAGCTAAGTTTAGCTAAAAGTTTGAATGTAATAGAACAAGATATTGATCAAGGACTTAGTAATTTTGAAGATCAATCTTTTGATTTAGTACTAATGAGTCAGTCCATTCAAGCTTTAAAGAGGCCTGATCTAGCTTTATCTGAAATAATAAGAATAGGGAAAGAATGCATTGTTAGTATTCCAAATTTTGCAAATCTTAAATGCAGATTGCAACTTTTTATAACTGGAAAAATGCCAGTTTCATCTGCGTTGCCGCATTCATGGTATTCGACTCCAAACCTGCACTTATGTTCTTTAAAAGATTTTGAAACTTTGTGTTTAGATTCAAATATTGCCATATCCGAGAAGAAACTTATCAAGGCATCTGGAGATAGCACTTTTTTATCCAATCTTTTTCCTAATTTATTTGCTGAGATTGCTATTTACAAACTTGAAAAGAAGTCTTGAAAATAGTTTTAGCTTCGAAAAACTCAGGAAAACTAGAAGAATTTAACTATCTATTTAAAAATACTAATTTTGAATTAATCCCGATCTCTGAATTTACTAATAAAGAGATTGAAGAGACAGGAACAAGCTATGAAGAAAATGCATTTATAAAAGCAAAATTTGCTTCAGATATCTCCGGATTGCCTTCGTTGGGAGATGATTCAGGACTAGAAGTAGAAGCATTGAATGGAGAGCCTGGAATTTTTTCTGCTAGATATGCAGGAGAAAAAGGAAATGACAACTTAAACAATAATAAATTATTGGATGAGCTTAGTTTAAAAAAAGATAAATCAGCAAAATTTATTTCAATTTTATCTTTTTTACACCCTGAATTAAAAATCTCTTTATTTTCATATGGCGAACTATTTGGAAAAATAATTAATTCTCCAAGAGGTAAAGGTGGTTTTGGATATGATCCAATTTTTCAAATAAAAAATTCTAAACTCACCTTAGCTGAGGTTTCAAAAGAAAAGAGAATGAAAATAAGTCATAGAACTATATCAACTTTAAAAATGATTAACTTATTGAATGAATCAAAAATGTAGTGACCGTTCTTTTTTTTAATAAAGCAATTTCTTCATATTTTGTAATAAATTCTTTTGAATCGACTCTGAAAGACTCTTGATCAAATTTAAACTTCAAGTCATTAAGAGTTTCCATAATTTCTTTCGCATAATCTTGCCAATCCGTTTTTATAATTATTTTTCCATCTTTCTTAAGTAAAGATTTCAAAATTAGAAAAAAATTTTTTTTTAATAATCGTCTTTTTTTATGTTTTGATTTTGGCCAAGGATCAGGGAAAAAAATAGTTATAAAATCAAACAAGTTCTTGCTTTTATTCTTTGAAAAAATTTCCGACACATCTCCTTGAATAAGTTTTAAATTTGTTATATTTAAATTTTCAATTTTTTTATAGGTGTTAGCTAATCCTGATTCAAATACCTCTATGCCAATAAATGATTGTTTTGGATTATTTAAGGCTT
Source organism: uncultured SAR86 cluster bacterium (assembly GCA_902524805.1). Taxonomy (GTDB): domain Bacteria; phylum Pseudomonadota; class Gammaproteobacteria; order Magnimaribacterales; family AG-339-G14; genus CASICS01. Next base: position 38,297 of record CABZES010000002.1, on the reverse strand, counting down.
GTTCGGTTAAATATTTTCCATCGCCAAAACCAATTTCTAAATTTAATTTAAGAGGATCTTTATTTAAAAATTTAAAATCTTCAAAATTGTCTTCAGTTACAAAAAAAGTCTCATTTGCTTTTGAAAGAATCTGTTTATTTTTTAACGAAGATCTTGATCGTGCCTTAGAAAAACTTTTGATAGAATTTTTCAAGAATTTACTATCCCCTTCATAGGAGAACTTGGATTTGCATTCTTTTTTACAGGTATTCTTCCGGCCAAGAAGCTTTTTCTTCCACTTATTGCTGCATCCCGCATCGCCTCGGCCATTAAAATAGGATCTTTTGCTTTTGCTATAGCTGTGTTTAATAAAACACCATCGCATCCCATTTCCATGGCTATAGTCACTTCTGAAGCTGCTCCAATTCCAGCATCTATAATTACAGGACATGATATTTTTTCTATAATTTTCTCTATAGCTTCAGGATTTATAATTCCTTGGCCTGAGCCTATAGGTGATGCCAAAGGCATTATTGCAACGCAGCCGATGTCTTCTAAAGTTAAAGCATAATCAAGCTCATCAGTGCAATAAACCATAACTTTAAAACCTAAATTAACAAGCTCTTTTGCGGCTGAAACAGTTTCATCCATTAAAGGTAAGAGAGTTTCCTTGTCTTTGAGAACTTCAAGCTTAACTAAACTCTCTCCATTCAGAAGTTCTCTTCCTAAGCATGCGATTCTTATAGCTTCTTTTGCACTAAAGCAACCAGCTGTATTTGGCAAAATAGTAAATTGTTCTGGTGAAACGAAATTTAAAATTGAGTTAGGTCTTTTTTTTGAATCTAGTTCGACTCTTCTTATTGCAACTGTGACGATTTCGCTTTTTGAAGCTTTTATAGATTCGAATGCCTTCTCTTCATTTATATATTTTCCTGTGCCAACTAATAAACGAGATCTATATTCTTTCCCTGCAATAACTAGGGGATCTTTAAACAAAATTATCCGCCTCCTATGGCTCTTACTATCTCAACCCTATCTTCTTTAAGCAATTCTCTCTCATTCCAAATAGATTTAAAAATAATTTCTTTATTAATCTCTACTGCGCAGTGCTTATCTGAAAGTTCTAAGAAAGTAAAAAGCTGTGTCACTGAAGTTTTTTCTGGGATCTCACGGGACTCTCCATTAAGAAATATCTTAATTTTTGTCATTTTTTGTGCAAATCAATTAGGAGATATAGCTACGGACTTTTTCCATAGCAGCTTTCTCTATCTGCCTTATTCTTTCTGCGCTAACACCGTATTTATCAGCTAATTCATGGAGAGTTAGTTTTTGTTCTTCTAGCCATCTATCAACTAATATTTCTTTGCTTCGTGGATCAAGTTCTTCCATAGCCTTATGGAGAAGTTCAAAACTATATTCATCGGAATCTTCTTTCTCAACCAGGTCAGCAGGATTACAGGCCTCGTCTGCTAAGAAACCTGAAGGACTAAATGAAGCTTGTTCGTCACTGGCTTCAGATGGTGGATCAAACGACATATCAGATGAAGAAAGTCTAGATTCCATTTCCTTTACAGATTTTTCGTCAACACCAAGTTCTTCAGATATAACCTTAACTTCATCTGAATTTAACCAATTAAGTTCTTTTTTTTGACTTCTAAGGTTAAAAAAGAGCTTTCTTTGAGCCTTTGTTGTAGCTACTTTAACTATTTTCCAGTTTTTAATAATATATTCATGCATTTCAGATTTTATCCAATGCACAGCGAATGATATAAGTCTTACTCCGACTTCTGGATTAAACTTTCTAACTGCTTTCATGAGGCCTACATTCCCTTCTTGAATTAAATCTGCTTGTGGCAATCCGTATCCTGCATAACCTCTAGCTATATGAACGACAAATCTAAGATGAGCCATAACCAATTGTCTAGCTGCCTCAAGGTCATCGTTATAATAAAGATCTTCAGCTAATTTTTTTTCCTGCTCGGGAGTTAAAATAGCTATGTTTTGAATAGAAGATAAATAAGATTCCAGGTTTTGACCCGGCGCTGAAATATCCATTGGTTGCAGTTGTTTACCCATATATTGCGAATTTTATACCTAAAAATGCGTTATTTGCATATAAAAAGTTATTATTTTGATTAAGTTATTGTTTTTTTTGTAAAATTTGACTAAAAAAAGCTACATTTGAGACCGCATAAAATCCATTTATTTTCATATTTCTGTCAGAATTGTACTTTATTGAATTCATGGTCAAATCTAAAATATTGCCTCCAGAAGCCTTTAAAATAGCATGTCCTGCAGCAATGTCCCATTGACCGACGTCCCCAAAACGTGGGTAGATGTGACAATCGCCAGAAGCTATTAAACATAACTTTAGAGAACTTCCAGCAGGGATAAGTTCCACTTTTTTGAATTTATCTTTAAAAAGCTCAACAAATTCTTCTTCCTTGTTAGTTTGATGACTTTTACTTACAGATATTCGACAGTTTTCTTGGCTAAATGAAGTCTTTAGAGGCTCCTTTTCACCTTTTTTTTCACTAAATGCATTGAAATGTACACCTCCAACAAAAAAACTATTTTTAGTTGGAATATAAATTGCACCAAAAATAGGTTCCCCATCCTTCACTAAAGCTATGTTGATTGTGAATTCTTCACTTTTATCAATGAACTCTTTAGTTCCATCTAAAGGATCTATTAACCAAAAAAGATTTTCTTTGATCTGTTTTTCCTTGCCCTCTTCGGAAATTATTGGAATATCAGGATATAAATTATTCAAACTATTGATAATAAAGTCATTTGATCTTAAATCAGCAAGCGTCAAAGGAGACTCGTCATATTTTTTTTTAAAGTTTATGTCTTCTTGGTTCTCATAAATTTCATTAATTAGCTTGGAAGCTCCTTCCATAATTAATTGGATCGGTTTAATTAACTCTTTCGTCTTCATTTTCAATGAAATTTTTTAAATTTTAGGTTTTGATTTACAATATATTCCTTAAATTATTAATTATGAGCGAAGATAATAAAGAATTGTTAGAAAAAGCGGAAGAAATCTCTAACGGTTTAAAAAGATTAAGTAAAAAAAGTCGAAAGGTAGTTATGCCTTATCACAGCTCTTATGACTTAATTGAAGAACTTGAAGAGGTTGCGGACAGCTTAGTTCAAGATTTAAAAGGATAAGGAAAATTATAAGGAGAGAAAATATGAATTATGAAAGTTTCAAATACACATCTGAAGAAGGTGTTGGCCACCTTATTTTAGATAAAGGAGAAGACTTAAATAAAATGACAATAAATTTTTGGTATGAATTGCCAAGAATTTTAGACGAAATTGATAAAGATGCTTCACTTAGGGTTTTAATTCTTTCTTCGACTGGTAAACATTTTTGTGCTGGCATGGATCTAAAGAATTTTGGAACTTTAGGTAACGATGCTGAAAAGAAACTCAATGTGCCTGATAAAGCTAGAATTGGTGAAAGCCTTTATAGAGTTGCTAAAGAACTTCAAGATATGCTTTCCAAACTAGAAAAATTAAGAATACCTGTCCTTGCTGGAATACAAGGAGGATGTATTGGTGGTGGGTTAGATTTAGTTACAGCTGCTGATATGAGATTTGCTAGTAAAGATGCTTTCTTTTGTATTCAAGAAGTAAATATTGGAATGGCGGCAGATATTGGAACTCTTCAAAGATTGCCTCGTGTTATTCCAGAAGGAAAAGTAAGAGAACTTGCTTACACTGGAAGGAGAATGCCTGCTGGAGAAGCTTTAGAAGCTGGCTTAGTTAATAAAGTGTATGAAAGTCACGAAGAGATGTTATCTGGATTGAAAGAAATGGCTGCAGTGATAGCCTCCAAAAGTCCTCTAGCTGTATACGGCACAAAAGCAATTCTCAATTTTTCTAGAGATCACACTGTAGCCGAGGGATTGGAATATAATGCACTTTGGAGTGGAGCTATGCTTCCTCAAGAAGATATGGCAGAAGCAATGATGTCAAATATAGAAAAAAGGGAACCTGAGTTTAAAGACATGCAAGAAATAAAAGACTACGGCAAGTCTTCTGCTAAATAACTAAAGTTTCTTTTCTTAAGAAAGTTGGATTATTCTCTGAAGAGGCTTCTTTGTTATATTTATAACCTTCCAAATCGAAATTAATCAACTCTTTGGAGTTTTCTATTTTATTTTCTAGAATAAATTTAGCCATCAATCCTCTTGCTTTTTTTGCGTAGAAGCTGATTATCTTGTATTTCCCATTTTTAAAATCTTTAAAGATTGGAGAAATAACCTTTCCATCTATCATTGTCTGATCCAGAGCTGAAAAATATTCATTGGAAGCTAGGTTAACCAAAGTATTTTCCTTTTGAGAAGCCAATTCAGAATTGATAGCTTTCGTCAACTCAGGTTTCCAGAAATTATACAAGCCATCTATTTCTCCAGATTTTAATTTAGTGCCCATTTCTAATCTATAAGGTGAAATTAAATCCAATGGCTTAAGCAGTCCATATAAACCTGAAAGTATTCGTAAATGATCCTGAGAATAGTTAATAGTAGATTTTGATAAATTAATCGCTTCCAGACCCTGATAAACATCTCCTTTAAAAGCAAATATTGCTTGTCTAGAATCTTTTGAAGGTTTGTTTTGTTTTTTCCAAGTTTGATATCTCTCAAAGTTTAAAAAGGCGAGATTTTCGCTCAAACCCATTAATTCAGAAATATAATCGGGTTCATAGGATCTCATTATTTTAATTAATGACTCTGACTTACCTAAGAAGTCAGGAGTTGTATAATCAAACCCATTGAGGGGAGATTCATAATCTAAGGTTTTAGCTGGTGAAAGAACAATAATCATAGTTATTATTAAATCATAAAATCGAAATGAAAAATATTAATCAAACATTTCAATATTTACTTACAATTTTTCCGCGTTTTGTCGGTATTTTATGCTCTTGGGCTATTTTTTTAATGATAGTTTTAACAACAATAGTTGTGTTTTTTAGGTACTTTTTGGGTATTGGGGTAGTCGGTCTTCAAGAAATGGTTATTTATCTCCATGGTATTGCTTTTCTCTTGTGTTCAGCATATGCCTATGAAAATGATGAGCATGTCAGGGTAGATATTTTTTATCGTAGATCGAGTGTAAAAAACAAAAAATTAATTAATTTAATAGGAAATTTAATTTTTCTTCAGCCAATGGCTTGGATAATATTTATTTTGTCCTTGGATTATGTTTTATTTTCTTGGTCTATTTATGAAATTTCTCCAGAACCAGGAGGATTACCTTTTGTTTATTTATACAAAACTTCCATTTTAATTTTTTCATTAATTCTAATCTTGCAAAGTCTAGCTTCGATTTTTTCATACTTCGATAATGATTGAATATATTCCATTATTTCTATTTGTAGTCATGTGTGCCAGCTTGCTACTTGGTTTTCCGGTAGCTTTCACTTTAGGTGGTGTTTCATTAATTTTTGCCGGTTTAGGCTCAATGTTTGGAATATTCGACCTCTACCTATTAGAGACAATTCCAAATAGATTATTTGGAATCATGACTAACTCAACTTTGGTGGCAGTTCCTCTTTTTGTGTTTATGGGAGTCATTTTAGAGAAATCAAAAATAGCAGAAAAACTTTTAGAATCAATGTCAGAAATATTTGGAAATTTAGAAAGTGGCCTAGGTATTTCGGTAATCATAGTTGGTGCTCTATTAGCCGCAAGCACAGGAATTGTTGGAGCAACTGTAATTGCAATGGGTTTGATTTCTTTACCTGCAATGCTTAAAAAAGGATATTCCGAAGAAGTTTCCACTGGTCTAATAGCTGCTACAGGAACCCTTGGGCAAATTATTCCGCCGTCGATTGCATTAGTAATCTTAGGAGATGTACTAGCAACAGCCTATCAACAGGCCCAATTAAGTATGGGTAATTTTTCTGCAAAATCGTTTTCTGTAGGTGATTTATTCGTTGCAGCAATTATTCCAGGTTTGCTTTTAGTTACAGCTTATTCTTTTTATTTTATTTTTAATATTTATAGAAAAAATCTTAATTATGAAAAAAGTGAAGAAAAATTAGTTTCTTTAATAGACATCTTAAAAATTTTAATTCCGCCTTTTTTGCTTATTTTTTCCGTTCTAGGATCCATCATTTTAGGTGTTGCTTCACCAACTGAGGCTGCAGGAATTGGTGCAATGGGATCAATTTTAATTGCTTTATTAAATAAAAAAATATCTTTCTCAGTATTAGCAGATGCGGTTAAACAAACTGCATTTATAAGCAGCATGGTTTTTATGATTTTAATTGGTGCTTCTATATTTTCTTTGGTTTTTCGTGGATATGGTGGAGAAGAGCTAATTAAAAACTTATTTGATGCAATTCCAGGTGGGCTATTTGGTTCGATGCTAACTGTAATGATCTTGGTTTTTTTATTAGGCTTCATTTTAGATTTTATTGAAATAAGCTTTGTTGTGGTTCCAATTGTTGGTCCCATTCTTATCGCTATGGGAGCAGATCCTTTGTGGTTAGGAATTATGCTTGCAATAAATTTGCAGACTTCTTTTTTAACTCCTCCTTTTGGTTTTGCCTTGTTTTATTTGAGAGGGGTCACTCCAGAGAAAATTAAAACAGAAACTATCTACAAGGGAGTTATCCCTTTCATAATGATTCAAATTTTAATTCTATGCCTGGTTGCATACTTTCCATTTTTGGCAACTTACCTTCCTTCTGCAATATACTGATAAAAAAAATTTAAAATTTGATATATTTAGTTTATGAAAATTCAAAAACTCTTTTTAATTCTAATCCCTTTGATTTTATTTTCTTGTGCAGAAAACTTTTCTGAGAAAGCTAAAAAGTTTAGCCAAGAAAAAATTATCATTGATACTCATATCGATACGCCTTTTCAAATTTGGCGTCAAAGGAATAACACAGGCACTAATGATGATATTACAAAAAGTACTAGCTATCATTTTGATTACCCAAGAGCCATTGAAGGTGGATTAAATTTAACTTTTCAAAGCATTTGGATTCCTCCTAGAACCGAACCTGAAGGAACTTCTTATGACTTAGCTATAGAGTTAATTCAGATGATGAATGAAATCATTGAAGATAATCCAGATAAATTTATTTTTATTAGAAATCCTGAAGATATTGCAACTCTAGAGAATAATAAAAACTTGGTTGGTATGGCATATGGAATAGAAAATGGCGCACCGCTTGAGGGAAATCTAGAAAATATTAAGTTTTTTGCTGATTTAGGAGTCAACTACATTACCCTCGCTCATTCAAAAAGTAATCATATTTCCGATAGCTCCTACGATGAAAACAAGAGATGGCCTGATGGCTTGAGTCCCTTTGGCTTTAAAGTTGTTGAGGAAATGAATAAACAAGGCGTAATGATCGATATTTCTCATGTTTCAGATGCAGCTTTTATGAAAGTGCTTGAGCTCAGTAGAGCGCCAGTTGTAGCAACTCATAGCTCACTAAGGCACTTTACCCCAGGTTGGGAGAGAAATGTCTCTGACGAAATGCTAATTGCTCTCGCTGAAAATGGAGGAGTTATTCAACTTTGTTTTGGTTCTGATTTTGTCGCTAATAGAAAAGATAATCCGGATTTGGAAGTTTCTGTAAAGAACGTTGTCGATCATATTGATCGAGTAAGAGATCTAGTCGGTATAGACCATGTAGGATTTGGTTCAGATTTTGATGGAGAGGTTCCATTGCCAGATGATATAAATGACGTTTCAAAGTTTCCAAATCTGATCGAAGAACTTTTAATTAGAGGATATTCAGAAAGTGAAATTGATAAAATCTTGAATGAAAATATTCTCAGGGTTTGGAAAGAAGTTAGATCTCTTGCGGATGCTTAATTTTTTTAAGGGGTTTGGTTATTTTTTGATCTGGGGCGACTTTTATTTAGTTTTTTTTTTATTCACAGTCTTTTTGTTGGACCAATAATAGTAAGGGATTATTTTTTAGAGTACTTTCAAGTAGCGCTCTATCTTTTTAATTGGTTTGGTGAGCTTAATAATTTATTAGATCTCTATGTTGGTTGGTTACTTACTTTACCTGCGGCATTACTTTTTTTTCTGAGATTTTCTTTTTCAACCTTTATTGGCATTTGGATTGTTAGAAAAGTTAACTTTATCTTAATTCGTAAATAGCCTCTTCTGATATCTCATGATATTGAGAAACATTTTTTTTAAAATTAGATAAAGATTCATAAATCTTTTTAGATGACTCATCTTCTTGCGTCATCTCAACTATCAGTTCCTCGGTTATTCTTTTAAATTCGGCTAGAACATCATTCGGTAATTTTCTGAGTTCTACTTTGTGATCATTTACCAAAGATATAAGCGCTTGATTGTTTCTTGAAGTGTACTCATCCAACATATCTTGGTTAATAGCTCTTGATGCTGTTTTCAAAATCGCCTGAAGGTCTTTAGGTAAAGAGTCGTAAGCTTCCTTATTTATTATGGTTTCTAAAGTTGGTCCAGGCTCATGCCAACCAGGATAATAATAATATTTTGCAGCCTGATGAAATCCAAAAGTTAAGTCGTTGTAGGGTCCAATCCACTCTGCAGCATCGATAACTCCTGTTTGTAGATTTGTAAATATTTCACTGCCTGGCATCAAGACTGCCTCCCCACCGGCTCTGGTAAAAACCTTTCCTGCCATGCCAGGTATCCTCATGCGAATTCCCTTTAAATCTTCTAAGCTATTGATTTCTTTATTAAACCAGCCAGCCATTTGCACACCCGTATTGCCTCCTGCTATCGGAATCAAATTAAAGGGTTCATATAGTTCTTCCCATAATTCTTGGCCTCCGCCATAGTGAAGCCAAGCGTTCATTTCTTGCGCGTTTAAACCAAAAGGAATTGCAGTGAAGAATTGTGCAGCAGGAACTTTTCCAATCCAGTAATAAGCTGCTCCATGACCCATTTCGACACTGCCCCTGGAAACAGTATCAAATACTTCTAATGCTGGAACTAATTCTCCATTTCCATAAACTTTTATTTCTAATCTACCATCACTCATTTCATCGACAAGCTTTGCTAAATTTTCAGCTCCCAAACCTACGCCAGGATAATTTTTTGGCCAAGTAGTTACCATTCGCCATTTAAAACTTTCTTTTGCTTCTGAAGTTTGATTTGAAGTTTCTTGTGCCGAGCAAGAAACAAAAATAAAACTTAAAAATAAAATTAAGAAATTTTGTCTAGTTTTGCAAAACTTAGAACTAACCATTTTGTCCCCTCTGTATCAAAATTAACCTGTACTCTTGCATTACTGCCATCACCCTCATAATTTAAAATTACTCCCTCACCGAAAGAAGGATGCCCAACTCTATCGCCAAGCGCAAAACCCCCTACTTTATGATCCGTTCCACCAACTATTTTAGGTGAAAAAGATTTTGCCTGACTTACATTTTCAGAGGATATTCTAATTTCGTATTTAAACTCTTCAGGAATTTCTTTCAAGAATCTTGAAGCTGGACTAAAACCATCAACTCCAAAAACGTTTCTTACTTCAGCGTAAGTTAAATAAAGTCTTTCCATTGCTCTAGTCATTCCTACATAACAAAGTCTTCGCTCTTCAGCTAATTGTCTTGGATCTTCTACTGATCTTTTGTGAGGGAAAAGTCCCTCTTCGCATCCGGCAACAAAAACTAATGGATACTCAAGTCCTTTAGAAGAATGTAAAGTCATCATCTGGATTGCATCTTCATTTTCTTTAGCTTGATTCTCTCCTGCATCTAACGAGGCCTGATCAAGAAACAATTCAAGTTGTGACCTTTCGTCATCAGCATCTTCACCAATAGAAAAAAATCCTGCTGCTGCGGATACAAGTTCTTCTAAATTTTCCACTCTAGATCTTCCTTTTTCTCCTGGTTCTTTTCCATGAAATTCTTTTAGACCAGATAAATCTACTAGTTTTTCAAAGAATTCTTCAATTTCTTTGTTATTGGCTATTTTTGAAATTTTATCTATCGCGGAAAAAAAATCTTTTAATGCATTTGAAACTTTTGGTCCAGAATTTTCTGATAGATTTTTAGCTGCACTCCATAAAGAAAGACTATTTTCTCTAGCTAATTCACGAATTTGATCCATAGTTTTTGCGCCTATTCCTCTGCTTGGCACATTGATAATTCTCTCAAATGCAGCGTCATTTTCATTATCGATAGCTAATTTTGCGTATGAAAGTGCATTTTTTATTTCTAATCTCTCATAGAATCGAACCCCCCCGTATATTCTATAAGGCAATTCGGCTCTTAAAATAGAATCCTCAAGAATTCTTGATTGAGCATTGGATCTATAAATAATGGCGCATTCAGATAAATTTCTTCCTTCATCGACCCAACTTTTAACTATGTCTACTATAAATTTTGCTTCGTCTCTTTCATTAAAAGCTCTGTACACTTTTATTAATTCTCCTTCTTCTTTTTCTGTCCAAAGTTCTTTGCCTAGTCTTTCCGGATTATTTCTTATTACTGCATTTGCGGCTGCCAAGATATTTGTTGTGGATCTATAATTTTGTTCTAATTTTAAAGTTCTTACTCCTTTGAAGTCTTTAATGAACCTGTTGATGTTTGAGCTTTTTGCACCTCTCCAACTATAAATAGATTGATCATCATCCCCGACAACTGTTATGTGTCCATCTTTACCGACAAGCAGTTTTAATAAGAGATATTGAATTTCATTCGTATCTTGAAACTCATCCACAAGTATATGCTCAAATCTCTTTTGATAATGCGATAATAGCTCAGGATTTTTATTGAGCATTTCATAGCAACGTAATAGAATTTCTGCGAAATCAACCACGCCTTCTTCTTCGCAAGTTTTTTGATATTCCAAGTAAATGTCTGCCATTTTTTCCTCAACATAAGTAGCTTTGTTAGGAAGTTTAGCTATTCTTCGGCCTTCATCTTTTTGTTTATTAATAAACCATTGAGTTTGCCTAGGTTGCCAAGTTGCCTCGTCAAGATTCATTTTTTTAATAACTCTTTTAATAATTCTATTTTGATCATCGCCATCTAAGATTGAAAATGATTTTGATAAGCCAGCTTCCTCCCAATGAATCTTAAGCATTCTATGAAACAAGCCATGAAAAGTACCACACCACATCTGATTCAATTGCTCCCCGAGGATGGATTCAATTCGACCACGCATTTCTTTAGCAGCTTTATTGGTAAATGTGACAGTTAGAAGGCTTAATGGATTTATATCTTTTACCTTGTTCAGCCATGCAACTTTATGAGTGATTACCTTAGTTTTTCCGGACCCTGCTCCAGCCAAAACAAGTGAATAAGGTAATTCCTCTGTAACTGCATCTCTTTGTACTTCGTTTAAATCGTCTAAAATATATGAAATATCCATTTTTTATAGTTTAAGCTATAAATTGTATTTACGAGAAAAATGTCAAAAAAAATAGATTTTTATAACTCTTTAGAACTAACTTTGCTTGAAGCGGAAAATTTAATCAGTGATGGTGTTGAAAACAGTAAGTCGATGTTTCACACGCCTGTCTTGTCTAGTTTTGTAGAGAAAACAATTTCTACTCGAACAGTTGTTTTGAGGGAATTTGACTCAAAAAATAGAACGCTAAGATTTCATACCGATAGCAGATCTGGAAAAATAGAAGAATTAAAAGAGAACTCTATTTCCTCTGTTCATGGTTATGATCCAGACCTAAAAGTTCAAATTAGACTTAAAGGAAAAACTACGCTTCATATTGATAATGAAATTTCTAAAAAAGCTTGGGCTGAATCAAGAGAAATGTCGAAAATGTGTTATTCAGTAAAGGATTCACCAGGAAATAAAATATCTTCTCCTGAACCTTTTGATTTGATCAAAGAAGAAATTGATATTGAGCTCGGTTACAATAATTTTGCTGTTTTGTACTTTAGTTATGACTCCCTCGAGTTTTTGTTTTTAAAAGGCGCAGGACATAGAAGATCATTGTTCGATTGGAGCTCAGACCAACTAAAAAGCAGTTGGCTAATTCCATAAATGTTTTAAAATTAACCTTAAATAAATAAAAATATGTCTAAACACAATGCTTTAAATATGTTCGGCAGATCTGGAAATCCTGCTATGAACGATGCTACTTTTTCTAATTTTACTCCTGACTCTATAGCTCCAGGACAAACTATGACTCTTCAGGGCACAGTAAATAAAACTGGAATCCTGCTCCTTTTGGTTATGATCACAGCCACTTATACTTGGAATCAATTTTTTTCTACTGGACTTCCAGAAACTGTAATGCCAATTGCTATAGGTGGCGCCATTTTTGGTTTTGGTTTTGCTTTGGCAACAATTTTTAAAAAAACTTGGGCTCCAATAACATCTCCTTTGTATGCACTTAGCCAAGGACTGTTCTTGGGTGCTATTTCTGCTATTTTCGAACTTCAATTTCCTGGAATAGTTATTCAAGCAGTTGGTCTTACCATGGGCACATTAGCCTCTTTACTAGTTCTTTATAAAACGGGGATCATTAAACCGACTGAAAATTTTAGATTAATGATAGTTTCTGCAACTATGGGAATAGCTTTGCTTTATGTAGTTAGCATGTTTATGAATATGTTTGGATCATCTGGTATAGGTTTTATTCACTCAAATGGTTTGTTTGGAATAGGATTTAGTCTTTTTGTGGTTGCAATAGCAGCACTTAATCTTGTCTTAGATTTTGATTTTATTGAACAAGGCTCAGAACAAGGAGCGCCTAAATATATGGAGTGGTTTGGAGCTTTCTCTTTAATGGTTACTCTGATTTGGCTTTACTTAGAAATGCTAAGGCTCTTGGCTAAGTTAAGAAGCAGATAGTGGATTTCAACACTGTTTTTTTTGGGCTCTTAACGATTTGTTCTCTTGGAATATTTTTTTTTCTAGGTCCATTAAGAGCCTCGGTTAAGCAAAGAAATCGTGAGGATAGAATAAATTGGAATAAAGGAAGAAGTCCTTTATTTAAAATTTTCATTTGGGCTCTTGTCTCTATACTTGGAATATCACTTTTAATTCGTTTTTTTTTCTAAATGTTATTAAAAACAGACATCCTTATTATAGGGAGTGGAGCTGCCGGGTTAACAGCTGCTTTAGAATTGGCTGATAAATTCAATGTTTTAATAATTTCCAAAGAAACTTTAGTAGATAGCTCAACTTGGTATGCTCAAGGTGGGATAGCTGCAGTTCTTGCAAAAGAAGATTCAACTGAGAGTCATATAAAAGACACTTTAATTGCAGGAGATGGACTATGCGATGAAAAAGCTGTTAGATTTTGTATAGAGAACGGAAAATCTGCAATTGACTGGCTTGTAAGCTCTGGAGTTAATTTCACAAAAAATGATACAACAAAAGATTTTCACCTAACCCAAGAAGGCGGCCATTCTCATAGAAGAATAATTCATTCTGCTGATGCAACGGGTAGAGAAGTTTCCAATTCCTTGGCTGCTCAGGTTTTAAAAAATAAAAAGATTCAAATTCTGGAGAATCATTTAGCAGTAGATTTAATCGTAAGTGAAAATAAATGCAGAGGCGCATATGTCTTTAACAAAAGTAAAGAAAAAGTTTTAACAATTTCTGCAGGTGCAAGCATCTTAGCAACCGGAGGAGCTAGTAAGGTTTATCTTTATACTAGTAATCCAGATGGAGCCAGTGGAGATGGCTTTGCTCTGGCCTGGAGAGCTGGCTGCATACTATCTAATATGGAATTTAATCAATTTCATCCAACTTGTCTTTATCATCCAGAAGCAAAATCCTTTTTGATTAGCGAGGCACTTAGGGGAGAAGGTGCAAAACTAAAAAATTACAAAGGCGAAGAATTTATGCATAAATATGATTCTAGAAAAGATCTTGCTCCAAGAGATATCGTTTCTAGATCAATTGATGCTGAAATGAAAAAAACTGGTAATGACAATGTTTTCTTAGATATAAGCCACAAAGATAGTGAAGAAACAAAAAAAGCATTTCCAACAATTTTTAAAAAATGTTTGGAGTTTGGATTTGATATTACTAAAGAACCTATTCCGGTAGTGCCAGCAGCTCATTATACATGTGGAGGAGTTAAAACAGATTTAGATGGCAAAACTAATGTACAAAATCTGTACGCCATAGGTGAAACGTCCTGTACTGGTTTGCATGGAGCAAATCGGATGGCAAGTAACTCCTTACTAGAATGTGTAGTATTTGCAAAGTCTTCAGCCGAAGACATAAAGTCCAATTTTGATACTGAAGAAATCAAATTAGTTGACTGGGATGATTCAAAGGTAATAACTGCTGGAGAGAATATTGTAATTGCTCATAACTGGGACGCAACACGTAGGTTGATGTGGGATTATGTTGGGGTTGTTAGAAACGATAGCAGACTTAACATGGCTAAAGAAAATATCAAATTAATTTATGACGAGGTGGAGAATTTTTATAAAAATTATGAACTTACTTCTGATTTCATTGAATTGAGAAATCTTGTTCTGGTTGCGCGAATAATTATTGAGAGTGCACTGGACAGAAAGGAAAGTAGAGGTCTTCATTTTACAAGTGATTACCCAGAATTAAATAATGAATCTATTCCTTCAATAATTTCTAAGAAGGGCCTAAGCGAGTTTTGAAATTATTTTTTTTTCAGAACGTCTCTCATCGATAATACTCCAACAAGATTTCCTTCTTCCATAACTGCCAAATGTCTAATTTGATTTTCAATCATAAGCGCCAAAGCTTCTTCAGCAGTTTGGGAAGATGTGATGCTTATTATGTTCTCTGACATAATATCTTTAACTTTAAAATTTTCTAAATCTTCATCTTGTCTAGACAATAATTCAATAATGTCTCTTTCTGTAAGAATTCCTGTTAAATCTTGGGGATTATTGCTTTCTGGACAATGAACTAAAAGCGCTCCGATTTTTTTTTCATCCATCATTCTAATAGCTTTTTTAACCGAACAATTATCAGTGACAGTAAAAATATCCCAGTATCTTTGATTTAAAAGCATTTCGCTTACTTTGTGATCCATGAAGAATGATTTTACGTTGAAATTGATCCGTTTTATAATGTTTTCTTTCTGAAGGAGATAATAATGAAAAATATATATAAAGATATAAGTGCAAAAAGCATATTTTTAGGCATTGCACTTTTTATTTTTACTAGTTCTTCTTTTGCGGACGTAGGATATGTTGGCGAAGATGACAAAATAGAAATTGATGTTAACAGAATTTATACTCAGCCAGCTAAGTTTCCAAGAAAGGCATTAAGGCTAGCCAAAGATGGCTATGTGTTAATAGAATTCGATATTGACACCGATGGTTCAGTAATCGATCCCTACGTCGTTGAGAGTGAGCCTGCTGGATTGTTTGAAAGAGCTGCTATGAAATCGATAAGAAAATGGCTTTATGAGCCTCCTGTATACGAAGGAGTTTCTGTAAAAGTTAACGATGTTCAAGTAAAGCTTACATTTAAAGTTCAATAAAATTTTAAATCAAACGCTAAATGCGTATTAGAACTACACTAATTTTAATTGGTTTAGTAGGAAATCTTCTTCTTGCTGCAATTCTTTATGGTTTATATTCATGGAGAGAAAGTACGCAAAGAGAGTATTCTTCAGAGTCACTTGTAACAACTTATGAGGCAGCTTGGTTTCAAACTTTAGAGACTTCTTTCGATACTATTTCTAGCTGGCTGCCATCTGGAGAAAGAGGAACTTTCTGGGATCCTGAAAATGAAATTTTTCCCGAAGAAGAACTTTCTTCTCCTGAAGACGAATATAAAAATCCTTTAATCGAATTTATTACAACCAAAAATTCTGGTGAAGCGGGATACCTTTTAGATCTCATGTTTGAATTTGATTTAGATGAAGGAAATTTAAGTTATGTTATGGCTTACTACCCAGATGGAAACAGATTTTATTGCAGTAGTGCTTTGGATTTGTCAGGTATTGATCCGTGTAATCCAAAAGCCGAACCTGATTTTTTTTCTAGTTTAGAAGAATACATATCCGATGCAAGTAGAAGACCTAGGAGAACTCTTTCTACAATTATTGATGTCTCTGGAAAAGAAATATCTACTTTAAATCAAGCAATGGCATTTCCAATTAAAGCCTTTAGTAATAATGCTGAGGCAGTAATGGTAATGGGTATCGACATTCGAAAATCTTTAGAAACTTTTGGAGACGAATTTGAATTGGTTTCAGCAGTAAGAACGCCCGAGGGAATCATTTCTTTAGGAGATGACTATGCAAGATACGAATCAGCCTTAAATGAAGAGCAAGTCGACTCTTTTGGAAACGAAAACGATTTGTCGTTATTTATTCAAAAAGCAGAAAATTATCTGACTGATTATGGAAATAGAAGCAACGTAAGAGATGCAGATTTAGGCTCATCAATTACAATGCTTCCATTGAGCTCTTATACCTCAGCAGACATGGCTCAATTTTTCATTTTTAAAGATGAAAGTGCAAGTATTGCTCAAGAAAACAATATTTTAAATATTATCTACACTCTAATATTTATTGTAATTGCTGTAGTAATTTTGATTATGTCACTAATTACAGCAAGTACATTTGGATCTATCAACAAAGCTATTGAGGTTTTAGAAGCTTTAACCAGTGGAGATTTATCAAAAAATATGCCTGAGAGAAGAAGTTTTCTCACCTCTGACGATGATGAGGTTGGTCAATTAGGAAAAGCATTAGAAATATATAGGGGCCATCTTACAGAGATGGAGAATATTCGCGATGAGCAAGCAAGACGCAGAAAAGAAAGAGATGAAGCAATTATCGACAAAATGTCAATCCTTGCTGATGAACTTGAAGGAGATTCAAGAACGCTTATATTGAATGACATCAAGAAAATGCAAGATCTAGCTATAGATAACGAAGAAGAATCAAGCGAAGATAAATCTGTTGAATTAATGACATTGGCTTTTTCTAGAATGGCAGACGAAGTACAAGTTCTCATAGATTCAAGAACAAAAGAAATGGAAGAATCTAGAGACGAAGCTCAAGAAGCAAACGAGCAGAAAAGTAAGTTTTTTGCAAACATGAGTCATGAACTAAGAACTCCACTTAATGCTATCTTGGGATATGGTGAGATGCTTTATGAAGAGTGTGAAGATCTTGGATACGATGATTTAATGCCAGATCTTCAAAAGATCACTTCCGCTGGTACGCATTTGTTATCTCTGATTAATAATGTTCTAGATCTCTCGAAAATTGAGGCTGGAAAAATGGAACTTTATCTCACAAGTTTTGAAATTGAAAAATTAGTTGATACTTTAAAGGACGTTAACTCTCCTTTAGCTTCAAAAAATGATAATGGTTTTAAAATAAACATTCAAGATGCAATAGGTTCGATGACTCAAGACGAAACAAAACTCAGACAATGCGTTACTAATTTTCTAAGTAATGCCTTCAAATTTACAGAGAATGGATTAGTAACTTTAGACGTTTCTTCATGTGTTAAAGATGATATTGAAATGATTGAATTCAAAGTAACTGATGATGGTGAGGGAATGAGCGAAGAAGGAGTTGCAAAAGTTTTTGAAGAATATACCCAAGCTGAACGTTCAACCTCTGCCACTCACGGTGGTACTGGTTTGGGACTCCCCATAAGTAAAAGATTTGCTCAACTAATGGGTGGTGACGTTGGAGTCTCGTCTGAAAAGGGTAAAGGGTCAGTTTTCTCTATTTGCATCCCTAGAATTTGTTCTGAACAGGAAGATATATCTGAAGTTAATGTTGAAAATATTGACGACGAGAATATATGTGTATTGATAGACGACGATGTTGCGATGCATGATTTGATAAGACGAACAATTGTTAAGGCAGGTATGAGATTGATTGGGGCTACTGATGGTGAACAAGGTTTGAAAATGATTCGTGAAGTTAAGCCAAAATTAATTCTTTTAGATGTTTTAATGCCAGGGAGAGACGGATGGTCAATTTTAAAAGAATGTAAAACGGATGAGGAAATAAAAAATATCCCAGTTGTTATGGTCAGCCAAATGTCTCAAGAAAAACTTGCTTCCTCGTTGGGAGCGGATGATTATTTAACTAAGCCAATTGATAGGGCAAAGTTTTTAAAAACAGTTTCCTCTCTGATAGGTGTAGAAGATAAAAATAAAACTATTTTAGTAATAGACGATGATGCTAATACCAGAGATATTTTACAAAGAGCTTTAGTCGATGCAGGTTACGAAGCCGTTTTGGCCAAAGATGGTAAAGATGGTCTTTCAAAACTTGATAAAGATCCATCTTTAATTGTTTTAGATTTAGAAATGCCTAGAATGGATGGATTTGAATTTCTAGAAAATCTTATTGAAATTAAAGATGAGAACGAAAGACCTAACGTCTTGGTTTATTCAGGTAAAGATTTGACCGATGTTCAAGAAGAGCTATTAAACCAAAACGTTGAGGGATTAATTAAAAAGGACGAGGTTTCCATTAATCAATTACCAGGAATGGTATCAAACATATTAAAAAATAATTAGTTATATTTTTTGTTCTATTTTTTCTAAAAGTCTTTTGAAATCGACTGGCTTTGTATCAAAATCGTCGGCTCCACAATCAAGAGCTTTTTGTCTGTCATGCTCCATCGCATGAGCAGTCAAAGCTATGATAGGTATACTTGATATCTCTGGATCTTCCTTAGCTTTAGTAGTTGCTTCCCAACCGTCCAAAATAGGTAACCCCATATCCATTAAAACTAAATCAGGGCTTTCGGACTTCATTTTGTCTAATCCTTCTTGACCATCAAAAGCGAATATAACTTCAAAATCACGTCTAGATAATCTTCTTCCCAACATATCCCTGTTCATTTCATTATCTTCTACATATAAAATTTTTTTCACTTTACTCTCCTTAATCAATCATATGTAATCTGGTCTCGTCCATTCTCTTTTGACTTATAAAGTCTTTCATCTGCAAGGTTGACCATATCTTCCCAGCTTTCAGCTGATTCAGAGCTGGCAACACCACCACTTATATTAATATTAATAACGACATCTTGGAATGGTATTTCTAATTTATTTACTTCCTCTCGAAGATGAGAACAAAACTCTTTTACCGATTGAGATTCATTATGCATAATAATTGC
The DNA here is from genome assembly GCA_902524805.1 of uncultured SAR86 cluster bacterium. Classification (GTDB taxonomy): domain Bacteria; phylum Pseudomonadota; class Gammaproteobacteria; order Magnimaribacterales; family AG-339-G14; genus CASICS01. The sequence continues at coordinate 19,260 of CABZES010000002.1, read as the reverse complement.
CATAAACTCTTCCCCTCCAACTCTTCCAACTATATTTGGGTTACCTTTTTCTTCCAATAATTTTGAAAAAGCTATTAAAACTTCATCCCCGCCAGGATGGCCATAAGTGTCATTTACTTTTTTGAAAAAATCTATGTCAATAGATAAAAGGGAGAAATCATTTCCCTTATCTTTTTTCTTTTCCAAAAAAGATTTTTCTCCATGGTCAAATATAACTTTACGATTTGCAATTCCCGTCAAAGGGCATGTGGTAGCACGAATATGCAACTCTTCTAGTAATTTTCTATTGGCTTCTCTAAAATATTTTGCTTCTAAGCTTGCAACAGCCTTGGCCATAAGAATTGTTCCGTTCAATGGCTTTGGCAAATAATCTGTAGCTCCAAGCTTTATACACTTAGCCGTACTATCCACGTCATTAAAAGCTGAAACCATTATTATTGGTAACTCATCATCGGTATGGTTGGATCTAAATTCTTTTAATAGTTCTAAACCATTTATGTCTGGAAGGATGACGTCTAGTAAAATTAAATCTGGTGTTTTTCTTTCTACCTCTTTAAGAGCATTTTTCCCATCATAAACAACTCTGCTCTGAAGACCGTGTTGAGACAACCTTCTTTGAAGTACCTCGCAATTAGTTACATTATCGTCGACAATTAATATATCTGCATCTTTTAAATTGTCATCAATCTCTAAACTATAATCCAAGTCTCCCAAAGACTTAAATAATGATTCAGCGTTTTTTACATTGGACTGAACAGAGTCATCCGTAGGCTCAGGTTTGAGGTCCCCTTTAATAAAATCAACAAATTTTTCTATTGCTTTTTCAGTTTCCCTTGAATGAGATAGAATATTATTAAGATCATTTATACAACTTTCAGATAGATCATCTTCAAAATCTTCCATCAAAATCTCACTGTAGCCAATTATTGCGTTTAGAGGCGTTCTCAAATTATGTCTCAACTCAGAATATTCTTTGGCAGTTTTATTTCTTTGTGAATCGCTCTTTGTATTCTCTTTAAAAGCTTCTTCATACTGAGAAAGCAGTTTCTTTTGCCCTGTTTTTATTTGTTCTACCTCGTCTTCAACAGCTATATTATTTTCCTCAATGTATTGAGAAACTAAGTCTATATATTGCTCAATAGCATCTGCGGGAGCAGTAAACTCCTGCTTTATTTGAGCAAGAAGTATTTGTTCTGCTCCTTTGGAAGGCTTATTTTTATTCATTTCCATCACAAACTTTTTTTTAAATCCTCTATAAATTCTGGCCTGTGCATAAGATATCCTTGTCCGTTTGGACATCCTATTTTAATAAATTTATTCTTTTGTTCATCTGTTTCTATTCCTTCTCCCAACATATTAAGAGACAATGTGTCACATACGCTTACGACGAATTTTATTAATTCTGACGTAGTTTTTTCAGATACGGTTTGAGCAAACACTTTATCTAACTTTACTGAATCAACAGGCAGATCTCTTAGATAACTCAATGAAGAATATCCAGCACCGAAATCATCTATTGCTAAAGGAATTCCAACATCCTTTAATTTTTGAAAAGATTCTCCTGCTTTTTTTACGTCAGCTAATTCTGCTGTTTCTGTTATTTCCAATCCCAATTCACCAGATTTCAAATTCAAGTCTTTTACATAGTCTGCAAAAATTTTCGTAAAATTATCCTGCATTGCAGTATGCGCAGAGACATTTAAATAAATAGTTACTCCATCCATATCAAATTCATTTTTGAGTTCGAATGCTCTTTTAAGTTTTTGTAAAGAAGACATCACTACAAGAGAAAATAAACTTTCACCTTCAATGAGAGGAATAAATTTATCGTTTGGAATTATATTTCCGTCTTCATCTCTTAATCTTAGAAGAGCCTCCAGACCTACAAGTTTCCCTGTTTTTAAATTTATTTGTTTTTGATAAGCAAGATCTATCCTATCTTGCTCAATACAAGTAATAGTGCCCTTCATAGCTTCTAGAGACTCCTTAGAATTTGTTATTACTTCCAAAAGATAAAATGATGATCCGTCTTCTAATGGAACTTCATGAACTCTTGATCTTAGAAAAAAAGTGATTTTCCTTAATTGTATTTCAATATTTGATTCAAAGGATGAAGCAATTCTCACTTGCTCAGGTTTTTTCGACTCGCCCAAAGAAAAAATTCCTTTAATTTTTAGATCCTTCGAGTCTTCACAAGTAAAAATATATTTCGATGAATTATTCATCCATTTAATCTTTAAGTCCTTATTAAAAATAATAAAAGCGCTAGGGTGTTGTTGAAGAGATTCTGTTAAATAGAATTCTTGGCCCTGTTTAATATTCATTTCAACTCTTTGATTATCTTATCAACTATTATTACAAATTCTTCGTCAAAGGTATCTCTCATAAAAGACCATAATTTGAGATGATAAGGTGATCTAAATAAGGTTTTGAATGATTTAAGCATCGAAGTCCATTCGGCTTCGTCCAACATTCCAATGGTATATTGATAGTATTGATTTTCTCTGGATCTAAGCATAACTGCAAAGTAGGATAAATACATAGCATCTTCTACTTCAGTTAATTCTTCGTCCTTTCTAAGTTTTAATTTAATTTTAACTATATCTTTTTTCATTCCAGCTAATGCCATTTTTTGATGACTATCAGCAACGTTTTGTCGAACATTTGCTCTAGAAACTCTATTTTGTTCTCCAAGTTCGCGGACCAAAAAATACACGGTTCCAATTGCTCCGAAAGCTGCAAGCGCTTGAATAATTGTCGTAATATTTTCTAATATAAAATTCATTAGTTAATAATTTATAAATCGGTCGTTAAGATTAATTGTTTTCTATGTATTTTGAAACAAATAGTTTATGCATTTAAAGCTGTGTAGAACTCAGATTTTTACAAGTTAAATTAAACTCGTCCACAGTTTCATTAATAATTGTCTGCACTGATTTAACTTCATCAATGAGTCCCATAGATTGTCCTGTTAAGGCTGGAGCAGCATTAAGATCCCCTCCAAAATATAGATCTTGTACTCCACCAAATACACTCATATCCATAGAGCCCTTATTAAAAATTTTTTTTGTATAGTCAGTTTTTATTGCCCTCAAACAAGGAGAACCAGTTTTATTTAAAACATAAGTATCAGATTCTGTACCTTTTAATATGGCGTTTTTCCAGTTTTTGTGAACTGGACTCTCTTTGCTTGAAACAAATCTAGTCCCCATCTGAATACCCTCAGCTCCAACAGCAAAAGCAGCTGCCATTCCTTGGCCGTCTGCAATTCCTCCTGCAGCTATTATTGGCAGATCTATTTTTTTTCTGATGGCTTGAATTAACACAAATAAACCTACTTCTTCTGGGCTTTTAAAACCCCCACCTTCTGTTCCTTCGACTACTAATCCATCGACTCCAGCATCAGCCGCTTTTAATGCTCCGGCCAAACTTGGAACAGCATGATAAACAATTAGACCAGCATCTTTTAATTTGTCTATGTATTTGGCAGGACTTCCAGCAGAAGTTGTTACAAACTTTACGCCACATTCTGCAACAAAATCTACGATAGAATCATCTTGCAAAAATAAAATAGGTAAATTTACACCAAAAGGATTATCGGTAAGGTCAGACATTTTTTTTATCTCTTTTTTGCAAATCTCTACTTCTCCGGATGAAGTTTCAATTATGCCCAATCCTCCTGCATTGGATACCGAAGATGCCAGCTGACTTCTAGCAATCCATCCCATTGGTGCTTGTATGATTGGATATTTAGATCCTAAGTGTTTGGTTACTCTATTCATTTTTAACTCCTTTTTGAATTAAAGAAAATAATCTGCATCTTCAAAGAGACATCCTTGTTGATCTGCCTCTGAAACAATTTCAGGCTCGGTAGGAAATTCTAACCCAACTTTTTTATCACTCCATCTGATACATCTTTCATCTTCTTGACTCCAATAATCAGTGACTTTATAAAAAAATTCTGCCGACTTGCTTAAAACTAAAAATCCATGCGCAAATCCAGGAGGAATCCATACCTGCTTTCTATTTTCTGCAGATAAAGTTATGCCCATCCAGTCACCAAAGGAACCTGAGTTTTTCCTTAAATCTAATATAACGTCAAAAACTTCGCCTGATAAAACTTGTACCAACTTTCCTTGCGGCTTATTTATCTGATAATGCAAACCTCTAAAAACACCTTTTTTTGAATAGCTTTTATTATCCTGTACAAAAAAGAAATTTTTATCTACCTCTTTATTAAATCTAATTTGGTTGAAGTTCTCAATAAAGTTTCCTCTTTCATCTGAAAAAGTTTTTGGAACCATGATTTTTATATCTTCAAGTATCTCTTTTTTCATAAGATTATTTAATGAGATTTTTTAAATATTCGCCATAAGTACTTTGCATATCTTTGATTGCTTTTTTGATATCGCTTTTATTAATCCATTTATTTAAAAAAGCAATTTCTTCAGGGCAAGCGACAATTGTATTTTGCCTATTTTGAACTAAAGAAATAAAATTTGAAGCCTCTAACAAACTATCAAATGTTCCTGTATCCAACCAAGTGAAGCCTCTATTCAACATCTTAACTTTTAATTTTTTGTCTTTTATATAGCTTTGATTAAGATCTGAAATTTCAAGTTCTCCTCTCTTCGAAGGTTTTAATTTTTTAGCCTTAGAGCAAACATCTTTTGGGAAAAAATATAAACCTGTAATCGCTAAATTACTTTTTGGTGATTTAGGTTTTTCAATAATTTGTGCCGGCCTTCCTTTATTATCTAAATTTAGTATTCCAAATCTTTCTGGATCTTTTACCTGGTGAGTAAATACAGTTGAATTTTCATAGTCGTTGTCTGCTTCCTTTAGAATTTTAGAAAAATTATTTCCATGGTAAATATTATCTCCAAGAATAAGACAACATGGTGAGTCTTTTATAAATTTTTCTGCCAAAATAAAGGCCTCGGCAATACCGTTAGGTTTTTTTTGTTCTAAATAGGTTAGTTTCAAACCCCATTTTTTTCCAGATCCTAAAAGTTTTTTGAATTTTGGAAGGTCTAGAGGTGTTGAGATAATTGCTATTTCCTTAATTTCGGCCAACATTAAAGTAGACAAAGGATAATAAATCATAGGCTTATCAAAAATAGGCAAAAGTTGTTTTGAAATAACTCGAGTCAAAGGATGCAGCCTGGAGCCAATTCCTCCGGCTAAAATAATGCCCTTCCTAGTTTTTTTCATTTTCTTTTATTACTTCTTTTATGCTTTCTTCCCAATTCGGTAACTTTAAATCAAACTCTTTTTTTAATTTATCAGAAGACAGAAAAGAATAGTTGGGTCTTTTTGCTTTTTGATTAAATTCTATGGAACTTATAGATTCTATTATTGATTTTGAAAATACAGAATTAGGGTCGTTTAACTTGCTTAATTTTTGAGCATAATTTGCAAAATCAAACCAAGATCCTGCCTTATCTCCAGACATATGATAAATACCCCACCTACTTTCATTTTCTATATTATCATCAATTTTTTTTAGCATCGTTGCGGTACTTCTAGAAATATACTCAGAAAAATTTATCGAAGTTATTTGATCATTAATAACAGACAATTTGTTTTGCTTTTCAGAAAATTTCTTAATCTTTGAAATAAAATTATCTTCGTTTTTAGATATAACTCCACTTGTTCTAATAATAAAAAACTTTGAACAATTCTCTTCAACAAATTTTTCGCCTTCTAGCTTGGATTCTCCATAAACAGATAGTGGATTTGGAGTATCAGTTTCCATATAAGGAGATTTTTTTTGACCATCAAATATGTAGTCGGTAGAAAAATGAACTAATACGACTCCATAAGCATTAACTAGTTTTGATAATTTATCTATAGCAAAGCTGTTAATTTGAAATGCATCTTCTCGGAAATCTTCCGCGCCATCTACATTTGTGTAAGCTGCGGCATTAATAATAATATCTGGTTGAAATTCTTTGATTTTAGCTTCTATTGCTTCTATTTTTTTAAAATCAAGTTCTTTTCGATTCAAAAATTCTACCTTTTCCCTTCCAATCAAGTCTCTCTTGAGTGCTGAGCCTATTTGACCAGTAGCTCCCAAGACTAATATTTTTCTCATAAAATCTTCAATTGATTTAATTTAAGTTAAGATTTTTTAAGTACCATTGAACTGTTTTTTCTAGCCCTGATGAAAAGGATTCCTTAGGCTTCCAATTCAACTTATCTTCTATCTTTGAAATATCTAAGCTGTATCTAAAGTCATGTCCAGGTCGGTCTTTAACAAACTTAATTTGTTTTTCATATGGAGAACCATCTTTTTTTGGTTTTTGAGAATCTAGAATTTTACATATTTCACTAACGACTTCTAAATTATTTTTTTCGCAGTTTCCTCCAATATTATAGGTTTCGCCAGGATTACCGTTTTCTAATATTTTCATTATTGCCTCACAATGATCTTCAACATAGAGCCAATCTCTGATATTTTTCCCATCTCCATAAATTGGCAAATCCTCGCTTTTTAATGCTTTAGTTATGATGAGAGGAATAAGTTTTTCTTCATGTTGATGAGGGCCATAATTATTTGTGCAGTTTGAAACTAAAGTTGGTAGCTTAAAAGTATGATGCCAAGCTCTTACTAAATGATCACTTGCAGCTTTTGATGCAGAATAAGGACTATTTGGTTTATAGGAATTTTCTTCAGTAGATTTTTTATCATTTATATCAAGAGATCCAAATACTTCATCAGTCGAAATATGAAAAAATCTAAAAATTTTCTTTCCATTTTCATCTAAATCATTCCAGTAATTTAAAGCAGCTTCTAGCAAGGAGTAAGTTCCGAGAATATTTGTATTTATAAAACTCTTAGGGCCTTCAATTGATCTATCGACATGGCTTTCGGCAGCAAAATTCAAAATCGCTCTAGGTTTAACTTCCTTAACTATTTCCTCAACTTCGCTTTGGTTTTGAATATTAATTTTGGTAAATGAATACCTAGGATCTGAGTCAATAGTTTTTAAATTACTTAAATTTGCAGCATAACTAAGATTGTCTAAATTCAATAAATTTTCATTAGAAGCTTCAAGAAATTTTAAAATAAAATTAGAGCCTATAAATCCGGCACCTCCAGTTACAATAATCATTGGAAAAACTTTTTTGATTTGAGTTCGGCAAAAACTCCTCTTAAAAAAGAAGTATATTTGGCTCTTTTTCTATTGGAAAAAAGCATTTCTGGAGAAAGTATTTGAATAAAAGACAACATAATATTTCTTATTGTAACTGCTTTTAAGTTATGTTTATTTTGCGCGTAAACTCTAGATCTGCCCATATAATAGCCTTTAATCTTCGCAATAGATTTATCTCTAGAACTTGAGCTTCCGCCAACATGAGTAATTATTGCATTTTGAATATACATAAGACTTCCAATCTCCTTTTTTAACCTTATGGAAATATCATCATCTTCATGATAGAGAAAAATCTTTTCATCAAAACCATCAATTTTTAAAAAATTTTCTTTCTTTATGAATATAGCCGCCCCGCTAAGGACTGATATATCTCTATCAAGGGAAGGAGATTTTCTACTCATCCATTCAGATTTTGGAAGAAGAACTGATCTTCTTTTAAAATTTTGCTTCCCAAATTGATCTATTATTTTAGGATTGAAAGCGCTTGCTTCAGGATAATTATTAACTGCTTTAATTAATTCATTAAGTGTTTCTGGCATCAATTTAGAATCTGGATTAATCAAGAAAAGATAATTGCCAGAAGCTTTTTTAGAGCCAATGTTACAAGCCGCTCCATATCCTAAATTTTCTTGATTTTGTATCAAAATACAATCATATAGGTTTGCAATTTCCTCAGTTTCTTTGTCTTGAGAATTATCTACTAAAATTACCTCGGATTCTTTCGGAATTGATAACAGAAGAGATTTGAGCGCTAAGCTGCTTTTGTAACAAACAACTACAAAAGAAATGTTCTCCTTTAAAAGACTCATGAATCATTATATGTTGAATCTAAAATATCAAGAAGATGCCCAGATCTACAAGAAGATAAAGCGTAGCTATTAATCCAAATCCATAGAAATAACTTCTAGGGCTAGGATTTTTTTCTGTCGCAATATAATAATAAAGAAGCATATGGACAATTCTAGATATTGCATAGATCCAAGTAATAATTCCTAACTTAAAGGGACTATATCCTGACAAGATAGCAACAGTAATCATTCCTAAAATTGGAATGATGTTTTCTAACGAATTCCAAAAAGTTCTGTAGCTTCTAAAAAAGAAAGACTCTTGACCTAAATCAGGATCAATTTTCCCAACTTTATATCCTTTTTCTGCTCTATGAGCGCTTACCATTATCATTGCTTGAAAAACAATGGTCGCGAGAATAAGCCATAATCCTATAAATACAAATTGATAAATTTCCATAACTAATTCCCCTCTATAAAAGTTTAAAAATTATTAGGTATTTTTGGTTTAAAATTTTTATAAAAACTTTTGATAAATTTTATATCCTGTTCATTATCTCCTGTTGGTTCAAAAAAACCACTAAAGGAACAGATTTTTTTTTTAAAATCTATTCCGATTAAAACAATTTTGCTATCAGTTTGTTCTGCAATTCTTAGAAACCCACTTTTCCATTTTTCTACTTTTTTTCTTGTTCCTTCGGGAGTGAGTCCAATAATTACTCCTCCGTCTCCCTTAGTTAATTTTGAAACCTCATCAACTACTAATCGAGGATTCTTTCTATCTACTGGGATGCCTCCTATCCCAGAAAGAATATTTTTTAATATAGGTATTTTAAAAAGAGTATGTTTTGCTAACACGTTCAATTTTAAATCTATGGCCCATATTAAAATTAGAGCATGGACAAAATCCCAATTTGAAGTATGAGGAGCTCCTACTAAAATAAATTTTTTCAAGTTTGGTACTTCTCCCTCTACTTTCCATCCAGATGCTTTATGTAAAGTTCTGCCTAGCCATTGGACAAATTTTGGTCTGTTAGCCAAATGAATTTTGGGAACAATCGTTTTGATTAAAGGGTTCAATTTAAAATGCTATTATTTTGAAAAGGATTTAGCTATGGTTCTAAAAATAGCAATATGAGCATCCTTAGTGTATTGCCTTTCATCGATAAAATTATAATTGGAAGAAGTTTTAGCAATGACAACATTTGATTCAGGATTTATATAAATAAACTGGTTGTATATTCCATGCGCAGTATAATCAGAAACTTCAGGTCCAGGTATCCACCATTGATAGCCATACCCCCATGCGTCTGAAGTAAATTCGTCGCCAGCGTTAGGTTGCACATGTTTATCTAAAGGTATGGTTGAATTTGCTACCCATTCAGAAGGAACTATTTGATTTCCATTCCATTTACCTTTATTTAAATAAAGTTGTCCAAATTTCGCCATGTCTCTAAGCGTAACATTTAAGCCACCCAAAGACATTTCTACTTCTTGCCTGTCAGTTAAGTAAAATGCATCGTCTTGCATACCAATTTTGCTCCAGATTTTTTCATACAAGTATTCTTTAACACTCATATTTGAAACTTCTGCTACCAACATCCCCAGCATTTGAGAGTCTAAACTAATGTAGTGATTATAAGTTCCGGGTTCCCTCGAGTTTTTGAGTGTTTTAGCAAACTCTCTTTGGGAAGTTCCAGTAGCTGTTACTCGGCCATATCTATTGATGTCCGAATCAGGATCGCCATAGTCTTCATTAAATTCAATTCCAGATGACATTTGTAATAAGTTTTTAATTGAAACTCCTTCATAGCCAGTATCTTTAAAATCTTTCAAATATTTAATTATGGGATCATTTATGTCATCAATTAGCCCTTCGTCTAAGGCTATTCCTACAAGAGCGGATAAAAAAGATTTAGAGACTGACCAAATTATGTGTCTGCTTGTTTCTTTGTTTTCATTCCAATAATTTTCATAATGTACCTCTCCATCTTTCAGAATCATTAATCCGTCCGTATTGAAGTAGTCTATGGATTCTATTATTTGCTTTTCTTCTCCTTCAAATTCATATGTATCAGGCATGATGAAATCATCTATTTTGTTAAAAGTGTAAGGATCTTCCGATGCTTTAATTGGGGTGGAAGTTGGAAAAAAATCGTTCATATTTATAAAATTATATGAGATAGAATTTTTATCAAAAAGGTGAGCCACTTTATAAAGCCTCCAAGCATTAGGTCCAAACATTATAGCCAAAAAAATTAGAACAGCGATTAAGCTAATAAATATCCCATACATTTTCATTCAACCCCCTATGGTTAATTTTTTCTAAATACTTTGTTCTTTAAATTTTCATAAATTGACTTTAATTTTGCTACAAGCTCAGGTCCGGCCAAGAAAACTCCTAATAGCAAAATCAACCAACTCAATACATATGCCAACGAAGAATAAATAGCTTTTTCAGTTACAGAAAAATAAGAATTTAACGCTATCGCTCCTATTAAAGGGTAAACAGCCGCAGATATACAAATTAATGCTGCACCAAATAACCTAAGCAACATAAATCATTTGTGAGGAGTAACTAGATATTTGGTTCCAGTTGCTTGTTTTGCATAAGTCTTAATAGCTTCTGGCGCTAACATCTCCTCCAAGGAAACTTCTTTGGTATAGTGGCTTGCAAAAGTAGTAGTTATTTCTTTAGCCACTCTATCCCGCATTTCTTGAAATTTTTCTATCCCAACTCTTCCGATGAAAGGAGTTAATAGCCATCCTCCTAACCCCCAAGAAAGCCCAAAAGATCGGTTAAGAACTGTCGGAGTCGGATCTAATCCACCATAAATATAAACTTGTTTATAAGTATCAGAACCATAACGACTATATTCAGTAGCGTTTTTGTTTGCAGCCACCTCCATGGCAGATAATATTTGTCCAGCTAATTTTCCTTCATTGCCTCCTCCAGTTGCGTCAAAGCCAAGAGTAGCTCCAGTTTCTGCAAGGCAATCTATCAAACATTTCATGAAATCTTCATCGGAAGTATTACAAATATATTTGGCGCCCAAGTCCTTGAGTAAGTCCACGTGTTCTTTCTTTCTTACGATATTTACCAAGGGAATGTCGTCGGCCAGACAAATTTTAACCAGCATTTGTCCTAAGTTTGATGCGGCAGCGGTATGAACCAAGGCAGTATGATTTTCTAATTTCATTGTTTCTGTAAACCCAAGTGCAGTCAGAGGATTTACAAATGAAGAAGCGGCTTCCATAGAAGTCGTACCATCATTCATTACCATACAACTTATTGCTGGCAAACATCTATATTGAGAATACATGGCGCCTCCAGCAACTCCAACGGTTTTGCCAACCAAATCTTTTACATTTTTTCCAGCATCAACAATAACACCGCCGCCTTCATTTCCCACTTTCATTGACTTGTCTAATCTTGGTTTCATCGACTGCATTAGTTTTGGATGAATTCCCATTGAAGTTACAGTGTTTTCTCCCTCACCTGAAGTAGAAATACTTTCTAGATCCGCTGCAAAACTAATTAATAAACCTAAATCTGAAGGATTGATGGGAGATGCCTCAACTTTGATGAGCACTTCGTCATCACCAGGAGTGGGGACATCTGAAGTTACAATAGATAAATTCAATTTTCCTTCGCTAGTTATTTCTGATCTTATTTCTTTAGATTTTAAATCTGTCATTTTTTTCTCCCTGTTTTAAGTCAAATATTTGTTTCTAAAAATTAATATAAATTGAATTCCAAGGCTTACTATATTCATACTTATAAAAAACAAAAAAGAAATTGATGGCATGTTTAACCCCCTTTATAAAATTTTTATTTCCTATTTATTAGTCTATCTATTATCAAGGTAATTGATAACAAAAACATGAACATAATAATTCTAAAATCTAAAAAAAATGGTGCGCTCACTGGAATGGCTATAGTCTTTAATAAAGCATTTGTTTTGTATTCATGTCGTTCAGCAAAGATTTCATTGTTAGCTATTTCCATCATGTCTCTTATGCTTCTGTACCTCATGATTCCTACTTGGTCCCATTCTTTGGTTTCCTTCGCGCCTATGTGGTCGATTGCTTTTGCTGAAACTGTTCCACCAAATACAGGATGAGAGGCTCTGATAAGTAACTCCGGATACATATATTCCATATAGTAATCTAATAGATCAAAAGCAGAAGCGTTTTCGCCAGTCACTTCCATCGTTGGTGGACTTTCATTTATATCTAGGAAATTGACCATATAGAAATCTCCACCGTCATCCTGACGTAAAAATTTTAAAAAATCTTCTCTGTCTTCAACCGAAATTGAAGTTTTGCCACTATCTATTCTTCCTATCACTGTATTTATCTCTGCTTCCGACAAAGGTCCGGAAATATTCGTATACCATAAGAAAAAAATAAAATAGAAAGCAGAAGGAATTAGCCAGCGTTTTTTAAGCATATTTATTCCATTAAAGCTTGATAGGTTAACACCTGAAAATCTTGTCTTATGTTTATATGACGATAAGGACGCAACTGAGTCATTATTAGTCCCGATAATTGATTTTCTGGATCTATCCAAGAAAGAGTGCAATAAGCTCCTCCCCAAAAACCGGAACCCTCAGCCATTGAGGTGGACGCAAGCCCTCTATCTAGAACCACCCCATAACCTAGGCCGAATCCAACGCCAGGTCCGTATAACCATATTAAATTGTCTTCTGTATGATTTTCTAAAATTAATGATATTGTTGAAGGAGCTAAAATTCTTATTCCATCAAGCTCTCCTTTATTCAAAACCATTTGCTGAAACCTAAAGTAATCTCGGGCAGTAGATACCAATCCTCCAGAACCACTGAATAGTTTTTTCTCAGATTTAATCCATCTGCTCTGATCGGAACCAGGATCTTGAAGATTGATTTTTAAATCTTCTCCCGGAGAGTATTGAGCAGTCAGTCTTCCGCCTTTAGTATCATCTAAATAAAAGTGAGTGTCTTTCATATCCAAGGGATCAAAAAGCCTTTTTTTTAAAAAATCATCAAGTGACTCGCCAGAAATAACTTCTACTAAATGACCAACTACGTCAGTAGCATGAGAATACTCCCATTTTTCTCCAGGATGATAATTTAAAGGAATTTTTGCGAGACGATCAATTCTCTCTGCATTATTTTCAGGTTTGGGTTCAGCATTCATTATCTCGTCATAAGCTTTTGCATTTCCAAGATAACTATTTGCTAATCCTGCTCTGTGCGTAAGCATATCTCTGATGTTTGGTTCTCTTTTTGGATTGACCAATTCTCCTGTTTTCCCACTTGCATCCGAAGTGGTGCTTACTTTTATTTCAGAGAAGGAAGGAATATATTTTGATACGGGGTCATAAAGTTGAAATAAACCCTCTTCCCAGAGCATCATTAAAGCTATCGAAGCAATTGGCTTTGTCATCGAGGCAATTCTAAAAATTGCGTCGTCTTTTAAGGGTTTTTTTGAATCTACATCCATATAGCCTTGTGTCTCGAAATAGACGATCTTTCCATTTTTCATAATTGCTGTTAAAACTCCGGGAGTGAGATCAGCATCAATATATTTTTGCATTGCTGGTGCTATTCTTTTTAATCTTTCTGATGAAAAGCCTTCTTTTTCAGGATCTGAAAACTCAAGTTCTTTGGATTTTAATTCGTATGATAAAATTACTGAAAATACGAGGAGAGTTCCAACTATTAAAAAATGTAAAAAGTTTTGTTTAAGATAAATCATAAGATTAATTAAAATTTAAAAACCCACATAATTTATTTCCGGAAGGGTCTTTTAAATATGCCAAATACATTTTATAGCCTTCTCCTTCTCTAATTCCAGGAGGATTTTCACATGTTGTTCCTCCGTTTTTTATGCCTGTAGCATGCCAAAGATCTCCTGTTTCTGGAGATTCAATGCTGAAACCAATCGTGGTGCCATTTCCATGGGTTGCTTTTTCATTGTTTATAGGCTCAGAAATACAAAAAGTCATATTCTGATGAAAATAAAAATATCTGGTCTGCCCTGTAAGATTAGGAAAAAATCTTCCTGGTTTGCAGCCCAACACTCCAAGAATTGCATCGTAAAATTTCTTTGACCGCTCTATATCGTTTGCTCCGATCATAATGTGGCTGAACATTTTAAATTATTGAGTGCAAAGCTTCAGATATTTGATTGGAGGTTTTATATAACTCTTGTAGTTTATGTTCTTTATTGCAAACAAAGGCAAAGCCAAGATTTTTACCTTTATCTCCATAAGCTACCGCTCCACCTATTCCTGCATGCCCAAAATAACCTTTCGTATGTTTCGGCGACTCTTCTACTCTTGCGGTTTTGTTATAAAGCATGTACCCAAGCCCAAAAGCTACATCTCCGCCCATTAAAACTGTGTCTGGTCCATTAGAGATTTGAGTAGTAATTATTTCTAAAGTTTCTGGAGAAATAATTTTCTTGTTACCTCTTGAACCCCCTGAGCTTAAAATTCCATATAACTTAGCCAAGCCTTCTGCATTTCCATGACCATTTGCTGAAGGAATTTCTGCACATCGCCATTCTGGATCATTCACTCCATTCAGTCCTGCCCCCTGAGCAATTGATTGAAACGCCCAGTAAAAATCTCCATCAATGATGGCGTTTTTAAGATTTTTTAATTGTCTAGGCAAGAGAAAAGAAGGTATATATTTAATTCGTTCTAAAGGAAAGCTTTGTGGGCCATCTCTTTCCATCATGATCATATCGGCACAATTAGAAAAATCCTTTTTATCAAGCCCAATTTTAAAATCTATCCCAAAAGGAGTTGCAATTTCTTCTTCAAAATATTTTCCTACTGACCTTCCATCTATTCTTTTGACTATTTCACCAACTAGCCAGCCATAAGTTAGTGCATGATATCCTTGAGAAGAGCCTGGCTCTCTTATTGGTTTTTGTTGTTCTAAAGCTTTAGAGAAATGTTCAAATTTAGTCCAGTTAGTAATTGGAATGCCTTCAGAAAAACCAAACATGCCTGCTCGGTGGCATAAAAAATCACTTACTTTTGTATTTTCTTTTCCGTTATTACCGTATTCAGGCCAATAAGTAACAACCTTTTCGTTAAAATCCAATTTACCTTCGTCAATTAGTTTGGCTATGCAAGTAGCTGTAACTGCTTTTGTAACTGAAAAAACATTTACCCAAGTTTTTTGTTCCCAAGGTTTTTCTCTTTTTTCATCTTTATGGCCGCCAAATAAATTGACCACCAATTCGCCTTCATATTCAATAGCTAATGATGCGCCAAGTTCATGTCCTGACTGGATAGCATCTAAAAAAATTGACTCTATTTTTGTAAATTTTGGATCGCAATATCCTCCAACAGGAAATGTTTCTATCAAGTTCTCCCCCTTTTTATTTTCTTTAATTGAAAGAATTACTTTGAACTTCTAGGCCATCCAATGAGCCTTTTTTTCTCCATTTTTTCATTAAACTAAAAAATTCCAAAGAACCCCCACCATAAGGATTGTTCTGTGGCGAGGTATTTGGTTTACCTTCATTGTTGTAATAACCTGGCGTACAACTTTCTTGAAAGGCTTGCATATTCCTAGCTTTTTCTATCACAGTATTAACCCAGTTTTTTTCTGCTTCTTCAGAGGCTTCAACATAATTTTTTCCTTCCTTTCTCATTTTATCGAGGATGTAAGAAAGGTGAATACTTTGCTCATCTAATGAGTGAGTAAAATTGGCGGTAAATCCTCCTTGTGCCGGTCCAAAGAAAAAAGTGTTTGGGAAGCCTCTGCAGTGCATACCGTGATAAGTCACCAGCCCATCTTTCCATTTTTCTGAAATAGATAAATTATTTTTTCCTATAATCTCATATCCACTTCTTCGAGTGTATTCAGTTCCAACTTCGAAACCAGTTGCAAAAATAATGCAATCAACTTCATATTCTTTCCCATCAAAAAAAATACCCTTTTCTGTAATTTTATCTAGTCCCTTTCCATCAGTATCTACGAGAGTAACTGACTCTCGATTATAAGTTTTTAAATATTCATCATGAAAACAAGGTCGCTTGCAGAATTGCCTGTAATATGGTTTTAATGATTCAGCTGTATTTGGATCATTAACTACTTCTTCTGCTCTAGCTCTAATTTTTTCCATCTTTTCAAAGTCGACCATTTCAACTTTGTTCATTAAGTTATCTTCTCCGACGTGACTGATAAATTTATCCGTTAAATAATTTTTAATGCCTTTTTTATAGAAATTTCTTGTGAAAAGACCGCCTAAAAACCAAAAAAACATCGTTATTTTTGATGGAGCGCTACTTCTTATGCTTCCTAAAATGGTCCTAAATATTTCAGTCCAACCGTCATTAACAAGGTCTTTTTGTTGGAAATTTCCCGTGAGAAAACCCTCAAAATTTTCTCTTCTTTCGTTATGCCAGCCAGGTTTTAATTTGGTAAACCATTCTTCATCTGTTTCGGAATTATTCCTTTCATCAATTGAAGAAGGAGTCCTTTGAAAAACATATAATTCTTTTGCCGCCTCTCCCAAATGAGGAATGCACTGAACGGCGGTAGCGCCAGTTCCAATAATAGCAACTTTTTTATCTTTCAGATTTTCTAAATTCCCCTTTGAGCTTCCTCCGGTATATTGATAATCCCATCTACTAGTATGAAAGGTATGCCCCTGAAAATCATTAATACCTTCTATAGCTGGCAATTTTGGTCTATTTAAAGGGCCATTAGAGTGAACGACATATTTAGCTCTTATATCATCGCCTCTATTAGTTGAAATCTTCCAAAGACCTTCATTTTCTAACCAAACTACCTCTTTAACTTCGGTTTGAAAAATAGCATTTTCAGAAAGGTTAAATTTTTCTGAAATTTTACCAATATATTCTAAAGTCTCGGGTGCATTCGTATATTTATGCTTTGGAATAAATCCTGTTTCTTCTAAAAGAGGAAAATAAATATATGACTCAATATCACAAGATGCTCCTGGGTAACGGTTCCAATACCATGTGCCTCCAAAGTTTCCACCTTTTTCTATTATTTTAAAATCATTAACTCCAGACATTCTTAGTCTTGAGGCAGCCAAAATGCCTCCAAAGCCGCCACCGATAATGACAACCTCTGTTATAAGATTCTCTGGACTCTTTTCAATTTTATCTACATAAGGATCTTCAACAAAATACTTGAAGTCTCCCTCGACCTCTTTGTATTGGTCGTTTCCGTCAGTTCTAAGCCTTTTGTCCCTTTCTTCTCTATATTTGTTCCTTAATAAATCAGGATCAAAACCTATATTTTCACTTTTTGCAGCCATAATTACCTAAAATTATAAATAATTGTCTCAATTTATCATTAAGTTTTTAAGTTCTCTAGCAAATCGAGAATTGTCTTAATCTACTCAAAAGAAGGCAAAACATTTGTTACAGGTATCATTAAATGCTCCCATTCGGTATTAGGAAACATTACATAAGAACCTCCTGCATAAGGATTTGAGGTTATTTGCTTTAAAACGCTTCGAGGCAAAAGCAGCATTAAATGAGGTCCTGAATCGTGAAAATTTCCAGTTTCAGGCGATTTTTTGTGATCATCCATCGCAACGCTAGTCGGAACATCATTATCAACCGGAACATCTCCCATTAACATATATGCCTGACCAAATTTCTGGTTTTCAATATCATTTTTTTCGCCTGCCATAAATCTAGCATTCCATTTTCTCCATTCTTCGTCTAAACACATTGGAGCTATTCTTTGGGGTGTGCTGCCTGTCATACAAACCCAGTCACTACTGCCCTTGGCCAAAAGCGTACCATCGTAATCCATGAAAGTAGCATTTTCACTTATGCTAG
The DNA here is from genome assembly GCA_902524805.1 of uncultured SAR86 cluster bacterium. Taxonomy (GTDB): domain Bacteria; phylum Pseudomonadota; class Gammaproteobacteria; order Magnimaribacterales; family AG-339-G14; genus CASICS01. The sequence continues at coordinate 1,489 of CABZES010000002.1, read as the reverse complement.
AAGGAGCTGCTTTTTTTGCCATTTTAATTAAGGCATTTTTTGAATAAGGAGATTTATGTGTCTCTCCTGGTAAATGCCCTCCAGAGCTAACTGAACTCGAAATAAGAACTCCTAAGAAAATTATTATTATCTGCTTCATTATGCTTTCCTCTTTAACTTTATTATTTGTTTAGACTAACCTGATAATCTATTAACATCAATATCACAAAACCTAATTAGTCAGAAAAATAAGAGCTTTTTCAAATCTCTTTGCCCAATCTTTTTCTAAGTGGTCATGTCCTTCAAAGATAAAACTTTTAAAAGATAAATTATTTTCAGAGAAAATTTTATCTATTTCTTTTTGCGGATTTTTGTATGCTGCATCTAAGCCTTGAGTTCCTCGATCAAAATAAGTTTTATGATTTTCTAAATTAACGACTCTTGACTCTATATATTTTTTAATTGCTGAAGTTGTCAATTTATCTCCCTCTATTCTTTTTCTAAATGGAAGTACAAAATATTCTAATGGTTGAATTCCTACCCAATGAGTCGAGAAAGCGCCAGCAAACCCAAATGTTTCAGGATACTCTAACATCGCGTTTAAGGAAATTAAGCCGCCCATACTTGCGCCCATTATTCCTGTGTTATTTTTATTAAGCTTAGTTTTAAATTTTTCTTCTACCAAAGGAATTAACTCCTCACTAAGAAAATTTAAATAGTTAAATCTATAGGTATCAATAAACTTTTTATATGCAAACTTCCTAAATCCTTTGTCAAAGAAACTTATAGATTGTTTAGGAAAGTATTCTGCATATCTTTTGGTGTTATCTAAAAATCCGTTTCCAGACTTATTCGCACTATTTACTGCAATGATGACAATATTTGTATTCAAATTTTTAAGATGCATTTTTTTAAAAGTCTCATCTATCTCCCATTCTTGATTTCTCCACATTGTTTCGGCATCAAATAAATTTTGTCCATCTTGAAAAAAAATAAAAGTTGTTTCTTTGTTTATTATTTGACCCTCTGAAGAAAAAAAATGAATTTTTCTCTCGCCTAAGACCTTGGACTTGAAACTTACTGTTTCTAATTCTCCGAAAGAAACACTCATAGCAAAGGTTTGAATTGATATTGAAATTGAAAAGGTTAGTAAAACCTTGAAAAACATTTTAACTTTTTACCTTGGAAGTCCAGAACTTCATCATGTTTATTGTCGTACGGTCCTTAATAACAAAGTGATGATAAAGAGCTGCAATAATGTGAATGATGATAAGAAGAATTATTGCATTAGTAGAAAATTCATGAATTCCTCTTATTAAACTAAACATTTCGCCATTTTGGACTTCAGAAGATAAATTTAGTAACCCGAAAACTACAATTGGCTCAGCTGTGAAGATTGCAGATAAAATCCCGGTAATTATTAACATAGCCATTAAAAGATAAAGTCCGTAATGCCCCGCCTTAGCTGATATGACTTGCCAGTTAGGCATTTCTGCAGGAAGCGCTGGAG
>CABZES010000001.1 GCA_902524805.1 uncultured SAR86 cluster bacterium | reverse complement strand
ATCACAAGACTTATTCCAGGTAAAAAGGTAATTGGGTGGGACTCTGGGCCTGGCAATTGTTTAATTGATCAATGTGTTCAAGAATTTTCTAACAACAAAAAGCAGTACGATGATAAAGGAAAGGTTGCCAAAAAGGGAAACCCACATAATTTAGAAAAAATAATTGAAAAGGTATTATCCTCTAATTATTTTCAAGAGACACTACCTAAAAGTCAGTCAATACTAAATTTTAATTTCAAAAAAATATCTAAATCAAATCTAAAAGAATCTTCTTTCGAGGATTGGACTTCCGCAATGACAGAAATTACCGCCCTAAGTATTGCAAGAGACCTAATTAAATTCTGCAACATGCAGAAAGTTGAAATATATATTTGTGGTGGTGGCAGTAAAAATGAATTCTTAATAAAAAGAATAAAAAATCATTTGAGTGGTAATTTTAAAATTAAGCGAATCAATTCTCTTGGTATAGACCCAATGCTGATAGAAGCTTGCACATTTGCATGGCTTGGTAAAAAACGAATCGAAAAAAAGAAAATTGATTTAAGAAATTCTACTGGAGCTAAACCTTCATTATTAGGCAAAATTTATTAAATAGAAAAAGAAGAGCCGCAACCACAAGTTGTAACAGCATTAGGATTTTCAATGATAAATTTAGAGCCCTCTAAATCTTCAGTGTAATCAAGAGTAGATCCATAAATGTATTGCATGCTGAGAGAATCTATTACAACCGAGACCCCAGCATTGGAAATTGTTGTATCTTCAGCATCCTGCTCATCGTCTAATTTAAAACCATATTGAAATCCTGAGCATCCCCCTCCAGTTACGAATACTCTTAGAGAAAGATTGTTTTTTGTTTCTTGATCAAGAAGAGCTTTGATTTTGGCTATTGCTTGATCAGAAACGTTAAGTTCTTGTGGTTTAAATTTTTCTACCATGGTTTATTCTAAAATATATTCTTCTTTTTCGCCTATAATAAGATTAAAACACTGAATTGCTTGTCCAGCTGCACCTTTTACCAAATTATCTATGGCTGAATGAATTACTGCGCAACCATGATTTTTAAAAATTCCAATATCGCAAAAATTGGTATTCTGTACCTTTGATAGTTCAGGTATTGTACCTTTATTTAAAATTCTTACAAATTTATTTGAATTATAGTGGTTTTCGAAGAGCTTATTAAGGTCTTCATGCATATCCTTTAATTCCAAATAAGCAGTTATATACTCGCCTCTAAAAATAGGAAGCAGGTGAGGTGTAAAGATTATTTCGTTAACTGTACCTTTTTTTGAACTTAAAAAATTTTTTATTTCAGGCTGGTGTCTATGAAATTCGGGAGAATATGCTTTGAAATTATTCTGCAAATCATTTTCTAAAGAATTTTCAACAGCGTTTCGGCCTGCTCCACTTATCCCTGATTTAACATCTAAAATAATTTTTGATTCAGGCTTAATATGGTCTATAAGAGGCAAAATTCCCAACAAACTGGCGGTTGGATAGCAACCAGGTACTGCAATCAAATCACCATCTTTTATCTTTTCTGCATTAAATTCTGGCAGTCCATATATTGACTTTTTTAAAAGCTCAGGAGCCTTATGCTTTCCTCCATAAGCTTTCTCCCAAATATTTGGATCGTTGAATCTAAAGTCGGCTGATAAATCTATAACTTTTATACCTTTTTCTAATAAAAAAGGTACATGATTCATTGAAAAATTGTGTTTTGTTGCAAAAAAAACTATATCCAAATCGTAATTTTTTATATTTTCTATTGAATCTAATTTAAGATTTTCAATATTAGAGAACTCTTTTGTGATTTCATATAGCATTTTTCCTTTGCTGTTATGAGAAGACACAAATGAAATATTTGCTCTTTTGTGATTGTCTAAAATAGAAAGAAGTTCTTCTCCAACATATCCAGTTGCTCCAACTATTCCAACATTTTTTCTATCCATTTCTTATACTATCCTAACTTCTACAGGGCGGCATTATAATTAATTAATCATGAATAAAAAGAAAGTTATTTTATCAATTAGTGGGCATGATCCCTCAGGTGGAGCAGGTCTACAAACTGATATTTTAACTTCTAAGCTTTTTAACTTTCATTGTGTTTCTTGCCTTACGTGTCAGACTATTCAAACAACAGAAAAGTTGTTCAAAGTCGCTTCGACTGATCAAAAATTTTTTAAAGAAAGCTTAAAACATCTAAAAAAAAGTACTGATATTTCTGGAATAAAAGTTGGAGCAATTCCTAACAAAGATATTGCCTTAGAAATAATCAATATTTTTTCTTCCCTGGATTTTCCCATTGTGATTGATCCAATCATATTTGCAGGTGGAGGTGGAAAATTTTTAAACAAAAAAGATTTAATGTTTTGTAGAGATTTATTATATCCTCGTTCGAATCTCCTCACGCCAAATCATAAAGAATTAAAATTGCTTTCTAACAATAGATCTGAAAAAGATTCAGTAAAATTTCTTTATGACAAGGGAATAGAAAATATATATGTAACTGGAAGATTAAATAAGGGAACGATATTGAATTCTCTATACTCTAAAGGAATACTCATTGATGAAACCACTTCAAAATTTTTAAATAGAGATTTCCACGGAACCGGCTGTGCTATTTCGACAGCGATTTTGTGTAATCTTGTTAATAAAAAAAAATTGAAAGATGCTTGCTCAAACTCTCACAAATTTTTGTCAAAATTAGTTCAAGATTCTTTTGAAACATCTGGTCAGGATATTTTAAATTTTAAAAAATGAAATCTATTTATGCCATTACACCCTCTGATATTGAATTTAAAAGATTAATAAAAGAAGTTGAAAGAATGTTGGATTTTGGAGTTAAAGTTTTTCAATACAGAGAAAAAAATTTAAGTGAAAATCTGATTATGGCCAATGCAGAAAAATTACTCGAAATGATAAAAAAAAATGAAGGAAAGTTAATAATTAACGACGATCCTAAAATTGCTGTTGAGATAGGAGCCGATGGATTTCATTTAGGTATAGAAGATTACTTGAAACCTAAAAATTTAAAGTACATCGAAGAACATAAAGAAATATTAAATTCTGATTATTTGAAAGGCCTAACATGTAAATGGAATTTTGAATTAATTAAAAATCTTCCTGAAGAGCATATTTCTTGGGATTATCTTGGGATAGGAGCTTTTTATCAATCTAAAACTAAAGAGGAAGCTGAAATCTTAAAAACTGATGATAAATCATATCCATTAGAGATATCCACAAAGCCTCTGGTAGCTATTGGAGGAATAAACAAAAACAATATGGATGAAGTTTTTTCTTTGGGTTATGAGACAATTGCTTTATCAGATGGAATTTTCTTTCAAGAAGATCTAAGAAAAATAATTAAAAATCTGAATTTTTAAAATGAAAAAAATAAACGTTTTAGGTGTTGGCGCTGCACTTGTTGATCAACAATTTTCAATAGATGACAGTCTTTTAAAAGATCTAGCACTTACTAAAGGATCAATGGATCTTAAAGAGCGAGAAACGCAAACGCAAACTTATGAAAAATTAATTGGTCTCTATGGGGCCAGTCAAGATGCTTGTGGAGGTTCATCAACTAATACCATTTATGCTGCTGCTATTCTTGGCTCAAAATGTAGTTTTATTGGCAAAGTTGCTGATGATAAAAATGGTAGGTTTTACGTTGAGAATTTAAATAAAGCTAATATAAAAAATAAATGCATGTCACCAGATAAAGGTGTTTCTGGAAATTGCCTAGTAATGGTTAGCCCAGATGCAGAGAGGACAATGAGTACTTTTTTAGGAATCAGCTCTGAGCTAAAAGTTTCTGATTTAGATGAAGAAATGATCAAAGAAGCTGAAATAGTTTATTTGGAGGCCTATCTAGTTACATCTGATGATAACTTTGATGCAACAAAAAGAATTTTAGAAATTGGTAAGAAAAATGGGACAAAAATAGCAATTAGCCTTTCAGATTCTTTTATTGTCAAAGGTTTTAAAAATAGATTATTAGAGTGGCTAGAAATTAAAATAGATTATTTATTTTGTAATAAAGAAGAAGCTAAAGCATTCTCTAATTCTGAAAGCATAGAAACTTCTGCTAATGAATTGCAAAATTATGCAGAAACTTCTTTCATAACATTAGGAAAGGAAGGCGCAATAGTGAGTTCAAAAAATAAAATTATTAAAATTGAAGGCTTTCCCGCTAGTGCGATAGATACTAATGGTGCTGGTGATATGTTTGCAGGTGGAGTTCTTCATAAACTGTCTGCTGGATATGAAAATGAAATTTCAGCAAGTTTTGGTTGTTTTCTGGCTTCAAAAGGAGTGGAAAATTTTGGACCAAGGCTGCCTGATGAAGAGTATGTGAAAAGCCTGAAAAATTTTAAAAAAATAAGAAATAGGTAGCAACATATCTTCCGATTTGATAAATTGCCATCCCTCTAAATAATTATGGCTACTGAAAAGAAAAAAAAGGCAACAAAAAGCACCAAAAGTGCTAAGAAAGCTGCGCCAAAAAAAGCTTCGGTTAAGAAAAAAGCTGCGCCAAAAAAAGCTTCGGCAAAAAGGAAAGCTCCTGTAAAAAAAGTTGCGGCAAAAAAGAAATCTCCGGCTAAAAAAAATATAATAAATCCAGCAGATTTTGATTCATTTGCTAAATCTTTTGTTCCTTATAAAATTTCAAAGACTGAGAAATATATGAATAAATCTCAGAAAAAACACTTCATAAATATTTTAAATTCTTGGAAGAATGCATTGGACAACGAACAAGAAAAAACTGAAAAGTTGATTCAACAAGACCAAAGCAATTTTCCAGATTCTTTAGATAGGGCGTCGAAAGAAGAAGAATTTATGCTTGAGCTTAGAAAAAGGGAAAGAGAAAGAAAACTTATTTCAAAAATAGAGCTTTCCTTGAAGGATATTGATGATGATTTTTATGGATACTGTGAAACCTGTGGTGTCGAAATAGGAATTAAACGATTAGAAGCCAGGCCTACTGCAACAAAATGCATCGATTGCAAAACAGTAGATGAAATTAAGGAAAAACAACAATTCGGTTAATGTCTTCTCATATTGCTTATTTAGTTTTAGGAACTAACCTCGGCAATAGATATAAAAATCTTTCCAACGCCAGGTTTGAAATAAATAAACTACCTAAAACAAAAATTTTAAAGAAAAGTAAAATCTTTAAATCTCCTTTTTATGGCCCTATCAAACAACCATTTTTTTTTAATCTTGCTTTAGAAGTTGAGACTAGACTTACACCTATAAATCTTCTTGAAAGTCTGCAAAAAATTGAAACGAAATTAAAAAGGGAAAAAAATTCTCATATGAAGCCGCGTACGATAGATATCGACATTGTTTTTTTTGATGACGAAACAATAAACACACCTCTCTTAAAAGTCCCTCACTATGATTGGCAAAATCGAAACTTTTTCATTGAACCCCTTAGAGAAGTTGATTGCAAAGCTAAAAAGTTTAAAAACTTTAACCTTGACTAAGGCTTTCAAGATAAAATTATTTTATGAAAAAATATTCTTTGAGCGAAGCTGAAAAAGAAAATTCCATAATTTCCGAAGAAGATTTCAACACTGAGTATCTTGAGTCTATTAATAATCCTGAGGCATTTTGGAAAATAAAAGCCAAAGAAACTTTAGACTGGTTTTCTAATTGGAATGAAGTGGCTTTATCAAAAATGGAAGTTGGAGAAGTTGAATGGTTTAAAGCCGGTAAATTAAACGCTTGTTTTAACTGTGTTGACCGTCACCTTGAAACCTGCAGTGATAAAACAGCAATTATTTGGGAAGGAGATGATCCCAATGACAATGAAAAAATATCTTTTCAAACACTTCATAAAAACGTTTGTAAATTTGCAAATCTTTTAAAGTCAAGAAACGTTAAAAAAGGTGATCGAGTCTGTATATACATGCCCATGATCCCTGAAGCGGCCTACGCAATGTTGGCATGTGCAAGAATTGGAGCAATTCATTCTGTAGTTTTTGGCGGATTTTCTATTGAGTCTTTGAAGGATAGAATTTTAGATTCAAATTGCACCATAGTAATAACAGCTAATGAAGGTTTGAGAGGTGGGAAGCTTGTGCCATTAAAAAATAACGTAGATAAAGCTTTAGAAGATTGCCCAAATGTACACAGCACAATAGTTGTTAACAGAACAAAAAATTTCCTCATAAATGATAACGAAATTGACATTGATTATTATCAAGTAATTAATAATTTTGAAGAGGATTGCCCATGTGAAGAAATGGATGCAGAAGATCCATTATTTATCCTTTATACCTCAGGCTCGACAGGCAAGCCAAAGGGAGTTTTGCATACCACTGGTGGTTATTTATTAGGTGCTGCTCTAAGTCATAAATACATTTTTAATTTAAAAGAAAATAGCATTTATTGGTGCACAGCAGATGTCGGTTGGGTCACAGGTCATTCTTATATCGTTTACGGGCCCTTGGCAAATGCTTCAACTACTCTAATGTTTGAGGGCATACCAACTTTTCCAGATGTTTCTCGATTTTGGAATGTGATTGATAAGCATCAAGTCAATATTTTTTATACGGCTCCAACCGCTATCAGGGCCCTTATGGCACATGGCAATGAGCCGTTAAAATCGTCTTCAAGAGATTCTTTAAAAGTTCTTGGAACTGTTGGAGAGCCTATAAATCCTGAAGCATGGGAATGGTACTTTCATGAAGTTGGCAAAGGAAAATGTCCGATAGTAGATACTTGGTGGCAAACCGAAACTGGCAGCATAATGATTTCGGGTTTGGCAGGTTTTTCTGACCAAAAGCCAGGTTGTGCCGGCAAACCTTTTCTTGGAATAAATCCTGCGTTAATTGATGAACAGGGTCAGGAAATTGAGGGACCTGGTAAAGGAAATTTAGTTATAAAAAATTCGTGGCCTTCTCAAATTAGAACAGTCTTTGGCGATCATCAAAGGTGCATTAATACCTATTATAAGACTTATAAAGGTTACTATTTTACCGGTGATGGTGCAGAAAGAGATGCTGATGGTTTTTATCGAATTACTGGAAGGGTTGATGATGTTTTAAATGTCTCCGGTCATCGACTGGGTACGGCAGAAATTGAGAGCGCTCTGGTTTTACACCAATCAGTTGCAGAAGCTGCTGTTGTAGGTTTTGAGCACAATATCAAAGGCCAAGGTATTTATTGTTATGTAAATCTAATGAAAGAAGCAAAACCATCTAATGAAATACATACAGAATTAATTGGCCTCATCGTCAAAGAGATTGGTCCCATCGCAAAACCTGATTCTGTTCAGTTTTGTTATGATTTACCAAAAACTAGATCAGGTAAAATTATGCGAAGAATTCTGAGAAAAATAGCTTCGAATGAATTGGATCAGTTGGGTGACACATCGACCCTTGCAGACCCTTCAATTGTTGACAAACTTATTAAAGAAAGAGTTAATAAATAATGTCTATTTTTACTTTGTACGATAAATCTAAGCTTGTTGAAGAATCCAGAGCCCTTCCCGGTCGATTAGATGCAATTTTTTATCCTGATATTCACTTTGTAACAAAGAAATCATATAACAAGCTGAATCTTAACGAATTGCAAGAGCTCCAATTTGGAATGGGGTGTTTTTGGGGAGCAGAAAAATTTTTTTGGGAATTACCCGAAATAGAATTTACCTCTGTAGGTTATGCGTCTGGATATACTCCAAATGCAACTTATGAAGAAGTATGCTCTGGTCAAACAGGACATAATGAAGTGGTGCAAGTTATTTTTTCTCCAGAAAAAATTCCTTTAGATGATATTTTAAAAGTATTTTGGGAAAATCACGATCCCACTCAAGGAATGAGACAAGGATATGATATGGGAACCCAATATAGATCTGGAATTTATTATTCAGATCCAAACAATTTAGAAACAATAAATTTCTTTAAGGATAAATATCAATCAGCTCTCACAAAAAATGGTTATGGTGAGATAACTACTGAAGTAAAAGAAATTTCTAATTTTTATTTTGCCGAAGAATATCATCAGCAATATTTAGCAAAGAATCCTAATGGCTATTGTGGTCACGGCGGTTGCGGTATCAGTTTAGAAGACTAACCTTTCCAAAAATAATGCTCTTCGTCTTTGAGCACTCTATCGTCTTCTATGAGTTTATTTAAATGAGCTTCTAGTGAATATTTCGCAATGCCATAAAGATTCTTATCAACATCATCGTAAACAGAATATATCAATTCTTCAATAGTTGCTTTTGATGCTTCTGTAATTGAATCGATTACCTTTTTTTCTCTAAACATTCTATGACTTACTATCCAATCCACCACCGAATGCGGATTCTCCATAATATTTCCGTGTCCGGGAGCTAGGAACTTAAGGTCTATTTCTTTAAGAAGTTCTAAGGAATCAATGTATTGCTTCATGTTTCCATCTGGAGGAGCAATCACTACGGTGGAACCATCCATTATATGGTCGCCTGTAAAAATTAGCTTTTCTTGTTCAAGTAAAAAGCAAAGATGATTGGACGCATGGCCAGGAGTGTGAATTACTTTAAGAGTGTATTCGGCTTCAACAATTTCATCGCCATGTTTCAATTCCCTTTTTGCTTTGAAAGTTGGGTCTTGCATTTCTTTATGAAGGGCATACATTCCCATGACAGGAGCTGCAGTTCTTTGATGAAGTAATTTAGCGCCCGGTGAATGGTCGTTATGAGTGTGGGTAACCAAGATCTGCTTGATATCATCTCCACAAATTTTTGCAATATTTTCTATGTGCTTTTGCGAAGCAGGGCCTGGATCAATCACAGTAATTTCTTGATGACCTACTAAATAAGTATTTGTTCCAGCACCAGTAAAAACTCCACCATTATCCGCAGTAATTTTTCTAACTAATGGAGATACTTCAATGATCTTCATAGCCCTCATCGCCGGGCAGTAGCCCTATCATCTTCCCGTCTTTCATAAAAAATTTAGGTTCTATTGAGGATACTTCACTTTGATATTTAACTTTGTTTTCCAATAATTTGTCAGTTGAAGAAAATCCAACTATCGCTTCTAGGTTTCTTATAGTAGGTAAAATGATCGGAAACTTGCCCTCTTCACCTTGTTTAATTGCTTCTTCTGGAGTTATCCAAGTGCTTTCAACGCCTTCACTTCCATCGTGAATTGCTTCTTGATCTGAAGGTGCTAAGGCAATAAAAAATCTTGTGCTGTAACGTTTCATTTCCATTTTAGGCGTGATCCAATGAGATACGTATGCTAGTCGGTCAACAGCAAGTTTAAGATTTAGTTCTTTACATAATTCTAATAAAACCGGTTCACCTTTATTTAGTTTCTCTCTATAGGAAGCTACAATTTTCATTTCCTCATCATCAGAAGCACCAAATAAATCTCCGTTTTCCCTATATGCAAGCAAAACTCCGCATTCTTCAAAGCATTCTCTTATGCAAGCTATCCAATAATTCAAACCACCATTATCGACATTAATGATTTGTGATGCCATCTCGTCAGTAAGGCCAGAACAGAAGCTATTTATTTCTATTTCTTCATCAACAGGATCAAGTTTTCCACCTGGAAAAACCCAAGCTCCACCAAAATTTGTTTTGGCATTTCGCTTGATCATAAAAACTTCTACTTTGTTTGAAGGAGCTTTAACCAGCAGCACTGTAGCTGCTGGTTTAGGAACAGAAGGTTCAGCTCCAGGTTCAGCCTTCTTAATGTTTACTGATTCTTGTTTAGACAAGATGTCAGGAAACTCTTGGTCTTTTGCCATTAATTAAGCAACAAACTTAGAAAGTCTAGTTTTTATTATCTCTTCTGCATCAGAAACTATTCTTTCTACTAACTCGGAACAAGTTGGCACATCATGGATTAAACCTGCAACCATTCCGCAACTCCAAGCACCAGCTTCCATAGTTCCTTCCTGCATAATTTTGGGATAAACCCCGGCTACTTCATCCAAGATATCTGTTATTTGGATATTGTCACCAAGCTCTTTTTCTTTTTCTAAAATACTAGAAACTGCTGCATTGGATAATACTCTTTCTGTATTTCTTAACGGCCTCATAATTAGTTCAGTATCTAATTCCGAAGCGGCAACTAGCGCGTCTTTTACATTCTGATGAACTGGAGCTTCTTTAGTAGCAATAAATCTGGTGCCCATATTTATTCCATCTGCGCCCATCGATAATGCAGCTGCAAGCTGCTGCCCATTACCCATGCCGCCTGAAGCTACGAATGGAATAGATAGCTCTTCTGCTGCCCTTGGAAGAAGAATCATATTGGGGATATCGTCTTCGCCAGGATGACCTCCACATTCAAATCCATCGACACTTACAGCATCACAACCTATTTTTTCTGCTTTGAGTGAATGTCTTACAGAAGTACATTTGTGAATCACTTTAATTCCTGCGCCTTTCAAATCTGGCATATATGCTTCTGGGCTTCTTCCAGCAGTTTCAACGATTTTAATTCCACCTTCAACAATAGCTTGAATGTAACCAGGATAGTCAGGCTCTTGAAAGCCTGGTAAAAAGGTTAAGTTAACTCCAAAAGGTTTATCAGTCATTTCATGACATTTAGCTATCTCTTTAGCTAAGTCTTCCGGTGTCTTTTGAGTAAGACCAGTAATTATTCCCAAGCCCCCAGCGTTAGCAACTGCAGATGCCATTTCGGCAAAACCTACATAATGCATTCCTCCTTGAATGATTGGATGTTGTATCCCAAACATTTCTGTGATTTTTGTTTTGATCATCTTTTATCTCTCCAAAAAAAATTAATTAGTACATTACTATATCTATAATGACGAGGGTTGCAATAAATGTTACAAACTACTTAACAAAAAAATGAAAGCTCAAAAAATAAACCCGATTAATTTAAAAAAGAAATTAATTCGACCTTCAGATGCTCACAAAGGAGATTTTGGACATGTGCTGGTAGTTGGGGGAAACATTGGGTTTGGTGGAGCAGGCTTATTAGCCTCGAAAGCAGCGGTATACTCTGGAGCCGGATTAGTTTCTTTAGCGACCAGATCTTGCCACTTATCTGCTTCATTAAGTTTTTGTCCAGAAGTAATGGTGAAATCTGTAGATTCCGGTCAAGCATTAGAAAAACATTTAAACTCGCCTTCCGTTATTTGTTTAGGGCCAGGATTAGGCAAAGATTATTGGTCTGAACAAGTAATATATAAATCTTTAGAAGCGGCAAAAAAAAATAATCTACCTATGCTTATCGATGCAGATGGATTAAATCTTCTTCCAAAATTTCAGAAAAAATTACCCCTACCAAAAAAAATCATTCTCACTCCTCATGTCGGCGAAGCTTCAGTTCTTTTAAATACTTCAAAAGAAAACATAAAAAAAAATAGAATTAAAAGTGCAATAAAAATATCGAAGAAATTTTCAGCGGTAGTTGTTTTAAAAGGAAAAGACTCTGTTATTTGTTGGAAAGATAAATATTTCATTTGCGAAAAAGGAAATGCCGGAATGGCAACTGGCGGCATGGGAGATGTTTTAAGTGGAATTATAAGTAGTTTCGTGGCTCAAAAAATGACGCTAATTAATGCTGCTTGTTTGGGTGTAGACTTGCATGCTGAAGCAGCAGACGAATATGCCGATACTCTCGGCGAAAATGGTTTAACGCCAACTGATGTTCTAGAAATTGTTAAAGAACTTGTTTGATGAATAACCAAGTAACTTTAAAGTCTTTGGAAGATACTAAAAATTTAGGAATAGAATTAGCTGAAAAAATTCAGCAGAGAAAAAATAAAGAGGCTTTTATTGTTTTTCTTATTGGCGATCTTGGAACTGGAAAGACAACTTTAGTAAGGGAAATTATTCATGCTTTGGGAGCGAATGATCAGGTGAAAAGCCCAACCTTTACAATTATTGAGCCCTACGAACTAGCTTTAGAGACCATTTATCATATGGATCTTTACAGAATAAATGATTATTCTGAACTTGAGTCTATTGGTTTGGAAGAATATTTAAATGAACCAAATGCAATTATATTTATAGAATGGCCAGAAAATAGCTTTGGATACTTAAAAAAATTTAACATGAAAATCTCACTACAGCATCTTTCAAGGAGTGAAAGAAAATGCTCAGTTGAATTAAATCCCTAAAACTTTTTTTATATTAGGTTTGAAATAAGTTTCCGGTTTCATAATTTTTCCGGCCTCGTTTTTTATTGCCTTACCATCAACAAATTTACTCATGTTTGATGCTCTGACCTCCTCCCAAACTTTATTAAAATCTATGCCGCAACTTGAACACATGCCCATAATCACCCAAACCATATCCGCCAAGCCATCAGCTACTTCAATTAGATCATTGTTTTCAAATGCTTCTAACGTTTCTTTGTACTCTTCGGTGATCAAATTCATATAAAGAGTCTGCTGATTTCCTTTTAAAGAAAGCTCTGTTTTTAAAGGCTGTTCTCCAGCCGTCATAAAATTTTCAACATCTTTTTGATAGGACATATTTTCTCCTTTGGTTCATTACTTTTTCCGTAATTCTTCTATATTATTTCAAGTAAATAAATAAAACATGGAAATTATTCTAAAAGATGGTTCTTACTATGAAATTGAGCAAAATGATTTAATCTCCTGGCAAAGGACTTATCATGAATGCAATGTTTATCACGAGATCAATGCAGCTAAAGAGTGGTGCCAGGCAAATCCGTCTCGAAGAAAAACCAAAAGAGGAATCAAAAGATTTCTAAATGCATGGCTCTCAAAAGCTCACAAACTTAAAGGAAGTCCTTTTATTTATGTCAATCAAGAAAAAACAACTTCTATAAAAGAGTCTATGTATGACATTTCATGGGTAGAAGATGAAAATAAATTAGAAGTATCTAAATGGTATATAAAAAATAAAGGTTTTTATTTTTTAGATGGAAAAAAATATGTTGAACCTTATGGCATTAAAAAAGTAGTAAACATCTCAGATAAAAGTAAAACTTTAAAGAAAAATAACAAGTGAAATTCTATTTCTTAAAAAAAGTTCTTCTGGTATTATGCGCCAGCATATTTTAAAGAAGAGTTATGAAGAAAGAAATTCATCCAGAATATAGAGAAGTCCTTTTCCACGATACTAGTGTGGATCAATACTTCCTTATTCCTTCAACCCTTAATACGGACCAAACTAAAGAATGGGAAGATGGTAAAACTTATCCGTATTACCCTCTTGATATTTCATCTGCCTCTCATCCTTTTTACACTGGAAAACATAAAATTGTTGATACTGGCGGAAGAGTTGACAGATTCAAGAAGCGTTTTGCTAAAACCGCATCGGCTGAGCAAGAACTAGCCGAAGCTCCTGCCGAGGAAGTTGTTGAAGAAGTCAAAGAAGAAGTGACTGAAGCTCCGACTGAAGAAGTTGTTGATGAAGAAGCTTCAAAAGAAAAAGAATAATTCTTAACTGACTCTCATTAAAGTTATTCATTTAAAGAATACACTTTTTAAATCTAAAATTTTATGAATCCAAAATATATAAGGAATATCGCGATTATTGCTCATGTTGATCATGGCAAAACAACTTTAGTTGATAAGTTGCTTCAACAATCTGGAACTCTAAATAGGAAAGATGTTGGTTCCGAGAGAATCATGGATTCAAATGATCAAGAAAAAGAGAGGGGCATTACAATTTTGGCAAAAAATACAGCTATAAGATGGAAAGATCATAAAATAAATATTGTTGATACTCCTGGCCATGCTGATTTTGGAGGAGAAGTTGAAAGAGTTTTATCCATGGTTGATTCTGTTCTTTTACTTGTCGATGCCGTAGATGGACCAATGCCACAGACTAGATTTGTCACCGAAAAAGCCTTTGAACAAGGTCTCAATCCGATATTAGTAATAAATAAAATTGATAGGCCAGGAGCTAGGCCTGATTGGGTTTTGGATCAGGTTTTTGATCTTTTTGACCGGCTTGGAGGAAATGACCAACAAATGGATTTCCCTGTAATTTATGCTTCCGCACTAAACGGTGTAGCAGGAAATGAGCTAGAAGATATTAAAGAGGACATGGCTCCTCTTTTGGACTTAGTGCTTAAAGAAGTAAGTCCTCCAGAAGTTGACACCGAAAAACCTTTTCAAATGCAAATAAGTGCTTTGGATAGTAATAGCTATGTGGGTGTAATTGGCGTTGGAAGAATTACTTGTGGAAAACTCAAGCCTAATGATCAGGTGATAGTAATTGATAAAAAAGAAGATCAGAGGAAGGGGAAAATTCTACAAGTTATGAGTCACGATGGATTAGAAAGAGTAGAAGTTGAAGAGGCAGAAGCAGGAGATATTGTTTGTATCACCGGAATAGAAAACCTATATATATCAGATACTTTATGCGATCCTGAAAAAGTTGAAGCTCTTCCTCCTTTATCCGTAGACGAACCTACCGTAAGTATGACTTTCCAAGTAAATGATTCCCCTTTTGCAGGGCAGGATGGAAAATTTATAACTTCTAGAAATATCAAAGAAAGACTTGAACAAGAACTCTTGAGTAATGTCGCGCTGAGAGTTGAGCCTGGCGAATCATCAGATAAATTTAAGGTTTCTGGCAGAGGCGAATTACATTTGTCGGTTTTAATTGAAAGTATGCGAAGAGATGGTTTTGAATTAGGCGTGTCAAAACCTGAAGTAATTCAAAAAGAGGTTGATGGAGAAATTCATGAACCTTTTGAGCAAATTGTTATCGATCTCGAAGAAGAACATCAAGGCTCAATCATGGAAGAAATGGGTTTAAGAAAAGCAGAGTTAAAAAATATGCAACCAGATGGGAAAGGAAGAATCAAACTCGAATTTATAGCGCCCTCAAGAGGAATGATTGGATTTAGGTCGCATTTCTTAACTTTAACAAGTGGCTCAGGGATTTTGACAAGCGTTTTTGATCATTACGGCTCAGCTAAAAAAGGTGAAGTAACTAATAGGCAAAATGGAGTCTTGGTATCGATGACGAGCGGGAAAACTTTATCTTATTCGCTATTCAATCTTCAAAATAGAGGAAAATTATTTGTTGGTCATGGGCTTGATATTTATAAAGGGCAAATTGTCGGTCTGCATTCTAGAGATAACGATTTACCAGTAAATCCTACCAAGGCAAAACAACTCACTAATGTTAGAGCCTCGGGCACAGATGAAAATCTTATTTTAACTCCTCATATAGAACACTCTTTAGAGCAGGCTTTAGAATTTATAGAAGATGACGAGTTGGTAGAAGTAACTCCAAGCGCAATAAGACTAAGAAAGAAATCTTTTACTTTTTAAAGTCTTTCTAGAATAGCGTGATGGATTTGATCAAATGATCCATTTGATAAACATATGATGTGAGTGTCTGGTTCTTTGAATTCAGGCAAAAAATTTAAAAATTCTCTAGTTCCTGAACAAGTTGAAAAATTTTTACTTTTTGCAGCTATTTTTTTTATTTGATTTTGATTTTTTGAGAACAAAAAAACACTGTCGGCATCTTCAAGAGATTTGGGTATCGCCTCGTCATGGTAACCAGAGGACATTGTATTGGATCTCATTTCTAGTAAACAAATGATTTTCTGGTCGCCGACTTTTTTTCTTAAACCATCTAAAGTGTATTTGATAGCAGTTGGGTGGTGAGCGAAATCATCATAGACGGAAATAGAGTTTTTCTCTCCTATCATTTCCATTCTTCTAGCAGTTCCCTTAAATGCTGAGAGAGATTCTGAAATTTGTTTATTTTTAAGTCCTAAAGAAGCAGCAATAATAAAGGTTGCCAAAGCATTTTTTTTATTGTGCTCTCCGATTAAATTCCAATTTATAGACCCCATAATTTTATTATTTTGAAAGATGTCAAATGAAGAGCATTCTGGATTATTAATTCTGACGTGCCAGCCCTTACTCTTACCTTCTGCATCAAATGATTCTTCTTTGCAATAGACACCCATCTCTAATAATTTTTTTATGTTTAAGTCATCTACCGGATAAAACAGCTTTGCATCTTTAGGTAATATTCTAAGTAAATGATGGAATTGTTTTTTTATTGCGTCCAAATCATCAAATATATCGGCATGATCAAATTCCAAATTATTTATCAATAAAGTTGAAGGGCTGTAGTGAATGAACTTAGAGCGTTTATCAAAAAAAGCAGTGTCATACTCGTCAGCTTCGATAACAAAATATTTATGCGTGCCTAAGTAAGCTGTTGCATCTAAATCTATTGCTCGACCGGCAATCATATAGCCAATATCTAGACCAGCATCAATGAGAACTTTAGCTAGCATGGAAGACGTAGAAGTTTTGCCATGCGTTCCACTAACTGCTATGACATGTCTATCTTCTAAAATTGATTCCGTTAAAAATTGTGGACCGGAGACAAATTTAAGTCTTCTTTTTAATATCTCTTCCATCATTGGATTTCCTCTGGAAACAACATTTCCTATAACGAAGAGGTCGATATCATCAGCTATATTTCTTGTACTAAACCCTTGATCTACTTTTATGCCTTGTTCTGCCAATACGTTGCTCATCGGGGGGTAAGCATTTTCATCACAGCCAGCAACTTCAAAACCTTTTTGAACTGCCAGTTGCGCTAAGCCTCCCATGAAGGTTCCACAAACTCCTAAGACATAAATTTTCATCTTGCTGATTATATCTTTTTCCAGAACTACTTTTTTCAGTTATATTTCTCATGATGAATTCAAAAAAGAATGCTTTTTATGCCCAATCAGGTGGGGTTACTGCGGTAATTAATGCTTCAGCCTGTGGTGTCATAGAAACGGCTGCTAAATCAAAAAAAATCAATAAAGTCCTTTGCGGCGAGAATGGTATTCTTGGGGCATTAAATGAAAATTTAATTGATGCCTCGAAAGAATCAAAAACTACTATCGCTAAATTAAAAAATACACCTGGCGGTGCTTTTGGTTCCTGTCGATATAAATTACAAGATCCTATAAAACAGAAAGCCGAATATGAACGCCTTTTTGAAGTTTTTGCTGCCCACGATATCGGATACTTTTTTTATAATGGTGGAGGTGATAGCCAAGATACTACTTACAAAGTTTCTCAGATGGCTAAAAAGCTTAAATTTCCTCTTCAATGCATTGGCATTCCAAAAACTGTAGACAATGATCTGCCTTTTACGGATTGTTCACCTGGTTTTGGTTCCGTAGCAAAATATGTCGCAACTTCAACTCTAGAAGCTGGATTAGACGTCAAGAGCATGACTGAAACTTCTACTAAAGTTTTTATCTTAGAAGTCATGGGTCGTCATGCAGGTTGGATAGCAGCAGCATCTTGTTTGGCAGCGACTGAAGCTGGTGATCCGCCTCACATAATTTTGTTGCCAGAGGTACCTTTTGAAAAAGCTAAATTCATCTCTCAAGTCAAACAGACTGTAAAAAATAATGGTTACTGCGTGATTGTTGCGTCGGAAGGAACTCAAACAAAAAATGGTAAATTCTTAGCGGACTCAGGAACAACAGATGCCTTTGGACACAAGCAATTAGGAGGTGTTGCTCCAGTGCTAGCAAGTATGATTTCAAAAATTGGTTTAAAAAACCATTGGGCAGTAGCTGATTACTTACAACGCTCAGCTCGACATATCGCTTCTAAAACCGACTTAGATCAGGCTTACGCCGTTGGAAAACATGCAGTTAAACTTGCAATTTCTGGCGAGACTGCTGTTATGCCTGTTATCAAAAGGATAAGTAACACCCCTTACAAGTGGAAAATAGAAACTGCACCTCTTAAAAATATTGCGAATGTTGAAAAAACTATGCCAAAAAATTTTATTTCAAAAAATGGTTTTGAAATTACCTCGTCAGGGAAAAGATATTTAAGTCCACTTATTGTTGGAGAGGCGCCTTGCTTCTTTAAAAATGGAATTCCTGACGTAGCGTCTCTTAAAAAATATTTAGTAAAGAAAAAATTAAAAAATTTTTAATTTCTATCTTTGAGAGGTTTCTAATTTATACGACAGACTATCGTTAAAAATATGCTTTAAAGTATTTTTTTTTAATAACGTAAGTGCTAATCTTTTTAATTGTTCTAAATTATTAGGACGGTATATTTTTAGGAGAGAAAATGAAAAATATTTTTAAAATTGTATTACCTATAATGCTCTTATTAATTTCTTCTATTTCAGTTGCTCAGCAACAACCAAATGTTACGCCGATGGAATTTTACTCAAATTGTGAATTTCAACCAGGAAAAACCAAAGCTGATTTATATAAAGTAATTGAAAAATGGAACAAATTTAACGATCGTTCAAATGATAATTCTTATACAGCATTTCTTTTAACGCCAATTGCAGCAAGCAATGTTGATTTTGAAAATACCCTTATCTGGATGGGTGCTTGGAATAATTTTGAAGGGATGGGAAAGAGCTTAGAGAATTATTACAACAACGGTACAGAAATAGCAGAAGATTTCAATTCTGTTTGGAAGTGCAATAGTCATGCTTTTGTTGCGAGTCTTACTACTTATGAAGAAAACCGAAAAGACAAACACGAAGGTCCTAGAGCTTCTGAAATTTTTTCTTTTTCGGATTGTTCAATTAATGAAGGTGTTACGTATGCCGATCTTTTGAAAGCAGATGCAAAATATAACGCTTTTTTAAAAAAACTAGGAAAAGAAGACCCAGTTTTTAGACTTTTTCCAACAGCCGGAATGCCTCAAGATGCGTCTTTTGACTTTAAAATGATGGATATATCTTCTTCTTGGAGCCAAAGGGGAAGTGAAACTCAAACATTTGTAAATAATGGTGGTCCACTAAAACAATTAGAAACCTATGGTTCTATTGTAAGCTGTGATAGCCCTAGAGTTTATCAGATGGAAAGAGTTAGATTAGGGAAACCTTGGGTTAAATAATCCAATTAAAAAAGGCTTCTTTAAGAAGCCTTTTTTATATTTTTTTTACAACTCCACTGAAACTAAAGACAATTTCTCCCTGACAATATATTTTTCCCTCACCAAAAACTAAAGATTTGGTAGTTCTAGTTATTGAGGTATGAACTTCGGCTAAGGAATGAATTTTGGCAGGAGCAATAAATTCCGATCTAAAGCTTATTGTCGCTACATAGTTATCTCTTGAAGGCATCGAGGCTGAAGCTAATGAATAATCAGCAATACTCATTAGCATGCCTCCATGAGCAACGTCAGCTGAATTGCAATTTTCTTTTTTAATCCAAAATGCCATTATCAGATTGCCGTCTTCATCACGCCTGTGAAAACCATCGCCAATGTGACGAATATGATGTTCAGTTTGATTGATGAGTTCATACCCTTCTGGAATAGGATATTTTTTTTCTTTGGGCATGTCGATATTTTAACTCAATGTGTATAATTGCTCGCACATTTAATAATAACTATGGACTTTAAACTAACTTCTGAACAACTAGAACTTCAAAAAGTAGCTCGTGAATATGCACAAAATGAGTTGCCTGCTTTAGCGGATGAATTAGAAGAAACAGGCGACCCTGTTCCGAAAGATGCCTTAATGAAAATTGGCGAAATGGGTTTTCTTGGCGTAAACACGCCCGCCGAATATGGCGGTCAAGGCCTTACAAATTTAGAAGCAATAATTATCTTAGAAGAATTTGGAAAAATCTCTTCTGCAGTTGGCTGGCCAGTTTTTGAAGCAAATGCTGGGCCTGTGAAAGTTTTACAACATTTTGCTACTGATGCTCTAAAAGAAAGAGTTATCCCCAAAGTTTGTAGTGGTGAAATGGTTGTCGCGGTGAGTATGTCTGAACCAGGAGCTGGTACAGGACTAACCGATTTGAAAACTAAGGCAGAAATAAAAGGCGATAAAATTATTATCAATGGAAATAAACGCTGGTGTTCTGGTGCTGGCCATTCCGATGGCTACGTGGTTTACGCAAGAATGTCAGATGCTCCGGCAGCTAAAGGGATTGGGGCAGTTTTTGTTGATATTGATACTCCTGGTCTAACTTTTGGAAATAATGAAAACCTCATGGGTTGGCGAGGGATCCCCTCTGCAGATATTTATTTTGATAATGTTGAGGTGCCGATTGAAAACCTTCTCGTTGAACCTGAAGATGGCTTTAAAAAGCTCATGGAGACTTTTGATTTAGAAAGATGTGGAAATGCCACAATGGCTCTCGCTCAAGCTTCTTCTGCCTTGGACTATGTTCAAAATTATGTTCAAGAAAGAGAGCAGTTTGGAAAACCCATTGTTGATTTTCAAGCTGTCCAAATTAAATTGGCAGACATGTTAATGAAAGTAGAAGCTTCGCGTCTCCTAATCCATCGTGCGGTATTCAATGCTGCAAATGGGTTACCAGATATTCTGGAATCCAGCTCAGCAAAATGTTTTGCTAATGAAATTTCCAGAGAAGTTACGACAACCGCGATGCAATTAATGGGCGGTTATGGCTTTAATAAAGAATATGGCATGGAGCGCAAAGTAAGAGATTCTTTCGGATGGGGAATTGCAGGCGGCACAATTGATGTGCAGAAAGTCAATATCGCTTCAGCTATGATTGGTCGCAGATTTAATCAAAGAGCAAAGTAAGCTTACATAGTTCTTAATTCTTGGATAATTTCATCCATCTTTGCAATAAGAATTTTTTTATCTTCTTCCGTGAGGAAATCTCCAATCGGCACCCTTTCGCCTTTTGAAGAAATAACTATGTGCAATGGATACCAAGGGTGAGTTGCCTTTTCAACAAATACATAAGCCCACTCTCTAACAAATTCTGTTGTTGTTTCTGGTCTCAATCTGCCCTTTTCGATAATTAATTTTTCAGGAGTAAATGTAAGAATTTCTTTTCTATTTGCATCTTTGAAAACAAAATATAAAGCTGTAAGAACAAGTAAAATCTCTAAGCCGGCAAAAGGCAAAATAATAGGTGCTCCAACATACAAAAATCCCAAAGCTATTATGGTTAAAGGAACAGAAACTAAAAAAACGAATATTAAATTACCACGCCAAGAAATCGAACGATTAGGGGTAATTGAAACTCTAAAAGAATTATCAGAGTTGAGACGATCTGCTATAACCATGTTTTAATATTACTTTAAAGTCATTATGACTATTCTAAAAAAAATTATATTTAATGAAAAAAAATAATTCTATTGATAGAACGGCATTGATGCCAAATTATGCCCCTGCAGAATTTATTCCTGTCAAAGGGAAGAAATCTATTCTTTGGGACGACAAAGGCAAAGACTATGTAGATTTTGGAGGCGGTATTGCTGTTACATGTTTAGGACATTCTCATCCAGCACTCAATAAAGTTCTTAAAGAACAATCTTCTAAGCTATGGCACGTTAGTAATTATCTTTTTAATAAGCCAGCTTTGGAATTAAGCGAAATGCTTGCCGAAAAAACTTTTGCTGATAAAGTTTTTTTCTCTAATTCAGGAAATGAGGCCAATGAGGCAGCTATTAAATTAGCCAGAAAATATTTTTTTGATCAGAAGAAACCTGAAAAACATGAAATTATAGTTTTCACTAATGCTTTTCATGGCCGCTCAATGCTTAATATCACTGCTGGAGATTCTAAAATTCAAAAAACTGGTTTTGGGCCACTTCTTAAAGGCTTTAAAAGAGCTACGTTTAATGATCTAAAATCAGTAAAAAAAGTCTTAAACAAAAAAACTGCAGCTATATTTATTGAACCCATACTGGGTGAATCAGGAATAATCAGGGCAGAAAATCCTTTCTTAGAAGGTCTTAGAAAATTAGCAGATGATAACGATTGCCTGCTCATTTTTGATGAGGTTCAAAGTGGTATTGGTAGAACAGGCTCATTGATGGCCTACATGGGCTATGGTGTCAATCCCGATATCTCAACCTTAGCTAAAGGCTTAGGCGGGGGAATACCAATTGGCGCTACTTTAACCACAACCAAAATAGCTCAAGCATTTCAGCCTGGAACTCATGGGAGCACTTTCGGTGGAAATCCTTTAGCTTGCGAAGTTGCAAAAAAAGTAGTGGAAATAATTTCTAATAAAAAAGTTTTAACAGGCGTCATTCAAAAAACTATTAAATTCAATCAAGAACTAAATAAATTATCTGAAAAATATAATTTATTTAAAGATATTAGATCGGCAGGGCTTTGGATTTGTTGTGACTTTAAAAAAATTAAGGCAGCAGATTTTATAAATGAGTGCTATAAAAAAAGACTAATTCTTGTTCAAGCCTCTGGTGACAAAACCATAAGATTGGCTCCATCTTTGATTATTGAAGACTCTGAAATTGAAGAAGGATTTAAGAGGTTTGAAAAAGCAGCAAAAAAGCTAAGTTAATTTTTTAAGAATTCTTTATAAGTTTTATTAAAACTAGCTAATCTTTCCGGCCCTGTTGGATGAGTATCAAAAAAAGATGAGCGATCTTCTCTTTCTGATCTTTGCGCCATTCTAATAATTATATTTCTTGCTTCCAGCAAATCATATCCCGAATTATTTAAAATTATTAAAGAAAAATAATCTGCTTCTTTTTCTTGATCTCTAGAAAAGACCAAAGAGCCAAATCTGGCACCCAAATCTGTGGTTTGAGAAATTAAGTCGTCGGATCCATCTACTACAGTTCCCAAAATTCTTCCAGCAAGACTACCCAGTAAAATATTTCTTTGCGCGTTAGCTATGTGATTGCCTAAGTGGTGAGCTATTTCATGAGCTATGACAAACGCCACTTCTTCTTCTGAGGCTACGCCATTCATAAGTCCCTTAGTGTAAGTAATTGTATTTCTTCCGGAAGCAAATGCATTGAACATGTCGTCATCTAGGTAATTAACTTTCCAACTACATCTTGCCTTAGGGACGTTATTCTCTTCACACCACTGATTAGCGGCGGGTGTTATTTTTTCAATAATATCCTCCACTAAAATAACCGATTCTTTCCTAGATCTCTCTACTGGCTTTGCAAGTTCTGTATTTTTGATTATTGCTATTGCTTCATCAATTTGAGATTGATCTAACTCTTCAAAAGTTGTGCTTGGCGCGACGCAACCAAAAAGAAAAAGAAGAACTAATGAGAGAAATATTTTTCTAACCATTCTTCTATTTATTTAAATTTTTTCCTCATATTCATAACGGCTTCCATTCCAAATACTGGTTTTTTTCCTTCAGGCACAGTGTTGCCTTTGACTATTAGTTCTTCAAAAGGAGTACCACTTTTATACATTTCATATAAGACATCTATATCCATATTTGTTCCAATGGGTTCTTCGGCAAAATCAGGAGAAATAGCGTCAGTTGTTCTAAATTCTTCAGCTGATCTGAAATGCTCATAGAAAACTTCAACTAAATGCCCGTCGGGATCTCTATAATAAATTCCAGATATCCAGCCGTGATTTATAGTCCAAGCAGGATTTAAGTTTTTTTCTTTGGCTTTATGATAAAAATTAAACCAACTTTCTATCGAATCCATTTTGTAAGAAATATGATCTAAGCCAACTAAATTAGGTGTGATACGGCTGACAAAGTTTCTTAACGAGACTAAAAAGTTGATCATTAATTTTGGAAACCAGCTTAGGTTTTTTAAAGCAGCAGAGGTGTTAGCTATCGCTATCCTATGATGCTCTTCATCAAATGTTAAGAAAGTTAGATTTTCGCTGGTATAAAGAGGCTGACAGTCAAATAAACTAGAATAAAAATTAATCATTTCATCATATTTCATAGTTTTCCAAGCCACATGATGAAAATCATCCGGAGCACCCTCTGCTTTATAGTTCATATAACGACTTCTATCTAAAACTGGTTCTCTCATTTAATTCTCCTAAACTAAATTAAAAGTAAATATATCAAACTACCCGTCATCTGGTAAAAGCACTTCTGCATTTTCTACTCTTCTGAACCCTTTAGGCAAAAAGTTTCCTTTCCTTCCTCTGACGCCAACAAAATTCTTTAGATCGTTCGGTTTTATTACGTAATGTTGTTTGCCACTAAATACTTTCAAAGACGCGTCTTTTGGAAGAGCCAATAAAAAAAGAAGGCCATCTTCATTTGCTGCGTGCTTGCCCTTATCAATAGAAATAATTTTATTCCCTTTTCCCTTTGATAAAACTGGTAAATCAGCAGCTTCGATCAGAAGCATTTTTCCTTCGATTGAGATAGACGCGATATACGAATCTTCAATAGATTTTATCGTCTTAGGATCTAGAGGTTTTGCACCTTTAGCATTTATTGCAGCTTTACCAGATTTGTTCTTAGTC
Source organism: uncultured SAR86 cluster bacterium (assembly GCA_902524805.1). Lineage (GTDB taxonomy): Bacteria > Pseudomonadota > Gammaproteobacteria > Magnimaribacterales > AG-339-G14 > CASICS01. The sequence goes on along the minus strand of CABZES010000001.1, from coordinate 105,804 downwards.
TGTAAATCGACAATTTTAGCGATAAAGCCATACCCTGCATCGGTAGATAAAATACACAGTTCTTCATCATTTCCTGCAACAACTCCTGAAAAAGTTGCTCCTGATTGAGCATTGATACTTCCTGAGACTGGATCGCCTTGTCCTCTAGCGCTTGGCAATTTATGAATGGGCAAAGAATAAGCTTTACCAAAATTATCCAATATTACTGCGTTTTGGCTGTTCCTAGCTTTTGTCGAAGACAAATACCCGTCTCCTTCTCTGTACTGCAATGCTTCAGCGTCGACATCGTGACCTTTGGCAGCTCTTATCCAGCCCCTTTGAGAAAGTACCACAGTCATGGGGTCATTAGAAATTAGTTCCTTTTCATCAAAAGCTTTAGCTTCCTCGACTTCGGTTAAAGAACTATTTCTTTCGTCGCCAAATTCCTCCAAATCCTCTTTTAGTTCTTTTTTAATTAAGGTTTTTAATCTACTGGCCGAACTCAAAGTCTTTTCAAGCTCCTTTGCCTCAAGAGACAGTTCATTTTTTTCAGATAAAATTGCTTCTTCTTCTAATTTGGCTAATTGTCTGAGTCTAATATCTAAGATGGCATTTGCTTGAATTTCAGAGAGCTTAAATTTCTTCATAAGCTCTTTTTTTGGCTTGTCGTGAGTTCTAATTATTTTTATTACCTCGTCTAAATTTAAATAAGCTATTAAAAGTCCTTCTAGAATATGCAACCTGTCATTAACCCAATCCAATCTATGTTGTAGTCTTCTTTTGATAGTATCGGTTCTGAACTTAAGCCATTCTTTGAGAATTTTTTTCAAGTCAAATACTTGCGGCTTTCCGTTTAAGCCTATTGCATTGATGTTCACTCTTATGTTTTTTTCTAAATCCGTAGTTGCAAAGAGGTGGCTCATCAAAGCATCCTTATCTATTCTATTAGAACGCGGCACTATAATAATTCTTGAAGGATTGTCTTCATCACTTTCGTCTCTAAGATCATCAATCATATTTATTTTCTTGGTTTCAACTTGAGCAGCTATTTGCTCTAAAATCTTAGAAGTTGAAACTTGATAAGGCAGAGCAGTAATAACAATTTCTCCGTCCTCTATTTCATAAGTAGCTCTCAATTTAACCGAGCCCCTGCCGGTCGAGTACATTTCTAACATTTCTTCTGGAGAGGAGATAATTTCTGCTTTGGTTGGAAAATCAGGGCTTGGGATGTATTCAATTAAATCAGTGACAGTCATTTTAGGATTATCAATTAGTGCAATAGAGGCTTTCACAACATCACTTAAATTATGTGGAGGAATATCTGTTGCCATCCCAACAGCTATACCAGAAGCTCCATTTAGCAAAACATTAGGCAATCTTGAAGAGAGGAATTTTGGTTCAATCAAGGTGCCATCAAAATTTGGCATCCAATCGACAGTACCCTGAGAAATTTCACTGAGCAGTGTTTGGGCGTATGCCGATAGTCGACATTCCGTATATCGCATAGCAGCAAAACTTTTCGGGTCGTCTAAAGAACCAAAGTTTCCTTGGCCTTCAATTAAAGGATATCGAGTTGAAAAATTTTGGGCCATTAACACCATAGCTTCATAGGCAGCTCCATCTCCGTGGGGATGAAATTTACCTATTACGTCTCCAACAGTCCTGGCACTTTTTTTAAACTTAGAAGTGGATTTTAATCCCAATTCTGACATGGCATAAACGATTCTTCTTTGAACAGGTTTTAATCCATCACCAACAAAAGGTAATGCTCTGTCCAAAATAACATACATGGAATATTCCAAATAAGCTTTTTCGGCGTATCCACCTATTGGTAAACTTTCTTCTTTACTCATTTATAGTTGCTAAATCTCCTTTTGTTTCTAACCAATCTTTTCTATCGGCCGCACGTTTTTTAGATAATAATTTATCCATCATCGAAGTAGCTGTATTTCCTTTTTCTAGGGTTAATTTCAATAACCTTCTTCCTTCAATTTGCATGGTTGTTTCTCTTAATTGAGAAGGATTCATTTCTCCTAATCCTTTAAACCTTTGAATTTCAATTTTCTTTACTTTATTTTGTTTAGTTAGCTGCTTAACTATTTGATCTTTCTCATCCTCATCAAGAGCATAAAAGACATCTTTACCTTGATCTATTCTGAACAAAGGCGGCTGTGCAACAAATAAATGTCCTTTTTCAACCAGTGGCCTAAAATGTTTTAAAAAAAGTGCACAGATTAAGGTAGCGATGTGTGCACCGTCAGTATCGGCGTCAGCTAGAATACATATTTTTCCATATCTCAGACCATTTAATTCTTTGCATCCAGGATCAAGTCCCACTGCCATAGCTATGTCTTTTACTTCTTGCGATTGCGTAACTGCATCGGTGTTGACTTCCCAAGTATTTAAAATTTTTCCTTTTAAAGACATAACAGCTTGAAAATTTCTATTTCTCGCTTGTTTAGCTGAGCCCCCTGCTGACTCTCCTTCAACGAGGAATAGTTCTGTTTCACCGACATCAGACGAAACACAATCTGATAATTTTCCAGGTAAAGTAATTCCTTTGGTTATTTTTTTCCTTTCTACCTTTTGGCTTGCCCTAGATCTAGCTTGAGCGTTCTCTATACATAGAAAAGCTATCTCCTCTGCAGCTTGTGTTTCTTGATTTAACCAAATAGAGAATGAATCTTTTGTTATTGACGCAGTAATATTTTGAAAATCTTTAGATGAAAGTTTTTCTTTGGTTTGGCCAGTAAACTGAGGATCTTTGAGTTTTACAGACAAAATGAAAGAACAATTCTTCCAGACATCATCAGGAGTTAATTTAACTCCTTTCGGAATTAATTTTCTGTAATCACAAAATTCTTTTATTGCATCAGTAATTCCAGTTCTCATTCCTGAAACATGTGTTCCACCTTGCAAAGTTGGTATCAAGTTTACATAACTTTCATTAATGCTTTCTCTGTCTCCTCGTTCCCAAATAACTGCCCAAGATAAAGCTGTTTCTTTGTCACTGTATTCTCCTAAAATTGGGTCTCCTGGAATATACACGCCTTCTCCTAATTCTGTAGAAAGATAATCGCCCAGACCGTCGACGAAAAACCATTCCTCTTTTTCGCCACTTATTTCATTTTTAAATTTAATTTTTAATCCAGGGCAAAGTACTGCTTTGGCTCTCAAAGAATATGATAGGGATTTCGCAGAAATTTTTTCCGTATCAAAGAAACTCTCATCTGGTTTAAAAGTTATTTTTGTTCCAGTATTTCTTTGGCCAACTTTATCAATTTCTCTTAGATCTTTCTTTTTTAAACTATCAGCAAAAGAAATTTCAAACTTTTTTCCATCTCTTTTAATTTCTGCCTTCAATTTTTTCGATAGAGCATTTACTACTGAAACGCCGACGCCGTGTAATCCTCCTGAAAACGTATATTCTTTATTAGTAAACTTAGCTCCAGCATGCAGTCTCGAAAAAATTAACTCAACGCCTGGAACTTTCTCTTCAGGATGAATATCGACTGGCATACCTCTTCCATCATCTTCAACAGTCACTGAAAAATCTTTGTGCAAATTTACTGAAATCTCTTTTGCATGACCTGCAAGAGCCTCATCAACGCTATTATCGATAACCTCCATAACAAGATGATTTGGACTCGCTGTATCCGTATACATTCCTGGTCTTTTTCGAACGGGCTCTAAACCCGTTAAGACCTCTATAGACTCGGAAGTATAATCTGAAGGTACCAATTTAAAGTTTCTCTAAAATATTTTCCGCACTGCTCAATACAAATCCTCCGCCACCTTCATCTAGAAAAGAGGTAACGGTTCCATCTTCAATAATAATTGCATACCTTGATGAGACTTTTCCAATACCCATTGCAGAAAGGTCAAGTTCAAGATCGCAGGCTTTTGCGAAAGCTCCATTGCCATCAGCAAGCATAGTTATTTTTTCACCAACCGAAAGACTTTTCCCCCAAGCTTTCATAACAAAAGGATTTGTTACTGCAACACAAATTATTTCATCTACGTTCTTAGATAATATTTCGTCAGCATGATCCACGAAACCAGGCATTTGTTTGAAAGAGCATGTGGGGGTGAAGGCTCCTGGAACAGCAACTAAAACGACTTTTTTATTTGAAACGTATTCTAGAGAATCTAATTCATCTATTCCTTTTTCGCCCACTTTGAAAAGCTGAGCACTAGGTAATTTTTCTCCAATCTGAATCATGCAATCCTCTTAAACCTCATTATATATTTTACTTCCTAGGTCTTTAAATTCTTGTGCTTTTTCTTGCATTGCTTCTTCTTGCTCTTTTTTTGCGTAATCTCTCACATCTTGAGAAATTTTCATTGAACAAAATTTAGGGCCGCACATTGAACAAAAGTGAGCTACCTTAGCTGAGTCTTTAGGCAAAGTCTCATCGTGAAAAGATTTTGCTCGTTCAGGATCTAGACCTAAATTGAATTGATCTTCCCATCTAAAATCAAACCTCGATGCAGATAATGCATTATCTCTAATTTGAGCTGAAGGAAGTCCTTTGGCAAGATCGCCTGCATGCGCAGCTATTCTATAAGCCATTAAACCCTCCTTAACGTCTTCTTTGTTTGGAAGCCCTAAATGTTCTTTTGGCGTAACATAACAAAGCATGGCACAACCATACCAACCGATCATCGCGGCTCCAATTGCTGAAGTGATGTGATCGTATCCAGGAGCTATATCAGTAGTTAAAGGGCCTAAGGTGTAAAAAGGAGCCTCGTCACATTCTTCTAATTGAAGATCCATATTCTCCTTTATTAGTTGCATCGGAACATGGCCTGGTCCCTCTATCATTGTCTGAACCTCATGCTTCCAAGCGATCTTTGTTAATTCACCTAAAGTTTTAAGTTCACCAAATTGTGCCTCATCGTTCGCATCTGCTACTGATCCAGGACGAAGCCCATCACCCAGTGAAAAGGTAATATCGTACTTTTTCATGATTTTACAAATATCTTCGAAGCGAGTGTACAAAAAGTTTTCTTTATGATGAGCCAAGCACCATTTAGCCATTATCGATCCGCCTCTTGAAACAATCCCTGTCACTCTTTCAGCTGTTAAAGGGACATATCTAAGTAAAACTCCTGCGTGAATCGTAAAATAATCAACTCCTTGTTCAGCTTGCTCAATTAAAGTTTCCTCAAATACTTCCCAATTAAGATCCTCTGCAACTCCATTAACCTTTTCTAAAGCTTGGTAAATAGGAACGGTTCCAATTGGTACTGGAGAATTTCTGATAATCCACTCTCTAGTTTCATGAATATTCTTACCCGTACTTAAATCCATAACGGTATCTCCACCCCATCTCGTAGACCAAGTTAGTTTTTCAACCTCATCATGTATTGATGAAGATAAAGCTGAATTTCCAATATTGGCATTCACCTTTATTTTAAAATTTCTTCCAATGATCATTGGCTCAATTTCGGAATGATTAATATTTGCTGGAATCACAGCTCTACCAGAAGCTATTTCATCTCTAACAAATTCAGGAGTGTATTTTTCCGGAATGCTAGCTCCGAAATTTTCGCCTTTGTGGAAATTGCCATTTTTTAATTTTATGTTTTCTTCTAAGTTTTGATTTTCCCTAATAGCTATATATTCCATCTCCTCAGTGATTACTCCTTTTTTAGCTAAAGACATTTGCGTTTCGCCTGGGTATTTAAACCTTCTTTCAGTCAGCCAACTTTCTCTTAATTTCGGTAAGCCTTTTTCAATATCAATTTCAACATCAGGGTCTGTATATGGCCCTGAGCAATCGTATAAATAAATAGGAGGATTTCTATGTTCTCCTTCCTTGCTAATTGAATTAGTTTGAATTACTTCTCTCATTGGAACCCTTATTTCAGGTTTCGAGCCAGTTAAATAGATTTTTTTTGATCCGTTAAAAGTCTTGCTGGCGGTTTTAAGTATTTCTCCAGCTTCTGGGGAATTTTCTAAAGACTTAGAATCGATTTTTTTCATATATTTTTAAAATTTTTAAGACAATCTATTTTATATAGTATTTTTACCTTTAAAAAATTAATATAGTTATATTATAAATCTTTTAACAGTTTCGGGGATTAAAGTTGAATATTTTTAAGTTTTTTTTACCTGTTTTTTTTACCTTTTTTTCTCTTAATGCTTTTTCTGAAACTTTGACTCTTGCTGAAGTTTACGAATTAGCCTTGAAAGAAGACCCACAACTTCGAATCGCCCAAGCTACATATAAAGCTAATAAAGAAGCTAAAGCAAAAGGTATTGCGGGTCTTTTGCCTAATATTACAACCAGAGCTTCAACAAATTGGAATGAATCTGAAGTCCTCAAGGGTGGAAGTGTAACTTTTGATCAAGAAGGGAGTGATGGTAATAATTCTTATTCATATTCAGCCGACTTAGTTCAGCCAATTTTTAGACTAGATCGATGGTTTCAATTTGGCCAAGGAAGAGCAATGAGTGAAGTAGCTAAGGCTCAATTTAGTTATGCTCAACAAGAAACCATTTTAAGAGTAACTGAAACTTACTTTAATTTACTAAAAGCAAAAAAAGACTTAGAAGTAGCTAAGTCAGAAGAGGCGGCAATAAAAAAACAACGCGATCGTTCAAAAAGACTTTTTGAAGAAGGAGTAACTTCAGTAACAGAATTTCAAGAAGCTCAAGCATTTTTCGACCTTGCAAAAGTTTCAACTATTGCTGGAGAAGGTCAATTTGAGTTTTCTAGAGAAGCATTAATAGCAATTATTGGCGAAGCCCCAGAATTGAAAGATTTAAATAAAGACTTTCCAATTAGCTCTCCTGATCCTAAGTCACAAGAAGAATGGGTTGGATTAGCTCTTAGAAATAACTATCTTTTAAAAGCAGCTCAAATGTCGACAAAAGCTGCTTATAGAAATGCACGAAGCAAACTATCTAATCATCTTCCTGATGTAGATTTAGTCGGAAATATCACTAGAAATACTAATAGAACTATTTCTGGCTTTTCGGGAAGCGGTTTTAGCTTTGATGAAACTGAGATAGAAAATACGAGATATAGCCTTCAATTTTCGTGGCCTTTAATGGCTGGAGGACTTGTTAGTTCTGAAAGAAGAGAAGCATACGCTTTATTGGAAAAAGCAAAACAAGAAGAAATTTTAGCTGAGAGATCTACTATCAGAGACGTAAAATCAAGATACTCATCCGTCTTAACCAACATTGCAAATGTAAAAGCTAGAAATCAAGCATTAACCTCATCAGAACTAGCTTTGAAAGCAACAAGGTTTGGTTATGAATCGAATACAAGAAACATTGTAGATTTATTAAATGCAGAGAAAAGCTTCTTTTCTGCCCAACGAGATTTAAATTCAGCTAGGTATGACTTTATTTTGTCAGAATTTGCTTTAAAAATTGCCTCGGGTTCTCTATCACCGAGGGATGTTTATGACTTAAGCAATTTTATGACTGAATAATGCCTGAACTTCCAGAAGTAGAAACTACTTTAAAAGGTATATCTAGAGGCATTCTTCACAAAAAAATTACGTCCTTTGTCTGTCGTGATAAAAAACTAAGATGGCCTATTCCAGCTGATATGAGCTCTTTCTTAAAAAATCAGTCTTTCGAAAGCGCATATAGAAGAGGAAAATATATTATTCTTAATTTAGCGAATAAGAAGGGTTCTGTATTAATCCATCTTGGAATGTCAGGAAAGTTAAGAATTTCTAAAAAATTAAACCCTCCAGTTAAACATGAACACTGGGATATCAATTTTACAGATGGTTGGACATTAAGATATACCGATATAAGGAAGTTTGGAGCAATGTTGAAAACCAGAAAGGATCCAAACGATCATAAATTAATCAAAAATTTAGGTCCAGAGCCTTTAGGAAATAATTTTAATGGAGATTATCTCTTTAAAAAATCTAGAAAAAAAAGCTTACCAATCAAAAATTTTATAATGGACTCTAAAATTGTAGTAGGAGTAGGAAACATATACGCTAATGAAGCTCTTTTTATGGCTGGGATAAGGCCTACAAAAAAATCTGGCTTAATTTCGAAAGTTAAATTTGAAGAGCTTAGTCATGCAATTATAATAACTTTAAGGGAAGCAATAGAGGCAGGAGGTACAACGTTAAAAGATTATACAAATGCAGAAGAAGCGCCGGGTTACTTTAAAAAAGAGTTAAAAGTTTACGACAGAGGTGGTGAAAATTGTGTTAGGTGCAACAAAAAATTGAAAGAAATTCGACAAGCTAACAGACAAACTGTCTATTGCTCAACCTGTCAAAATTAACCATATTTTCTCTTTAGTTCAGATAAAGAAAAAGGATCAACAAACTCGGATACATCTCCACCCATCTTACAAATTTCTTTTACTAAAGAAGATGAAATGTAACTATATTGTTCTTTAGGAGTTAGAAAGACACTTTCTAATTCTGGCATCATTGCTCGATTCATATTTGCAAGCTGAAATTCATACTCAAAATCTGCAACTACTCTCAAGCCCCTAATTAATATTTTTGCATCGTTATCTTTTGCTAGGTCAACTAAAAGCCCAGAGAAACCGATGACTTTGACATTTTCGTTACTTTCAAAGATTTTTTCTGCAATTTTAATTCTTTCGTCTAAGGTAAAAAGTGGATTTTTGGCTTCACTTGCTGCTATAGCAATAACAATTTCATCAAAGAGATTACATGCTCTTTCAATAAGATCTACATGCCCTTTTGTCATTGGGTCAAATGTACCTGGGTAAATCGCTCTCTGACTCATTTAAATATTATATTCTAAAAATAGATTGTAGTGGGCTGGTTAAAATTAAGTCTGCAAGCTAAGTTTATTCAAAAAATAATTAAACTCTAACTCTCAGCTTATTGATTTGTTTTTTATTTGCAGATGAAACCGTAAATTTTATTTTTTCAATTTTAATAGATTCGTTAACGACTGGAAATTTTCCAAATTTATTCATTACGTATCCAGCAATGGTATCAAAATCGTTATCCTCAAAAGACGTATTGAACTTCAAGTTAAATTCTTCAATCTCAGTTAAACCTGATACGCTGTATTCACGATTTGAAATCTGTGTAATTTTCTGATCATCGGTCTGATCAGTTTCATCCTCAATTTCTCCAACAATTTCTTCTAGAACGTCTTCAATAGTTACTAAGCCACTTACTTCTCCAAACTCATCTACTACTAAAGCCATGTGACTTCTATTGGACTTAAACTCTTCTAGAAGAATATTAATCTTTTTGCTCTCAGGAATATGTTTCACTGGTCTTATAATTTTATCTAGTTCAAATTCCTGACTATCAAACTCATCTTTTATCAGACCGGGTGCAAACTTTAAAAGATCTTTGGCAAGTAAAATTCCAGTAATGCTATCTTTGGATTCATCTAAAACAGGAAATCTTGAGTGAGACGATTCAACTACTTTTTTAAGCAAGATATCCAATGAGTCATTATTATTAATTAATATCATTTGTGATCTTGGCACCATCACATCCCTGACTGGAATTGAAGAAAATTCAATAGTTTCTTCTATCATGCCTAAAATTCCCTTATCTATTACATTATTTTCTTCGGCGTCTCTTAAAACCGAAGTTAACTCTTCTTGATCCAAAGGCTTATATGAAATCTTTATATAAAGCTCTCTAAAATAATTTTTAATTTTTTGTATTAAGCCCAATTTTATTTCAGATTGAGCCTCTGTACTTGGAGGTTCTTCTCTCATTAACTAGTAAGGTTCTCCGGCTGATATCTTTTTCATAATAATAATTTCTAAATCTTCCATTTTTATTCTTTCATGATTTTCTTCATGATTAAAGTTTAAAAGATGCAAGAAGCCGTGGATTATCATATGTTTTAGTCTATTTTCAAAGTCTTTTGAATACTCTTTTGCTTCTTTTTTAATTATTTCTATACATAAAATAATATCTCCAACTAAAGTATGTTTTGTTAAATTTTTATCTGCGCTGAACGATAAAACATTAGTAGATCTATTTTTTCCTCTATATTTCTTATTAAGAGTTCTACTTTCTTTTTTTGAGACACATGAAATGCTTAGCTCTTTATTTTCAAAATTTTCTTTTTGAAATCCTGCCTCTTCTAGTACTTTATTCAGTATATTAGAAACTTGATTCTTAGTTATCTTAGATCCTGATTCTTCAAAATTATTTAAAAATATTTTCATTACCAAGAATTTTTCTCATAAGCTTCAATGATTTTTTGAACTAAACCGTGTCTTACGACATCTTCAGGATGAAAGTAGAAAAAAGAAATGCCTTTTTCTTTTTCTAAAACTTTAATCGCATCTGATAAGCCGGACAAAGTGCCCTTTGGTAAGTCGGTTTGGGTAATGTCTCCTGTTACAACTGCCGTTGAGCCAAATCCTATTCTGGTTAGAAACATTTTCATTTGTGCTGGTGTGCAGTTTTGAGCCTCATCAAGAATAAGAAATGCATCATTAAGAGTTCTCCCTCTCATATAAGCGAGAGGTGCCACTTCAATTTTTCCGTTTTCTACAAGTCGATTAACTTTCTCCATACCCATCATCTCGTATAAAGCATCATATAAAGGCCTTAGATAAGGATCTATTTTTTCTGATAGATCTCCAGGTAAAAATCCCAAATGCTCGCCAGCTTCAACTGCTGGTCTAGTTAAAATTATTTTATTTACTTTATCTTCCATGAATTGATTTACAGCAGCTGCAACTGCTAAATAAGTTTTTCCAGTTCCGGCAGGGCCAATTCCAAACGCAATATCTTTTTCGTAGATTGAAGATAGAAATTCTGCTTGTGACTTATTTCTTGGAGAAACATAAAGTTTAGGAGTTTGGACTGTAAGATCCTTTTCTTTTTTTAATTCAAAAATTTGACCATTATTGTCCTTAGTTGCCCCGTTTAAAGCTCGTCTGATAGAAAAATGAACTTCATCTGCGCTGACCGAATCCCTTGATTTAGCTAAAGAAGCTAAATCTTCTATAATTAATTTGCTCTTAATTACATTATTCTTGTCGCCAGAAATAGAAAAACTATTGCCTCTGCTTTTTATTTTTACTTCAAGAGATTGTTCTATTTGATTTAAATTTGTATTGACAGGTCCACAGAGTAAAGAGAGATTTTCAGATTCTATGGCGGGGAGTTTAAATTTTAGTTTTGGCATAAATTACTTTCAGTTTTTATTTTACCTCTTAAACAATTAGTTAATTGATCTACTATCTCGATATCTATAAATTCTCCTACTAATTTAGAGCTTGAAGGGAAGTTCACAACTCTATTATTTTCTGTTCTTGCTTGCAATTCGCCTGGATTTTTTTTAGAAATTCCAGTTACTAAACATGTTTCAACAGTGCCTACCATTTTTCTACCTATGTTAAATGCGTGATGATTTAGTTTGTCCTGCAAAATAGCTAGTCTTTCTTTTTTTTCTTCTACAGTTACATTATCTGCCATCTCTGCTGCTGGAGTATTTGGCCTTTGGCTATAAATAAAACTGAAAGATTCATCATATTTCACTTCATCTATAACAGCTAAAGTATCTTCAAAATCTTGCTCTGACTCATTTGGAAAGCCGACGATGAAATCAGAAGATAAGCTAATGTTAGGTCTATTCTTTTTGATTCTAGCGACTAAATCTAAGTACTTTTCTACGGTATATCTTCGTCTCATTAACTTTAAGATTCGATCCGAACCACTTTGAATAGGCAAATGCACGTGACTAACCAATTCAGGTAAATTTGCATATAAATCGACTAAGTCATCGCGAAACTCGTACGGGTGGCTTGTGGTATATCTAATTCGATCGATACCATTAATTTTTGCTGTCCTCTCTATCAGGAAAGCTAAAGATTTTTTTTCTCCGTTTTCCAAGCCTTTATAGTTATTTACATTTTGACCCAATAAGTTAACTTCTCTGACTCCTTGGTCGGCTAGTTTTTTTATTTCTTCAATGATGTCTTGGACGGGTCTACTTACCTCATGACCTCTTGTATGAGGAACAACACAAAAAGAACAATATTTATTACAGCCCTCTGCAATAGAAACAAAAGCTGTAGGTTCGTCTGTTTTTGTGTCAGGAATGTAGTCAAATTTTTCTATTTTTGGAAAGGATATATCTATTTGATTTTTTTCTTCTAATACAGCATTTCTATACATATTAGGAAGTCTATGCAGAGTTTGTGGGCCGAAAACTATATCCACGGCAGGAGCTCTTTTAGAGATTTTTTGACCTTCTTGGCTGGCAACACAACCGCCTATTGCTATTTTTAGATTAGGATTTTTATCTTTTAGTTTTTTCCATCTTCCTACTTGGTGAAAAACTCTTTCTTGAGCTTTTTCACGAATTGAACAAGTATTTAAAACTAGTAAATCGGCTTCCTCTTGATTATTGGTATGAATGAACTTTTCTTCTAGCGACAACATATCCAGCATTTTTTCTGAATCGTATTCGTTCATTTGGCAACCGTGGGTCTTTATAAAAACTTTTTTCATATTCTTAATTCGAGAGCAGGATTATAAATAATTTACATTGATTAGCTAGATTGAGCAAAGATTGTATCCCTATAAAATCTTAATTCATTAATTGACTCATAAACATCCGCCTCGGCTCTGTGGACGGCGTTTTTTTGAGCATGCTGAATATTGATATCTGGTCTCCACCTTTTTGTTAGTTCTTTTACTGAGCTAACATCAATGCAACGGTAATGAAAATAATCTTCAAGTTCAGGCATATATAAACTCAGAAATTTTCTATCATGCCACACAGTATTTCCGCAAAGAGGAGATTCATTTTTACCAACATGTTGTTTTAAAAATTCTAAAGTTTTTTGTTCTGCCTCTTTTTCTGAAATTTCACTTAATAAAACTTCATCTATTAAACCCGAAGCAGAATGATGTTCTTGGTTCCAGTCATCCATACCGTCAATTAATTCTTTTGATTGAGAAATAACCATTCCGGGGCCTTCAATTATTTCTGTAAGGTCCTCATTCGTTACGCAGGTATAGATTTCTATAATCCTTTCAGCATTTGGATCTAAGCCTGTCATTTCTAAATCTAGCCAGATTAATTTTTTTTCCATGTGTTTACTTTACAATACTACTATCTAAAAAAATATTATGAACGACAAAAGTAAAAAAGAAGCCGATTTTGGATATAAAAAGGTTAATCCTAATGAAAAACCTGATTTGGTGAAAGGAGTTTTTGATTCTGTAGCAAATAAATACGATCTAATGAACGATCTGATGTCTGTTGGTATTCATAGACTTTGGAAAAGAGCTACTGTTCAAATGAGTAATCTTAAGGAAAACGACACGGTTTTGGATGTAGCAGGTGGAACAGGAGACTTAGCTATTTTATTTTCTGAAATTGTCGGAAACCAGGGAAAAGTTTATCTCTCTGATATAAACGAGAAGATGTTAAAAATTGGTCGAGATCGAGTCTTAGATTCGGGTCTTTTGAATGTAAAAAGTCTCGTTGCTGATGCTGAAGATCTTCCCTTTCCTGATAATTCTTTTAATTGCATTTCAATTGCTTTTGGTATCAGAAACGTAACAAACAAAGATGAGGCTTTAAAGGAATTTAATAGGTGTCTAAAACCAAATGGAAGATTATTAGTTTTAGAATTCTCTAAACCTAAATCTAGCTTAGTATCTGATCTTTATGACCTCTATTCGTTTAATTTCTTGCCACATCTAGGTCAGTGGATAGCCGGCGACTCAGAGAGTTATGAATATTTAGCAGAATCTATACGCATGCACCCTAATCAAGATGAATTCTTAAAAATGATGGATGACGCTGATTTCATTAATACTGAATATCAAAATATGACTGGCGGTATTGTAGCCCTTCATTATGGAGATAAGCCTTAAATGCCTTTAATTAGACTCATAAGAATATTTTTTATTTTTCTAAAGTTTAAGTTGAGTGAACTATTTCCTAAAGAAATTTTGCCTTTTTGGCTGAAAGTAGTTTTTTTTATATCACCATTTAATCTCATACCAACTAAGAAAAAGCTTGGGGTTAGATTAGCAGAAGCTTTAGAAACCGCTGGACCAATTTTTGTGAAGTTTGGTCAACTACTTTCGACCAGGCCAGATTTTCTTGAAGAGGAAGTAATACAAGAGCTACAAAAATTTCAAAATAATCTAAGCCCTTTTTCCTCAGATGAGGCAATAGAAATAATTGAAAAAGATTTAGGCCGCCCTCTTGAAGAACTATTTGTAGATTTTAATCATACGCCTTTAGCAGCTGCTTCTATAGCTCAAGTTCATGAAGCAACATTAATAAGTGGAGAAGAAGTAGTTGTCAAAGTTGTAAGACCTAACCTAAAGAAAAAAATAGAAGGCGATTTGTCAGTCTTAAAAATGATTGGAAAGGTTGCTAACACCTTTGATGCGGATGCCCGGAGACTACAGCTTTTAGATATGATCAGAGAATATGAATACGTTATTACATCAGAGGTTGATTTAAAAAAAGAAGCTGGCAACACTATACAAACATCAAAATTTTTTAAAAATTCTAACTTACTCTATATTCCAAAAGTTTACCTTGAGTATTCATCAAGCAAGACATTAACTCTAGAAAAAATTAAAGGAGTTCCTGTCACAGATATAAAAACGTTAGAGGAAAAAAAAGTAGACTTAAAAAAACTATCAGAAAGAGGTGTAAGTATATTTTTTAAGCAACTTTTTGATGACAATTTTTTTCATGCCGATATGCATCCTGGAAATATTTTTGTAGATGCTGAGAATCCAAAGGAGCCAACTTATATTGCAGTTGATTATGCTATCTGTGGAAGCTTGTCAGAAAAGGAACAATTTCTAATTGGAAAAATGTTAGCTGATATGTTTAGTCGAAATTATTCAGGAGTGGCTAAAACTATGATAAGTGCTGGTTGGGTTTCAAGCTCAACTAAAACCATTGAGTTGGAAGTAACTATTCGAACCGCGATTGATCCAATTTTTGAAAGGCCATTTAGTGAAATTAATTTTGGTGAGATGTTGCTTTTCTTATTTGAAGAAACGCGCTCCTATGAACTTTCCTTGCCTGCATCACTCTTATTACTTCATAAGACCTTAATAAATATTGAAGGGTTAGGACGTCAGATTTATCCAAACTTGGATTTATGGACTACGGCAAAACCATTCATTCAAAATTGGATTTCTAAGCGATACAACCCAAAAAATATAATAGACCAACTTAAAAATAATACGGGTGATTTTGCAGAAAAAGCATATGAATTGCCTGAAAAATTAGAATCGATATTCAATAATCTTGCCAATTTAAACGAATTCAATAATGAAATAAAAAATCTGAGAGATGATATTTCCAAACAAAAACAAAACTCGAGATTCTTGTTTATTTCATCAACCGCAGCAATTATCGTTATAATTTCTTCAATTATTCTTTTATGAACGAAAAAAAAGATATTCTTGTAAGGCTCAGCAACCTGTTGATTGATCGAAAAAATCATGCAGGAGATAACTCATACACGGCTCAGTTGTATAACGCTGGAAACGAAAAAATTCTTGAGAAAATTGAAGAGGAATCTTCAGAATTAGTTGAAGCGAGCAAAGCAGAAACAGTAATAAAGAAAGAAATTGTTCATGAAGCAGCCGATCTCTGGTTCCACACCATGGTATTATTAGCTTTTAACGAAATTAACCCTTTGGAAATATTAAACGAATTAGAACGTAGAGAAGGAGTTTCAGGCGTAGAGGAAAAGTCTAGGAGGTCGTAATGGGATTTGGTGGAATAAGTATTTGGCAGTTATTGATAATTCTAGCGATTATCATTTTAATTTTTGGAACCAAAAGACTCAGAAACATGGGTGGAGATTTAGGCTCTGCCTTCAAAGGTTTTAAAAAAGCAGTTAACGATGAAACAGAAAAATCTTCTCCACCATCTGCAGTTGATGATGCAGCCGAGGTGATGTCGGAAACAATAAAAAAAGAAGAGGAAGACTCTTAACTTAAAATTTAAATGTTTGGTATTGGGTTTTTTGAACTTCTTCTAATTTGTGTAATTTCTTTATTAATTTTAGGGCCGACTAGGCTACCTCAATTCATCACTACAGTAGAAGAGCTTTTTATAAAAGGTCGAAATGGTATAAATCGTCTCAAGCAAGAATTTTACTCTGAGGGATTCGAAAAACAGGAAAAAGATAAAGATGAGTGATAAAAGTTCGATGCTAGAACAATTAGGATTGCTTCGTAATTTACTTCTTAGGGCTCTTGGTGTGACTGTTTTTATCTTTGCTTGTTTGGCTTTTTTTCAAGATTCAATTTATTTATTAATTTCCGAACCTCTAGTACGTTTTCTTCCAGAGAACTCTTCTATGATAGCAACTGAAGTTACTTCGCCTTTTTTAACGCCTTTAAAATTAACTTTTTATATAGCTATCTTTATTGCAATACCATATCTAATGTTTGAACTTTGGAAGTTTGTATCTCCTGGTCTCTTTAAATCTGAAAAAATTTATACCATTGGTTTAACTGGCTTGAGTACTCTCTTATTTTATCTTGGGACTTTTTTTGCTTTTTATGCGGTCTTTCCCTTAATCTTTTCTTTTTTTATTAACGCTGCTCCTGAGGGAGTAGCAGTTATGACTGATATTTCTAGTTATCTGAGCTTTGTGATCAAACTTTTGGTAGCTTTTGGTCTAGCTTTTCAAATGCCAATCGTAATATTTACTTTGGTCAAAAGTGAAATCACTTCTGTGGCGGCTCTTGCAAATGCAAGACCATATGTGGTTATTGGTTGTTTTATAGTTGGAATGCTTTTAACTCCGCCAGATATAATTTCGCAAACGCTTTTAGCCGTTCCGACGTGGATTTTATTTGAACTTGGTTTGTTTGGAGCAAAGTTAATTAAAAAATAAATTTAATTTTCTAACTCCTTTTGCCATTCACCTTTACTAGCGAGTCTATTCATTGAAGCTCGGTGACTGAAAGCCTTTTGAGCTGCTTCTTTATTATCGCTTTGTCCCATCCAAGCTTTTAAAGCAGGTTGTTGCAAAGCCCTTCCATAAGAAAAACTCAACGGCCATGGCAACCCACCGATTTTATTCATCGCATCTAAATGCTCAGTGGCCAAGAGATCTGATTGTCCGCCAGATAGAAAAGCAATCCCTGCCAACTCAGAAGGAACATTTTCTTTTAATACCTTAAGAGTTAATTCAGCAACTTCCTGCACGCCCGCTGGCACAGGAGCTTCGGTTCCAGAGACAACCATGTTAGGTTTTAAAATCGTTCCTTTAACATTTACTCCATTTGCTGCCAACATTGAAAAGAGTGTTTTTAAACAGTTGGCAGTAACGTCAAAACAGGTTTGAGCTGAATGTTCGCCATCCATTAGTACTTCAGGCTCAACCATAGGAACCATCTTGTTGTCTTGAACAATTTTTGCATAATCTGCTAATGCCTTCATATTGGCATCGATACATTCTTGAGTAGGTATGCCCTCACCAATTTTTATCACTGCACGCCACTTAGTAAATTTTGCGCCTAACGAGAAATATTCAGCACATCTTTCGTCGAGATCCTCAAGACCGCCTGTTAAAACTTCATCTGAGTCGTTGAAAGGACTAATACCTTTGTCTACTTTAATACCCGGTAAAGCTCCGGTTGAATTTATTAAATCTTTAAGTGGTGTGCCATCTGTAGCACTTTGTCGAAGCGTCTCGTCAAATAATATAACGCCACCAATATTATCCTGCATGCCTTGCGCTCTGAATAACAATTCTCGATAGTCTCTTCTCGAGTCTTCAGTTGATTCTGTATTTATTGCGTCAAATCTTTTACCAATTGTCCCTGTGCTCTCATCTGCAGCCAAAAATCCTTTTCCGTCTGATACCAAATAAGCTGCTATTTCTTCTAATGATGACAATGACATATCTAATTCCCCAATTTCTTATTTTTTATCACTTCTATACACGGTAATGTACCTAATTCTATATATTCTAGAAAGGCACCTCCAGCCGTAGACGCGTAATCAACACAATCCATCATATTTAAATTTGAAAAAGAAGCCAAAGTCTCACCACCGCCAATGATGCTATAACCTTGTGATTCAGAAATTTTAATGGCTATTCCTGCTGTACCTTGAGCAAACCTTTCCTCTTCAAAATATCCCATGGGCCCGTTCCAAATTATCGTCTTTGCAGAATTTATGTATTTAGTAAAATCCTCAATAGAAGTTTGGCCAACATCAAAAATTATGTCGTCGTCGTCAACCAGATCAACATGTTTTTCTGCTGAATCTGAATCCCTACCTTTAGTAACGACAACATGTGAAGGCAATAGTATTTTTTTATTTTTTATAATTGTCTTTGCAAGCTCGATGAAATCTTCTTCATATAAAGACTTACCAATATTTTTTCCTAATGCTTTAAGACAGGTATTAGCTAAAGCTCCGCCAATAATTAAATGATCAACATGCTTGGTCAAAGACTCTAACACCTTCATTTTAGTTGATATTTTTGAACCTCCGATTATTCCTAAAAGAGGCTTTTTAGGAGAATCGATAATCCTTTCTAAAGCTTTTAATTCTTCTTCTACTAAAAAACCTACACATGCTTCTTTTATAAAACTTGTTACGCCATAGGTTGAGGCTTGTTTGCGATGTGCTGTACCAAAAGCATCCATAACAAACACATCGGCTGTATCTGCCAGGGCTTTGGAGAGATTTTCTTCGTTTTGTTTCTCGCCTTTATAAAACCTTATATTTTCCAGCATAGAGATGTTGTCCAAAGACTTTAATTCTTTTATAGAATTCACAAGTTTTACTTCTTCGTGTAACAGTTCGCCAAGTTTTTTTGCTACAGGCTTTAGTGAAAATTTATCTTGCACAAGACCTGTTTCTTCTGGTCTGCCAAGATGGGAAATGATTTTTAAGGATTTTACTTTTTCCGCAAGAAATTTAATTGTAGGTAATGCTCTTACGAGTTTTTCGTCGTCTAAAAGTTCATTTCCTTTCAAAGGAACGTTAAAGTCAACTCTCAATAAGACACTTTTATTGGTTAGGTCTAAAGACCTGACAGAGTTTTCAATTTGGCTCATTTTCCTAGGACTTTTTTACAAGTCTCTACAACCTTTTCATTGGTAAAGCCAAAATGCTTAAGCAGATCTTTTAAAGGCGCAGACTCACCAAAACAATCTAACCCAATTACTTCATCTCCTGCATTTAAATATTTGAACCAAAAATCTTTTGAGCCCGCTTCGATAGCAACTTTTGGCTTAGTTCCTAAGACCTGAAGTTTGTACTCTTCAGATTGCGAATCGAATAATTCTGTACACGGAATAGAAACCACTTTTACTTTTATGTCTTCAGCTTGAAGAAGTTCAGCAGAATTTATAGCTAATTCAACTTCTGAGCCGGTAGCAATAATGACGAGATCTTCGTCTTCTGCTTCTCGTAGAACGTAACCGCCCTTAGCAATCAATCCGGAATCGTTTCTATTTTGTGGCGGTAAGTTTTGTCTGGATAGTATTAACGCGGTAGGCAAATCCTTTGATTCTAGGGCATGCTTCCAAGCATAAGCAGTTTCAACCCCATCACAAGGTCTCCAAGCGTGTATTCCAGGAGTGGCTCTTAACATTGATATATGTTCGACTGGTTGATGAGTTGGACCATCTTCACCAACACCAATTGAATCATGGGTGTATACGTAAACTACTGGAAGTTTCATCAAAGCAGACATTCTCACTGCATTTCTTGCATAATCAAGAAAAGTTAAAAAAGTGCCGGCATAAGGTCTGATACCGCCATGTAATATTAAGCCATTCATAATCGCGGACATGCCAAATTCTCTCACTCCATAATTAAGATAATTTCCTGTGCCATCCGAGCTTAGTTGTACAGCTCCTTTCCATTGAGTATTGTTGGATGGAGTTAGATCAGCAGAGCCGCCTATCAACTCAGGCATGACTGGCCCTATACTATCTAAACAAATTCCTGAACACTTTCTGCTAGCGTAATCCGACTCGTCTGTTTCAAAACTTTTGATTAAATCTGAAATTGTGGATTCAAATTCAACTGGTAGGTCACCGGATACAAGTCTCTCAAATTCTTTGGCTTCACTTGGGTGATTTTTTGCATATTCATTTAATTTTTCTAGCCACTGATCTTCGATATTTTGACCGATGCTTTTATGATCCCAGTCCTTGTAAATATCTTCTGGAACGAAAAAAGGCTCATGCGGCCAATTTATGTTTTCTCTTGTGAGAACGATTTCATCATCGCCAAGTGCAGCTCCGTGTGCATCCGCTGAGCCTGCCTTGTTTGGTGAGCCTTTGCCTATTTCAGTCTTGCAGCAGATCAGAGTTGGTTTATTGGACTTCTTAGCTTCTTTCAAAGCTTGATCTATGCTTTCAAAATTATGTCCATCAATTTCTCTGATTACTTTCCATCCATAACTTTCAAATCTACCAGGCGTATCATCAGTGAACCAGCCTTCTACTCTGCCATCAATGCTTATTTCATTATCGTCATAGAGCATTATGAGTTTGTTGAGTTTTTGAGTGCCTGCAAAAGAACATACTTCATGAGAAATGCCTTCCATAAGACAACCGTCGCCACAAAAAACATACGTGTAATGATCAATCAAATCTGTTTCTTTTTTATTGAATTTTTTAGCTAGAATCTTTTCTGCCATAGCCATTCCAACAGCATTTGCAATGCCTTGTCCTAACGGACCAGTTGTTGTTTCAACGCCTGGCGTTACATCGCATTCTGGATGTCCGGGGGTTTTAGACCCCAATTGTCGAAAAGCTTTTAATTCAGCCATTGGTAAATCAAACCCTGTAAGATGCAACAAAGAATAGAGCAGCATCGAGCCGTGGCCATTCGATAGAACAAATCGGTCTCTATCAAACCAGTCTGGATTGTTGGGGTTGTATTTTAAGTGTTTTTTCCAAAGGACCTGCGCTATGTCAGCCATACCCATTGGCATTCCGGGATGTCCGCATTTAGCAGCTTGAACAGCATCCATGGAAAGAGCCCTTATTGCGTTTGCTAAATCTTGTTGGTTGGCCATGAATTTTTTTGTCTATTTTCTACTATTTCTTATTCACTTCATAGTAGAATTCATTCCGTTTAAAAAAAATAAATCATGTCCGAATACAAAACTTTTACTTCCGAATCCGTTTCTGAAGGACACCCTGATAAAATGTCAGATCAAATTTCAGATGCCGTCTTGGATGCATTTTTAAAAGATGATCCTGAGTCAAGAGTCGCTTGTGAAACCCTCGTAAAAACTGACTTAGTTGTCATTGCCGGTGAAATAACCTCCAATGCAGAGCCAAATTTAGAAGAAGTCGTTAGAAAAGTTATAAATGATATTGGTTATGACAATGACGATGTCGGGTTTAATGGATCAAAAGTAGAAATAATTAACGCAATTGGTATGCAATCAAATGATATTGCCCAGGGCGTTGATGAAGGAAGTGGCACCGATGAAAGTCAAGGTGCTGGAGATCAAGGATTAATGTTTGGTTATGCCAACAACGAAACAAGTGTTTTGATGCCTGCACCTATTACTTACTCACATCTTCTCGTAAAGAAACAAGCTGAAGTAAGGAAATCTGGATTATTGCCTTGGCTGCGTCCAGATGCGAAAAGTCAGTTAAGTTTTGTCTATGATGAATTGGGTAAACCAAATTATATTTCTGCAATAGTTTTGTCTTCTCAACACAGCCCAGAAATTTCCCAAAAAGATCTAGAAGAAGGAATCAGAGAAGAAATTATAAACAAAACTATCCCTTCCGAATGGATAACTGACAAAACTAAAATTTATATAAATCCAACTGGCAGATTTGTCATCGGTGGACCTGTTGGAGATTGTGGTTTAACGGGTAGAAAAATTATTGTTGATACCTACGGTGGTATGGCGCGTCATGGAGGCGGAGCATTCTCTGGAAAAGATCCTTCAAAAGTAGATAGATCGGCTGCTTATGCAGGACGTTATGTTGCTAAAAATGTAGTAGCAGCAAATTTGGCGGAAAAATGTGAAATCCAAGTCTCATATGCAATTGGAGTTGCCGAACCCACGTCGATCAGCATTAATACTTTTGGAACTGGAAACGTATCCGATGAAGAGATTGCAAATATTGTCAGTGACAATTTTGAACTTAAACCAAAAGAATTAATCCAAATGTTAGATTTAAAAAAACCTATTTATAAAAATACTGCAGCGTATGGTCACTTTGGTAGAGAAGATATCGATTTCTCTTGGGAAAAAACAGACAAATCAAGTACGATTAATAAAAGTTAAAGGAAAATTATGGATTTTAAAGACTACAAAGTAGCGGATATCTCTTTAGCAGAATTTGGAAGAAAAGAGATTGCTTTAGCAGAATCTGAAATGCCTGCACTGATGAAATTGAGAGAGAAATATGGTTCTACTCAACCTCTAGCAGGAGCCAAAATTATGGGCTGCATACACATGACAGTTCAAACCGCTGTTTTGATAGAAACTTTGGTTGCATTGGGCGCTTCTGTTCGTTGGTCTTCATGTAATATCTTTTCAACTCAAGATCATGCTGCTGCTGCTATTGCAGCTGCTGGTATTCCAGTTTTTGCATGGAAAGGTATGAACGATGAAGAATTTGATTGGTGTATTGAACAAACTATTTTATCAGATGGCTCGCCCTGGGATGCAAACATGATTCTTGATGACGGAGGGGATTTAGCTTCTATGGTTCACACAAAATTTCCTGAAATGTTAGCCAATATTCATGGTATCTCCGAAGAAACTACAACAGGTGTTCATAGATTATGGGAAATGTTAGAAAAAGGGGAATTAAAGGTTCCAGTGATCAATGTAAATGATTCCGTTACTAAATCTAAAAATGATAATAAATATGGCTGTCGTCATAGTCTGAATGACGCTATCAAAAGAGGGACCGATATTCTTATGGCTGGAAGAAAGGCTTTAGTGGTTGGTTACGGCGATGTGGGCAAAGGCTCAGCTATGAGCTTAAGACAGGAAGGTATGATTGTAAGAATTACTGAAATAGACCCTATATGTGCAATGCAAGCTTGCATGGATGGCTTTGAAGTAGTTTCTCCTTATATTAATGGAGAAAATAAAGGAAATGACGAATGCATTAATAAAACACTTTTAGAAGATACGGATTTGATTGTTACGACAACCGGAAATATAAATGTTTGCGACAAATTTATTTTAAATAACCTAAAAGCAGGCTCAACTGTTTGTAATATTGGTCATTTCGATAATGAAATTGACACACAATACATGCGAGATAATTGGCAATGGGAAGAAGTTAAGCCTCAAGTTCACAAAGTATCTAGATCAGATAAAGCTGGAGATTACTTGATCCTTTTAGCTGAAGGAAGATTGGTTAATTTGGGGAATGCTACGGGTCACCCATCTAGAATTATGGATGGTTCATTTGCTAATCAAGTGTTAGCTCAAATGTTTCTTTACAAACAAGCATTTGCAACTATTAACGATGAGGAAACAAAAAAAGAATTATTAAAGATAGAAGTCTTACCAATGGAACTTGACGAAGAAGTCGCCTCTTATATGGTAGAGGGATTTGGAGGAGTTGTTACGAAACTAACGAAAGATCAAGCCAAATACATCAATGTGAAAGTTGAGGGCCCTTTTAAACCTGAAAGTTACAAATATTAATGGCAAAAAAAAATACTAGCTGGGGCGGCCGTTTTCAAAAACAAACAGCAAAAAAAGCTCAAGAATTTTCTTCATCAATAGATATCGACAACAAACTTTATAAAGAAGACATTCTTGGTTCGATTGCTTATGCAGAAGCTCTGCAAGCTGCTGGAGTTCTCAATAAAAGTGAGCTATCAAAAATTAAATCAGGGCTGAAACAAATAAAACAAAAAATTGAGTCCGGCAAGTTTAATTGGCAAGAAACTCTTGAAGACGTTCACATGAATATTGAATCTTCTTTGGAGAAGATAATTGGCGCTGCTGCAAAAAAACTCCACACAGGCAGATCTCGAAACGATCAAGTGGTGACAGATCTAAAGCTATATCTTTTGAGGAAATCAAAAGATATACAAATCTGTCTCACAGATCTTTTAGAGATAATCGTTTTGAAAGCTGAATCAGAAATAAAAACTTTAATGCCTGGTTTCACTCACATGCAAATAGCTCAGCCCATAACTCTCGGTCATCACCTAATGGCTTGGTATGAGATGTTATCTAGAGATCTAGATAGATTTAAAGAATGTGAAAGTCGCTTAAAGATAAGTCCCTTAGGTTCTGGCGCTCTAGCAGGAAATAAATTTAAGATAAACAGAAAAAAATTAGCTAAATCTTTAGGTTTCACAGAAGTTACTAATAATTCTATAGATGCCGTTAGCGATCGTGATTATGTTATAGAAATGATGTTCAACATTAGTCTAATGGGCGTGCATCTATCTAGAATTGCAGAAGAATTGATTATTTGGTCCTCTTCGCAATTTGATTATGTGGACCTACCCGAAGAATTATGTACTGGATCTTCAATAATGCCCCAGAAAAAAAATCCAGACATGGCGGAATTAGTTAGAGGCGGATCAAGCAAAACGATTGGTAATTTGGTTTCTCTTCTGAGTTTGATTAAAAATCAGCCACTTTCTTACAATAGAGACAATCAAGAGGATAAAGGACCTCTTTTTGGCTCCATCGAATACGCTTTAGGGTCACTAGATATCACTGCGGCAATGGTCGCAGGAGCAGAATTTAATAGAGACTCAATGTTGACCGATGTATATGACGGACATATATGTGCTACTGATTTAGCTGAGTATTTAGTAATGAAGGGTATTCCTTTTAGAGATGCCCATGCCATTTCAGGAAAAGCCGTTCAACTAGCAGAATCAAAAGATTTTTTATTATCTGAGTTATCATTAAAAGAATTAAAAAAATTAAATGCATTAATTGAGAAAGATGTTTTTAAACACTTGGATCCTTTGAAGTCAATATCTTCAAAAAGCAGTATTGGCGGAACAGCTCCAAGTCAAGTTTCAAAACAAATAATCCAGGCTAAAAGTAAATTAAAAATTTAAAAAAGTTTCAAATTTTAGGAGAACATTATGAAATCTTTATTTAAACCAATAACAATTAATAAACTAGAAGTGCCCAATAGGATTGCGATGGCTCCGATGACTCGCATGATGTCTCCGGATGGCATCCCTGGAGATAATGTTAAAGATTATTACCAAAGACGTGCTGCGGGAGAAGTGGGATTGATAATTACCGAGGGTGTTGAAGTCAGTCACCCGTCATCGAGTGGTTACCCAAATGTACCTGGATTTCAGGATAAAGCAGATGAAGGTTGGAAAAAAATAATTGAAGTAGTTCAGGCCGAAGGTTCAAAAATTTTTCCACAACTTTGGCATGTTGGTGCTATGAGAAAAGAAGGCATGGCTCCAGATCCAAAAGTACCCGGTTACACTCCATCTGGTTTGGTTAACACCAACAAACAAGCTGCTCACGCAATGACAGCTGATGAGGTAGAAATGTTGATTGAGTGCTTCGTCAAAGATATTTTAAAAATCAAAGATCTTGGCTTTGATGGTGTTGAATTGCATGGCGCGCATGGTTATCTAATCGATAATTTCTTCTGGGAAGGCACCAATCAAAGAGATGATACTTATGGAGGCGAAATCAATAAACGAACAAAATTTGCTTGTGAAATTATAAAAAGAGCGAGAAAAGAAATAGGAAGAGATTTCCCAGTTGCAATTAGATTTTCTCAGTGGAAGCAACAAGACTACGAAGCAAAATTGGCTCACACTCCGGATGAATTAGAAAAATTTCTCATGCCCCTTGTTGATGCTGGCGTTGATGTTTTTCATGCAAGCAATAGAAGATACTGGGAACCTGAATTTGAAGGTTCGGACCTTAATCTTGCGGGCTGGACCAAAAAGATTTCTGGCCTACCAACGATCACTGTAGGAAGTGTTGGCTTAAAATCTGATTTTATTGGTCTATATGCGGGTGAGGATGCAGTAGAAAGTGCGCCAATAGATGAGCTCGTCAGTAGATTGGATGCCGAAGAATTCGATATGGTCGCCGTCGGTCGAGCGCTGTTGTCAGACCCAGACTGGGTTAAAAAAATTAGAGAAGAACGTTTTGATGAAATAATTCCTTTTGAAAGTAAATATGCTCAGTCTGTTTATTATTGATCGAATTGAAAAAAACTTCTAAAAAATCTAAAAAAGTAAGAACAAAATCCAAGCAAGAAAAGTCTAAACACGACTTTGATCCTATACAATATGAGAAACCGCCTCATCATTGAATAGGGAGGCTTTTAAAAATGAAAAAAATAGCTGTATTTACTTTTCTCGTTCTAATATCTTTCTCCGCTTGCGGTGTGAAGGGACCTTTGTCATTACCAACAGAAAACTTTATCAACCATGAGACCAGATAATTTCACATTTAAAGAAAGAAAATTATTTCTTGAAGATGTTTCAATTGAGGAAATAACTAAAGAAATTCCTACTCCGTTTTATCTATATTCAAAAGCTAGCTTAGATGCCTCGTGCGAAGCTTACATGTCAAATATGGATTCTTCTGACTTGGTTTGTTACTCTGTGAAAGCTAACAATAATCTAAATATTTTAAGAAATTTTGTAGACAAAGGATTGGGGTTTGATGTTGTTTCTGGTGGAGAGTTACAAAAAGTATTAAAAGCAGGGGCTAATCCAAAAAAAATTGTCTTTTCAGGGGTTGGCAAAACTAGCGCTGAATTAAAATTAGCTGCCGACTTAGATATTTACTCTATAAATGTGGAATCTGCCTTTGAATTGAAAAACATAATTGACTTAAATAAAAGTCCTAGGATTTCTTTTCGAATCAATCCAGATATGGAGGGCGACACTCACCCCTACATTGAAACAGGAAAGGCAGATTGTAAATTTGGTATGTCAGAGGAAGAAGCATTGCTTTTAGCAAAACAATTTTCAAAGGAACAAATTAATTTGGTTGGACTGACTGCTCATATTGGCTCACAAATAACTGATACAGAACTATATTTAGAGCTATTAGCAAAATTGCAAGGTCTCGCAAGTAAAATAGAAGCTCTTGGTCACCCCATAGATCATTTAGACGTTGGTGGTGGATTGGCAATTGATTACGAAATGCAAACTAATTTTGATCCCTCAGAACTTGTTAAAAAAATTAAAAATAAAATAGGAAAATACGATCTTCTTTTAGAGCCTGGTAGATCAGTGATTGCTCAGGCTGGGGTACTCATCACTAAAGTAATAGGTATTAAAGAAAATGGTCAAAGAAAATTTTTAGTTGTTGATGCAGGCATGAATGATCTCATGCGCCCTTCTCTTTATAATGCCAGACACAAAATAGAAAATATTTCTTCCAGTGAAAATGAAGATGGTATCTTCTCCATAGTCGGACCAGTGTGTGAAACCGCTGATTCTTTTGGGGACGATTTTTCCATATCAGCTAAAGAAGCCGATCACCTAGTTATATATTCCGCCGGTGCATATGGATCGAGTATGAGTTCGAATTATAATTTGCGCCTAAAGCCGGCAGAAATATTAGTTTCAGGAACTAACTTTTCTGAGATAAGAAAAGCAGAAAGTTTTGAGGATACTATACAATTAGAGGATATTTGAATGTTGGTAGTTCAATATATGGAGTCTCTAGGAAATGACTTCGTTGTTATCGATGGAGTTACTCAATTCTTTGAACCAAGTTCTAAAGAAATTTCCAAAGTATTGAATTTTGATCATGACTTTTCAATCGATCAAATTATGCTCATCTTACCTCCTAGTAATAATAAATTTGATTTTCAAATTAAAATTTTCAATCAAGACGGAAGTGAGGCAGAAAACTGTGTAAACGGTATTCGCTGCATATCTAAATATATATTTGATCAAAAATTAGTTTTTTCTGATCAAATAAATTTTATGATTGGAAGCGACCTTATCATTGTTTCCAATACAAAAAAAAACCAATTTAAAGTTGATATGTTCAATATTAGTTTTGAATCTGAAGATATTGGAATCAAAGATGGCGACATTAATTCTTTTAATTTTAATGACAAAGAAATATTTTTTGATGCGGTATCCGTGGGTAATCCTCATGCAGTTATTTTCAATTACGATAAAGAGCTAAATGTTCCGGAAGTTGGGGTAGCATTACAGAAAAGTGGAATTTTTAAAGACGGTGTCAATGTAGGCTTTGCTAATAGTATCAACGATTCTGAAATAAACCTGAGAGTTGTCGAAAGAGGCGTTGGTGAAACCCAAGCTTGTGGAAGTGGTGCTTGTGCTGCTGCGATAATTGGGCGAAAAACAAGAAATTTGAGTCAAAAAATCAAAGTAAATTTCAACGAAGGATTTTTAGAAACGGAAATAGATTTATCTTCTGGAAAAGTGTCTCTAACTGGCAGTGCGAACTATAGAGCAAAAGAGGTAACATTAAATATATGAGCATTTTTAGTAAAAAAATATCTGAAAGTGAAGTTGTTAAATATTTAAGCGAAAACCCAGACTTTTTTTTAAAGAACCCAGATTCCTTAGAAGATTTGGACATAAAACACGAGAGCGGTGAGGCAGTGTCTTTGATTGAGAAACAAATTGAGATAATCAAAAAGAAAAGTTTGTTTACAAATTCTAAGTTAAGTGAATTTCTGACAAACGCTGAATTTAATCAAAAATTATTTATCAAAGTTCAAAAATTAATTTTGGTAATTCTTAAAGCAAAGAACTTAGACAATCTTAGCGATCAAGTAGAGTTATTTTTTAAAAAAGAATTCGGCACAGAAAAATGTAAATTATTTTTCTTCACTCAGGAAGAGCTTTATGACTTATCTGCTGAGAAAATAATCTCTCCAGAAATAGCTACTCCCATTTTTTCAAATGTATTCAAAGAAAATATGATTTATTTAGGAGGACTAAAGTCTGAACTTTCGACATTGATTTTTGGAAGCAAAGCAATGATTGAGGAAGGTGCAATTTGTAAGTTTTCCTCTGATAAAATTGCAGGTACTTTGGCTCTAGGAAGTTCAAAAAAAGGAAAATTTACCAAAGACAGTGAAACTTTATTTTTAGAATTCGTATTAGCTGTTTTGAGCCATCAGATTGATTCTCTTTTAGGTGAGATTGATGCATAAAGATATTAGAAACTTCTTAAAATATCTTAAGAATGCCAAAAACTACTCTGACTATACTATAAAAAGCTATGAAAACGACTTGCTTAAATTTGATAGCTTCCTTTCAGAAAAAAAATTTACCTCTTGGTCGGATTTAAAACAAGCGGATATTAGAAACTTCATAGGGGCCTATAGACGTCAAGGACTAAGTCCAAGGAGCATTGCTAGGATCTTATCTTCACTAAGAAGTTTCTATAAGTATTTAAGCCTCGAGGGTTTAACAAGAGAAAACCCGATACTTGGTATCTCTGCGCCTAAATTGAATTCACTTTTACCAAAAGCTTTAGATACAGATATGGTAAATAAATTGTTGCAATTTGAACCCAAAACTTGGGGTGACTATAGAGACAAAGCTATTGCTGAATTGTTGTATTCTTCTGGATTGAGGCTTTCTGAATTATGTCAGTTGGATATGAACGATCTTTCCATTGAAAGTCAGATGTGCAGAGTCTTAGGAAAAGGGCAAAAAGAAAGAGAAGTCCCAATCGGTTCAAAAGCTATTGAAGCTATCAAAATTTGGTTTAAACATCGTGATGCACGTGTTGAGAACAAAGAGAGAGCAATATTTATTAATAATTTAGGAAAGAGATTAAGTCAAAGGTCGGTACAAAATGGTTTGAAAAAAATGAGTAGTAAGATGGGATTGCCATATATTCATCCCCATATGCTAAGACATTCTTTTGCCTCTCATATTCTAGAATCAAGCGGTGATTTAAGAGCTGTACAAGAACTTCTTGGTCATGCTAATTTATCAACTACCCAAATTTATACAAAATTAAATTTTCAGCATTTGGCTAAGGTTTATGACAAAAGCCATCCTCATGCCAAAAAATAATATGACCATTAAAGCAGTTACTTTTGATCTAGATGACACCTTATGGCCTCTATATGACGTCATCATGAATTCTCACAAACTTTCAAATGATTGGTTGATCGAAAAACATCCCCAAATGGATGGAATCCTTTTTAGTAAAAAAGAAAGGGAAATGTGGCAAACGCTAATAAAAGCTGAACCCTCCTTAGCAAATAGATTATCTGAATTAAGAAAAAAAGTTATTGAGACATTGTTGCTGGAAAATGGTGTTGAAAGTTCAGATGCTATGAAAGATTCTGAAGTGGCTTTTAAAATTTTTTTAGATGAGCGCCATAAGGTAACTTATTTTGATCATGTTCTAGAAGTTTTAAAAAAACTAAAAGAGACTTACCAGCTGGGAGTTTTAACAAACGGTAATGCAAGTATCAAAACTTTAGGTATTGATCATCTGTTTGATTTTTATTTGAATGCAGAAATAGTCAATGACAGCAAGCCCGGCGCAAAAATGTTTGAAGAAGCAATGACGATCACTAAACTCAAAGCGAATGAAATTTGTCATGTGGGCGATCATCCTGTTAACGACATCCAAGGGGCGCTTAATGTTGGGTTCAAAGCAATATGGCTTAATGCTTTGGATAACTCTTGGCCCGACGGACAGGAATGCCATGTCCCAGAGGTTAAAAGTTGGAAAGACTTAGAATCAGCAATCGCTGCTTTTTAAAGCTGTGAAAGATACTCGTCTAGACGATCTGTATTGGACACAAAAATAGATTTTTTCTGACTAGCTTCAGCTTTCACTGCATCCAAATTGATAGCTTCGCCAACCTGAATGACGCCCACCATGGCCATCATAGCGTGAGGCGTACATTGGTAGACATAAACTCCTTCCTCAGTAAAAGTAATGCTAATGTCTTGGCTCAAGGCTCCATTCCAAGAGTCCGCTCCTGCCGGAATCATCCCATCAAGAGAAGCAGAATTATGAGACATATCTGTTGCTACAAAATTGACCGTATCGCCTTTAGAAATTTTTATTACTGCTGGTTCGAAAACCATAATTCCATCCACTCCCGAATTAAGCATTTTAACTTCGTGCTCAGGACCCTCCGATAAGGCAATTTTATTAGAACTTATTTCAGCCGGTGCGCCAGTCATCTTAGCTAAAGGGTTGACTTTGTAACCAGGGCCAGCACTTGATATTCCGCAGCCATCACCTTTTAGACATATTGAACCCATAGGTTTGGTTCTTTCTTCAATTGCGGATTCACGCATATCAGAAGACATCGCAAAACTTACAAAAAAAGTTAATAGAATTAATATTTTTTTACTTACGCACATTTGTTGGGCATTATAGAGGTAGTCCAAGTTATTATTAAATAATATTTTCTTCTTTTAGCTCTGCTATCTGCTCGTCAGTCATTCCCAACCAATTGTTAAGAATTTCAGCAGAATGTTCGCCTAATTCTGGAGAACTTTTATATTCTGTTTTGGCATCTCCTATCTTTAAAGGGTTGCCAGGCATTTTGACTTCTTTCCCTGAAGGTTGTATCACTTCAGCAATCATATCTCTTTTGATCAAATCTGGATCATTAAAAACCTCGGACAATTTATTTACCGGCCCACAAGGTACTCGATGATCATTTAAAATCTTCAACCAATGATCGGACGAATTAGTAATAAATATCTTTTGCAGTAGTGAGTCTATTTCGGCTCTGTCTTTTGACCTGCCAGTAGCAGACTTATACTCCTCTTTGTCTAAATCTTTTAAGTCTAAAGCTTTGACAAGGTTGGGCCAAAAATCCTCGTGCACAATGCTCAAAATTATAAAACCATCTGCAGTCTTGTATGAATTAAAGGGGGTATGCACAGGATGTTCGTTTCCAATTGGCTCTGGATCTTTCCCAGAAATTAAATGCATAGTAGCCACATAATTTAATAAACTAGCCTGGCAATCCAACATAGATATATCAATTTTCTCACCAATTCCAGTTGCTTCTTTTTTTCTAAGAGCTGTCAATATGCCAATAACGGCAAAGAGCCCAGTCGATAAATCACTTATTGGAACTCCTGACTTTACTGGATTTTCTGAATTCAAACCGGTTAAAGACATCAAACCACTCACACCTTGGATGACATTGTCATATGCGGGTCTATTTGACTCAGCATCTTCGCCAAAACCACTAATCGAGCAAGAAATAATTTTCTCGTTATAAGCCTTTAAAGTTTCATGATCAATTTTGAGTCGTTTCGTAACACCTGAGCTGAAGTTATCAATGACAACATCGGCTTTTTTTACCAATTGATAAAAAATATTCTTTCCTGGATCAGATTTTAGATCCAAAGTTAAACTTTTTTTATTTCTTCCAAGTGTTAAGTGATAAGCACCCACTCCATCTACAGAATAATCTGGATCATTTTTTAAAAGGTTTCTTGTTATTTCTCCTTTCAAAGGGGGCTCGATTTTTATTATCTCTGCACCAAGATCAGCCAAAACCATAGTTCCATAGGGTCCGGCCAACATATGCGTTAAATCAAGAATCTTTATTCCTTTAAGGGGTAACGACATAAAATTTAGTCTTCGTTTTCTTCTTCTCCAAGAGAAATTTTAAGTCTCATTGCTTCAGCAATTGGCTCATCAACCATTTGGCCATCAATCTTAACTGCTCCGCCACCAGATTTTTGATATTCCTCGAGCACTTTTTTTCCTTCAGCAATTTCTTCAGATGTAGGAGCAAATGATTCATTTATAAAATCTATTTGATCGGGGTGAATGGCAGCTTTTCCTGTAAAGCCTAAATTTTTAACTGCCTCTGCTTCTTTTTTTAAACCTTCTTTGTCGTCCATATAAAAGAACGGCGCATCAATGGTAAATAAATTATACATTGCAGCAGCTAAAACAACTTTCTGTCTCGCATACAAAAGAGGTTCCCATGCAAGCTTACATCCTAGGCTAGCAGAAGAATCTGCAGCACCAAAAAATAAGCCTACTACATCTTTGAAAGCAGCTATTTGAGTTACTGTGTCTATTGCTCTCGGAGTTTCAATTAGAGGAACCAATTTATTTGAGAAATCTATCATTGGTGCTAAAGTTGCTAGGAAATCAAAACTTTGTGTTTTTGGGAGAATAATTGCTTCGATCTGATCCTGATAAGGTGAAATGGCGTCAATATCTTCTCTTCCGATGGCTTCCATTGCATCGTTAACTCTTATGAAAACTGGTTTTGTAAATGCATTTTCTTTTAAAAGATTTATCAGCTCTTCTCTAGCTAAAACCTTCTGAGCAGCTGGACAGCCATCTTCAAGATCTATAATCAATGCGTCGGCATTACTATTCAACCCACGTTCCAATCTGTCAAGCGTGTGCCCCGGAATAAACAGGTTCGACTTGTATTTACTCATTTATTTTTTTCTTTCTTTAGCTATTAAAAAATCAACTACATTGAGTAAATCCTTTGTTCCAATCTCGCGATTTCCAGAAACAGCATACTTACCGTTAACAATAAAAGTTGGGACGCCTTTTATACCGTATTTTTCACTAAAAAGATCGGCTTTTTTTATATTATTTTTTAAGCCAAAAGAATTGCTTAATTGGTTGTACTGGTCCTCTGAAACTCCATAAGTCTTCAGAAAAGGAATAATTTCTTTATCTGAGGCTAGCATTTTTTGTCGAACGTGAATTGCATTGAAAACGCCATTAACAATATCTGGTTTGTTCATAGCCTCAGCTATGAAAAATAATTTTGCATGAGTTTCAACCATTTTATTCCAAATGACTGGGTATCGATAAAAATCTACCGAACTAGGTAAATCTTTTTTCCAATCACTAAGAAGAGCTTCCAAAGTGAAACAATGTCCGCATCCGAACCAAAAAAACTCTACCACCTCGACTCTTGAATTGTCTCTTGTCAAAACTGGCTCAGATAACACTTCGAAGTGTCTACCAGGTTTATATTTTTCTGCAGCTTCGGAGCACTGAGCACTAAGAAGAAAAATTAAGGAAAAAGCGAAAAATTTAGTAAAGACCTGAGACATAATTGGCAACTGCTTGAATTTCTTCTAACGTAAGTCTGGCCGCAATCCCTTGCATTGATTTTCCTTTGGAGTCATGACCTCTTTGGCCACTCTGATAGGCAACAAGAGAAGTAACCACATATTCAGCTTTTTGGCCGCTTAACATCGGATAACCGGCAGATTCAATTCCTTTTCCTTTGGCTCCGTGACAGCCTGTACAGGCCGGAACTCCTGAATTCAGGTTTCCTGCTCTATAGATTTTTTCTCCTAGAGCTAAATTAGACTTGTCCGCTTGTCCGACTTTCACTTTTTGCGCAGCGTAATAAGCTGCCATGTCCCTCAAGTCATCATAATCATAGGCATCAAGTAATCCCATCATTGAAGCAATGACTCTTTCTCCATCTTTGATGTGTTCAAGTTGGTCAAATAAATAGCTTTCTCGTTGTCCAGCTAAAGTGGGCCATTGCCCTACCACGCTGTTTCCATCAACTCCATGACAACCAGCACAAACCATAACTTTTCCTTCTCCAGAAATTGGATCTCCTCTAAGGGGAGCTTTTGCAACTTTACTTGCACCTGAATCTGAAGCGGCATAAAAAAGTGGTGCTAGAAGTAAAATAAAAGCTGAAAAAATTAATTTTTTAATCATTTTGTTCTATATTGCGGGCTATGCGAGCGTGAATTATATACCATAGCAATTGAATTTACCCTTTTTTAGAGATGAATAGAAAAAGTAGTTATTTGAATATAGAATTTTTATCAGCCTGTCCTGAAGCCAAGCTTTATCCTGAAGATTTTGGCCACGAAGTGGCAATTTGTGGTCGCTCAAACTCGGGGAAATCAAGCATCATTAATGCATTAGCGAACTCAAAAAAATTAGCCAAAACATCGAATACGCCAGGTAGAACTCAATCCATAAATTTTTTTAGCATTAATAACGATACAAATTATAAATTAGTTGATTTGCCTGGTTACGGTTATGCCAAAGCATCAAAAAAAATGCAAAAAGACTGGGGCAGACAGATTACTGGTTATATGAATTCTAGAGATTCGCTGAGGGCCATCATTTTAATCATGGACATCAGGCACCCTTTTCAAAAAACTGACTTGGATTTTTTGGCTTGGTGCCGTCAGTATGAGCTTCCAGTTCAATTGTTACTCAACAAAGCCGATAAATTATCCCGTAGCAAAGGATTAAATGTTTTGTATGCAAGCAAAAAAGAATTGAGTGATTTAGAAATGCTTAACGAACCGCTTCTATTTTCTGCTAGAACTCATGATGGAGTTGATCAATTATCAAAGTATATTTTATCTTGGGTAGAATCCACCTAAGCGCCCATTGATCAAAAAGGAGGAGAGAGAGTATCAATGGGCTCTAAGGAAGAATCCTTAGTTTTCTTAGGAGAATGTTTTTAGACATATCTCCATAGAAAAAAGTTCATTGATCAGTGTGCTTCGCCCCAATTATCGGCAATCCCGCTTTCGACTTCCAAAGGCACGCTCAATTGAACTGCTTGAGACATAATTTCTGATATTTTTGTCGCTATGGAATCAGCATCTTTGCTTGCAACTTCTAGAATAACCTCGTCATGGACTTGCAGGATCATTTTTGCCTGAGCTTTTTCTTTTTCTAACCAATCTTGGATATTAATCATAGCAATTTTCATAATATCCGCTGCCGTACCCTGCATTGGCGCATTAATTGCTGCTCGTTCTGCTGCTTGCCTTGTGCGACCGCTATGAATGCCAGGTAAATAAAGTCTTCTACCAAATAGGGTTTCAACGAAGCCTTTTTCTCTAGCTATTTCTTTGGTTTGTTCCATATAAAGTTTAACGCCTGGATATTTAGCAAAATAAGAATCAATATACTCTTGAGCCATATTTCTTGGAATACCCAGAGCTTTGCCTAAACCAAAAGCAGACATGCCATAGATTAGACCAAAGTTGATGGCTTTAGCACTGCGCCTATCTTCTTCAGAAGCAGCCTCACCTGGATTGCCAAAAACCTCTGTAGCCGTTGCAGAGTGAATATCTTCGCCGTTTTGAAATGCCGAGATCATACCTTTGTCCTTAGAAAGGTGTGCCATGATTCTTAATTCAATTTGAGAATAATCAATCGATAATAATTTTTGACCTTTTGGTGCAACAAAAGCATTACGAATCATGCGCCCCTCTTCAGTTTTGATTGGAATATTCTGCAAGTTAGGATCTGCTGAAGACAGTCTTCCGGTTGTGGTCACCGCTTGTAAATAAGATGTATGAATTCGTCCTGTAGTTGGCGAGATCTGTTCAGGTAAGCTATCAGTATAGGTATTTTTTAATTTTGCCAAGGTTCTATGTTCTAACAAAATCTTAGGCAGCTCATAATCTCTGGCTAAATCTTGCAGTACCGATTCGTCGGTAGAGGGCTGACCACCAGGCGTTTTTTTCATCACCGGCATATTCATTTCTTCAAAAAAGATTTCTCTTAAATCCTTAGTAGACGCCAAATTGAATTCTTTTCCGGCTTCACTAAAGGCTTTTTCTTCCAAGCCACTAATGCGTTGACCTAAATTATTGGATTGAATTCTCAAAACTTCAGGATCAATCAAAGCCCCATTTTGTTCGACTTCTGATAAAACCTTAATCATAGGCAAATCAATTTCAGAAAGTACTTTTTCTAACTCTGGTTTTTGGGAAAGTTTTTCTTTTAGCAATTCATAACAGCGAAGTGTTATATCGGCATCTTCCGCAGCATAATGACTACCGCTTTCTAAATTCACTTGATTGAATGTTATTTGTTTGACTCCCTTACCAGCAACTTCCTCATAGGTAGTGGTCTCATAATTCAAATAAAACTTCGCCATTGCATCTAAATTATGTCTAGTTGCGGTTGAATCAAGCACATAAGACATCAGCATACTGTCGCTACCAATGTTGTTTAATTCCAGTCCGTGTTGAACCAAAACATTGCGGTCAAATTTTATATGTTGGCCAACCACTGGTACTTTTTCAAGGAGTGGTTTTAATTTTTCAATTACCACTTTTTTAGAGAGTTGTTTGGGCGCGCCTTCGTAATCATGCTGGATTGGAATATAAGCTGCTTCACCGGCTTTAGCCGAAACCGAGATGCCGACCAAATTAGCTACAGTAAAATCGAGACTATCGGTTTCAGTATCTAGGGCTATTATCTTTGCCTTCGACAATTTTTTTATTAAAACATCTAGGTCTTTCTCCGTTAAAATGCATTGATACTTTGAATTGACCGCTTTTGGGGGCGTTTGTGGTTCTGCTGATTGCGCGACGTATTCTTTTTTTGTTGTCTTGGTTTTCTCTTTTGTAGTAGCGCTTTTAATAAGAGTTTTAAATTCTAAATCAGTGAAAAGTTTGTGTAGTTTATCGGTATCTCTTTTTTCTAGCTTTAAATCATTGATACCAAAATCCAATTCAACATCCTTTTTAATAGTGGTGAGTTGTTGAGAGAGTTTTAATTGCTCAATGCCTTCGCGAAGATATTCGCCAACTTTTCCAGTAATTTCGTCGGCATTGGCAATAATATTCTCAACGGTTTCATATTTAGTTAACCAGTTCACAGCTGTTTTAGGACCAACTTTTTGGACACCCGGAATGTTATCTGAGGTATCGCCAACCAATGCTAAATAGTCAATGATTTGGTTTGGTTTGACGCCAAATTTTTTCATGACGCCAGCTTCATCTAAGACTTCATTGCTCATGGTATTAACTAAGCGAATATTTTTAGTAACCAATTGGGCAAGGTCTTTATCGCCAGTTGAAACGACAGTCTTGATACCTTGCGCTTCGGCTTGAGTGGCCAAAGTACCAATCACATCATCCGCCTCAACATTATCAACAACAAAAATCTTCAAGCCTAAAGCTTCGCAGATATCATAAATAGGTTGAATCTGTGGACGTAAATCGTCTGGCATCGGCGGTCGGTTAGCTTTGTATTGATTGTACATGTCGTGTCGAAATGTGCTGCCTTTCGCATCAAAAATCATGCCCACTGGACTATCCGGATGATCTTCTAAAATTCGCATCACCATAGTGGTTACGCCTCTCACTGCTCCAGTTGGCTGACCG
This sequence comes from uncultured SAR86 cluster bacterium, assembly GCA_902524805.1. Taxonomy (GTDB): domain Bacteria; phylum Pseudomonadota; class Gammaproteobacteria; order Magnimaribacterales; family AG-339-G14; genus CASICS01. Next base: position 67,796 of record CABZES010000001.1, on the reverse strand, counting down.
GTTGAAGTCGAAAGTGGCGGCAACGCGTGATAGGCCCGATATATATAAGACGACCCATCCACCAAAATTACGGAGTCATTATCTGAAGTGCTTTCTGGTTTGGCCATGGATACTTTAGTTTAATGGTTAGATATAATTACTGTAAGAGTTTTTTTTAATAATGAGAATTGCCTTAACTTTGATATTAGTTTTTTGTCTTGCCTTACTAGGTACTGCATATTATATGGAGTACGCTTTGGGCTTAGAGCCGTGTCCGATGTGTATCATACAAAGAATCGCAGTTGCTATTGCTGGCTTGGCAGCTCTCATTGGACTGATTCATAATCAATATCAAAAAGTTTATTTTGGACTCACCGCATTTTTTAGTGCTGGTGGTGGCGCCTCTGCCACTCGACATTTATATTTACAATCTTTACCGCCAGATCAAGTACCAACTTGTGGGCCCGATCTTGCTTATTTAATTGATAAATCTTATTTTGCTGATGCGTTGACTATGCTTTTTATTGGTGACGGCAATTGCGCCGAAGTTATGTGGAGTCTCTTGGGCATTTCTATTCCAGGTTGGGTTTTAATTTGTTGTTCTTTAATTTTTTTAACTTCTCTAGAGCGAGTGAGAGCTATTTTTAAGTGGACATAAACTTAATTTCATTAATTCTTTCTTTAGTGACCTTAGCTTTGGTTTTTTTTATCTTTATGAGTTCAAAAAATAGGGATGAAAATAAGTCAAAAGAGTCTATAAATATAGAAAATAAGTTAGAAACTGTTTCAAAAGAAATTAATGAAATTGAAAACCAACTAACCTCCGTCACAACTCCAATTAATGAACTCAACCGTTTTTTAGGAGGCAATGTCACAACTGGAAGATTAGGAGAATGGAATCTTGAATCAATTGTTAAAGACATCATGCCGGATGGAAATTATGAGTTTCAAAAAAATATAAATCCAGAAACTCAGGATAGAGTGGATTGCGCAATTGAAACTGCAGACGGACTAATTATCCCCATAGATTCCAAGTTTTATGCTGGTCAGTACAAACAGTATCAAGAGGCCAATCAATCAAATGTTAGGTCTAATGTATTAAGAGATTTAAGAACAGCGATCCTAAGAGATGCGGAAGATATAGCAAATAAATATCTTCGCCAAAATTCAACTTCTAATTATGCCGTCCTGTATATAGCTTCAGAAAAACTCATTGATCTTGTAGATGAAATAGATAATTTAAGACAAGATTGTCTTTCAGAAAAAAAGGTTTTAATTCAAGGACCAAACACTCTTGCCGCTTTTCTAGATACTGTTCGAATAGGACATCATTATCTTCAATTGAATGAAACAGCTGCGAAAGTTGCTGAGGTAGTAAGACGAATTAAGTCAGAATTTGATAACTTTGATAAAAGTACTGAAGGAGTTTTAAAAAAATTAGATTCCTCTGTGAAAGAAGTTTCAGCTTTACAGACCCGAATAAATGTACTGGGTAGAGAGTTAAATAAAGGTTCCGAAGAGCTTAAGGACGAATAACTTAGTAGAAAAAGGGGGAGCTTAAGCTCCCCCTTTTTTTCTTAGGAGTTTATTCCCAACCTTTAACCGGATTAACAATCCCTCTTCTAACTAAAGTTCTATTTCTTCGAACTGCATTTTGAAATTTGGCAAAGTCTGGATTTTCCATGGTCAACAAATCCATAGACTCCATCAATTCAGTCATGTCTTTAGCGCCAATAAAAGCAAAATGAGAGTAATCTGTTCCTGCAACTACTCTTTCTAAACCATATGAACTTGTGATCTGACCTTTTTCGACTAAAGCGTCAGTAAAGGTTTTATAAGCATCAAAATAGGCTGCTTCATTTTTAATATTCATTTCGAATACTAAAAAGGCTGAATCTTGTGTCCAATCACCTCTTTCGTAAACTGCTTTAACTAAAGTTTGTTCCGTCGGAACTGAAACAGCAGCCATTTCTGATAAAAAAGTTGCCGCTTCAGGGCAAGCACTAACGATTGCAAGTGAATCATTCAATACTTTAGCGTCATCGTAAGTTACTACAAAGGTGTGAGTTGATGTCTCAGCACCGTTAAATGTTTCATTCATCAACGCAACTGAGCTTGGGCTTTTTTGGCCGCATTCAGAAGCGCTAAATTTATCCATTGCCGCAACCACTGCCGCAGGATTGCTTGTAGCGATTCCGTAGTAAGCATAATAAGTATCCTCAGCAAAGCTTAGTCCACTGAATGCTATTAAAGTTAATAATATTTTTTTCATTTTTCTCTCCTTTGAAAAATTTTATGGATCATTAATATGTGATACTTTTACTTAAAAGTGAAGCATTAAATGAACGAAAATAACCAATTAAAAAAATTAAAAAACATATTTATTATTCTGTTTCTTAGTGTTTCTTCGAATGCATTCTCGTTAGAAACACTAAAGAGGATTTCAATTCATGATGGCGATACCATTAGAGCTTTCTTAAATGGCAAAGAAGTAAAGATAAGACTCGCGGAGATCGATACTCCGGAACTGAAACAAGACTTTGGTGTTGAATCAAGAAAATGTTTAGAAAAATTTTTGTATGGTAAGGATAAAAAGATTTCTTTCAAATTTAGAGAAAAAGACAAATACGGTCGCTTGGTTGGGTGGCTTTACAATGGAAATCTAGATGTAAACTTTGAAATGGTAAAAACGGGATGTGCTTGGGCTTACGAAAGATATGCCGAAACACAAAAATTATTCTTTGCTCAATCTTTTGCCCAACGAAACAGACTTGGTCTTTGGAAAAATGAAAAAGCTATTCCGCCCTGGGTATGGCGACAAAAAAATTAAGATATATCTATGGCAAACTCTTTGAGAATCTCTATTGGAGCATAATTTAGAGCAGATTCTTCGGTGCTTTGCATGATAACTTTAGGAGCAAACCCTGCCTCCCATGCCTCAACCCAACGTTCAACACATAAACACCATCGGTCGCCTGCTTTCAAACCTGGAAAACCAAATTCTTCTATAGGCGTGGAAAGATCATTTCCTTTGGCTTTAGAGAAAGATAAAAAATCATCTGTCATGACAGCACAAACTGTGTGTTTGCCTTTATCTTCTTCTCCAGTCGAACAACAACCGTCTCGATAAAATCCAGTCAGGGGTTCAAAAGAACAAGGAATAAGAGCTTCTCCAAAAACATTTTTAGAATCTTTCATCTTAAGAATCTTACCTAATAATTTACTTATATAATAATAAGATGGATGTATTTGAAGGTATTAAGTTCAAAAACTCTTTTGCAAAGCTTTCTAATGAGTTTTATACAAAGCAAAAGTGGTCTTCTTTTGAGAAGCCGCACTTGATTGCTTTTAATGAAAACTTGGCGGCAGATTTAGGATTTAATCCAGGTCTAGAGCCGGAAGAGTTATTAAAAGTTTTTAATGGAGATATTTCTTGCGAAAACTCTGATTCTTTAGCAATGGTTTATGCTGGACATCAGTTTGGAAATTGGGTTCCTAAATTGGGAGATGGCAGAGGCATATTATTTGGGCAGATTGAAACACCTGAAGGATTGAGAGATTTGCACATCAAAGGAGCTGGCAAAACTCCCTACTCAAGATTTGCAGATGGTAGAGCAGTTTTGAGATCTACAATAAGAGAGTATTTGTGTGGGGAAGCTATGCATTGTCTAGGCATTCCTTCCTCACGGTCTCTACTTATACTTGGCAGCAACGAACCGGTTTTTAGAGAAACAACAGAAACAGGTGCAATGTTAGTCAGAACAGCCAAAACACATATACGTTTTGGTCATTTTGAGTATTTAAAACACAATAATAAAAAAGAATATATTACAGAGTTGCTTGACCATGTTTTAGATGAATATTTTCCTGACTTGGTTGAAAAAAAAGATAAGTATGAGATTTTTTTTGATCTAACGGTTAGATCGACAGCAGAAATGATTGCCAATTGGCAAGCGGTCGGATTTGCTCACGGAGTTATGAATACGGATAACATGTCTTTGCTTGGTGAAACTTTCGATTTTGGTCCTTTTGGTTTTATGGAATCTTATAATCCAGATTTTATCTGCAACCATTCAGATAACAGTGGCAGGTATGCTTTTAATAATCAACCTGCTATTGGATTATGGAATTGTCAGGCTTTAGCAGCTGCCCTAGATGAGATAATTGAGGAAGATAAACTTGTAAAATCTCTAAAGAATTATCAAAATTATTTTTATAGCTTTTTAACTGATCTTTATCGAAATAAATTGGGCCTTGAAGAAAAAAGAGAGAGTGATATTAAACTTATTGAATCTTTGCTCTCCTATTTGCAAGACTCAAAAACCGATTACACTAACTTTTTTAGAAATCTTCACAAAGTACATGAAACGAAAAATAATCTATTTCAAGATGAAAAGGGCAAGGCTTGGCTAGAGAAGTTTCTAGAACGATTTAAAGAGGAAAAAATTTCCAAAGAAATATCTCAAGAAAAAATGTTAACAAATAATCCAAAATTTATATTAAGAAATTACCTTGCTCATCAAGCGATCAAAAAAGCTGAAAGTGGAGATTTTTCCGAGGTAGAGCTTTTGGCTAATATTTTAAATAACCCATTTGATGAACAACCAAAATATGAAGGTTACTCAGAGCCATCTCCTGAATGGGGAAAATCTTTAGAAATATCTTGCTCTTCTTAAACTTTGCCAAAAAGCGCTTTTCAAAAATAAAGAGACTAAAAAGTAGAACCCCCAAGACCGAAGTCTCAGGGGTTCAAGGGGGGGAGAAGAAACTTTTAAAAAACTTTATTCGTTTCTAACTTCGATTTACGCACCGAAAGTTAATATTCCTAAACTACCTATGTAAAGTAGGGTAGAGAAGCAAACCACATAACCCACTGTGCCTATTACCGCTCTGTAAACATTCATTTTGTAACTCCGTTTAATCATGAATTGTTGAAACATATGATAGACCATAAGAAAAAGGCATTATTTGTAAACAAATTGGACAAAAGATTGAAATTTGCACTTTATGTTATCAAAATAAGCTTTTTTATTACTTATTTGGACCAACAAGGCTCAAAGTATAGTCAAATAAGCATTTAAAGCTATAGAAGAAACCTCATTTTTACCTTTTTTCTCACTATTGTTATAAAGTTTTTACAAAAAGTTATTAAAAAGACACTTTTTTATGCAATTTTTCAATTTTTTTTTAAAAAGTATTTTTTTAATACTATTTTTTTAAGATTGATATGATCTAAAATAGTTCACCCAATTAATAAGGAGAAACAAAATGAGGCAGATTCAAATTCAAAAACCAGGTGGCTTAGAAAATCTAAAACTAGAAAATGTCGATTCTCCTGATTTGCAAAGCAATGAAGTTTTAATGAAGATCTCTGCAAGTAGCCTAAATTATCACGACTTAATGGTGGCCTTGGGTTTAATTCCTACTGAAGATAAAAGAATACCGCTCTCAGATGGAGCAGGAGAAATTATTGAAGTTGGTGACGAGGTTACAAATTGGAAGGTTAGCGACAAAGTTATGAGCGTGTGTTTTCCTAATTGGATTGATGGCCCTCCAAAATTCGAATTATTAAGTTTCATCGGTGATAATGAAGATGGCTATGCAACCGAAGTTATAGCCATTAAAGAGTCGGCAATAACAAAAATACCTGAAAATTTAAATTTTGCTGAGGCAGCGACTTTGCCTTGTGCAGGTTTAACTGCTTGGAGAGCTTTAGTAGACGAGGGTAATCTCAAAGCAAACGAAACAGTTTTAGTTCAAGGCACTGGTGGCGTTTCAATTTTTGCACTTCAGTTAGCCAAATGTATGGGTGCTAAAGTTATTGCAACTTCATCGTCTGAGGAAAAATTATCTAAACTTAAAGATTTGGGTGCTGACGAATTAATAAACTACAAGGAAAATCCGGAATGGGGAAAAGAGGTCTTAAAACTCACAAACAACGAAGGAGTCGATCACGTCATTGAAGTAGGTGGTGGCGGAACTTTCGGTGAATCAGTTCGAGCGGCAAAGCTTGGAGGGCATATAGCTTTGATAGGAGTTTTAAGCGGCCCGGCAGTTAGCGAAATTATTCTGCCAAGAATTTTTCTTAAACAAGTTCGTTTAAGTGGGATCGCTATGGCTAATCAACAATCACAATTAGCTATGATTAAGTTTATTGAAAAGAATAATATCAAGCCTATAATTAGTGACACTTTTGATTTGGCTGACCTATCAAAAGCGTTTCAACATCAAATTGATAATAAACACTTTGGTAAAATATCTATAACTATGGAGAGTTGATGAAAAGTTTTGATTTTGTCGTTCTGGGCGGTGGTTCTGCAGGTTGCGTTCTAGCAAATAGGTTAAGCGCCAATCCAAATCATTCTGTTTGTCTAATTGAAGCCGGATCTAAAGACAAAAGCGTGCTAATAAGTACGCCAGCTTTTTTTGCTTTCATGGGAGATAAAAGTAAATTTAATTGGGCTTTTTTAACTGAACCTCAAAAAGCTTTTGCAAAGGAAAAAACTCTTGAGCACGAAGTTGCTGTGGTTGATACCACTGGGCAAACTCATAAACTTAAAGAGGAAATTGAAGAGCATCGAAAAGGATACCAACCAAGAGGCAAAACTTTAGGCGGTTCTAGCTCTATAAACGCAATGGCTTATGTTCGCGGTAATAAATGGGATTACGACCATTGGGCAAGTCTTGGAAATAAAGGCTGGTCCTATGAGGAGGTCCTACCTTATTTTAAAAAAGCGGAACACAACGAAATGATTGATAATGAATACCATGGGCAAAATGGGCCTCTAAACGTTACAAATACTCCATATAAAAATAAATTTATTGATTACTTCATCGAAGCAGCTTCTAAGTTTTATAAAATTAATGATGATTACAATGGTAAAGATCAAGAAGGGATAGGCGTTTATCAAACAACTCAAAAAAATGGTAAAAGGTGCAGCGCAGCAAATGCTTATCTTCATCCTATTAAAGATAGGCCAAATTTAACGATCTTGACTGACACAATAATAGATAGAATTATTTTTGATGGAAACAAGGCCACTTTAGTTGAGTGCTTAGATAAGAAAAATAACTCATTTCAAATCGGCGTAAAGAAAGAGGTTGTATTATCTTCTGGTGCTTTTGGTTCTCCACAAATATTGATGCGCTCGGGAATAGGTCCAACAGAAGAGTTAAAAAAACATGGGATTGATACTTTGTTTAATATTCCTGGGGTAGGTAAAAATTTACAAGATCACATTGATTACGTCACGGTCCACATGAATAAAAGTATTGATTTATTTGGATTTTCTTTTAAATCTATATTTATTAAATATCCTTTAGAAATTATAAAATATTTTCTAACGAGAAAAGGTCTCTTTACCTCAAATATTGCTCAGGGAGCAGGCTTCATAAAATCTTCTCCTGAAAAGGAAATTCCAGATCTGCAATTGCATTTTGTCATTGGTCCAGTAAAAGATCATGGCAGAGAATTTATGTTCGGTAATGGTCTCAGTTGTCACGTGTGTTTGCTTAGGCCTAAATCTGTTGGTGAGGTGACGCTTAATTCCAGTGATCCAAAAGATTCGCCTAAAATTGATCCTAACTATTTAAGCGCTCGAGAAGACGTCGATTTACTTATAGAGGGTTATAAAAAAATGATGGAAATCATGAACACCGAACCTCTAAAAGCACATACAATGAATAATCTTAGGCCTGTTGATCTTAGCAGTGACGAGAAAATTGAAGAAGCTATAAGAGAGGAAGCCGATACCGTTTATCATCCTGTAGGAACTTGTAAAATGGGTTCGGATGATATGAGTGTAGTGAATCAAGAATTAAAAGTGCATGCACTTGCAAATGTGAGAGTTGCAGATGCGTCTATTATGCCAACTTTAATTGGGGGCAACACTAATGCTCCGACTATTATGATTGGAGAAAAAGCTTCGGACATGATCGCGAGAGAGTGGGCTTAAAATTTAAGACATTTGTATGACGAATGAGTTTTAATTTAGAATCCTAGAGAAAGGATTTATATCTTAGTGGGGAATTATGAGAAATTTATTTATAACTGTTTTAATTTTAACTTTTATTAGTTGTACTGATACACGTTATGAATTGGTTGACTATTCTGGAGTTGTCTCCGCAGTAAGTAATACACCAGACTACAACGAAGACCGAAATGCCTACTTTGGCGATACTCACATTCACACAAAATATTCGTTTGACGCTTATATATTTGGTACTACCGCTACCCCAGATGATGCTTACAGATTTGCTCAAGGTGAAACAATTCAACATCCATTAGGTTTTGACATGAAGATAAATGAACCATTGGATTTTTATGCTGTAACAGATCATGCGTTCTTCTTAGGTATGATTAGTGCTTGGTCTGATACTTCATCTTATGCCTCAACTTTACCAGGGGTAGAGGCTTTTCATAATTTGAATCGCGATGGAAATAGAGGCGTTGACTCAATTGTGGATAGATTTAATTTATTTGGTAATCAAGTAAGAAATATTCTTGCGGACGTTCGTCCCTGGTGGGATCCAACATTGTGGCGAGCAATATTGATTCCTCACTTACAGCTTGGTTCTAAAGTTTTCGATCATGATACTCACATTTCTGCTTGGGCAGATATTGTCAGAGCCGCAGAAGAGGCTAATAATCCTGGAAAATTTACTACTTTTACGGCTTATGAATTTACAACTTCAACGGATGTAGGAAATGGAAATTTACATAGAAATGTAATTTTTAAAGATGATCAAATACCTGTGAGACCACACTCAAGGATTGATTCTATAAATCCTGAGAATTTATGGAAATGGATGGATGGCTTAAGAGAAATGGGAGTTGATTCAATAGCTATTCCTCACAATTCAAATGGCTCGAATGGAGCTATGTTTGATATGCGAACCTTTAAAGGAAAGCCTATCACACAAGATTATGCTGAAATGCGAATGAGAAATGAGCCTTTAGTAGAGATGACACAAGTTAAGGGAACTTCTGATACACACCCTCTTCTATCTCCAAATGATGAATTTGCAGATTTTGGAATTTACGATTCAAGAATTGGTTCTTTTCCGAGAACCTATAGTTTTCCTTCAGGTGGTTACGTTAGAGAAGCCTTCTTAAGAGGAATGGTTCTAGAATATAGCGCTCAAGGAAACCCTTTTAAATTTGGTCTAATTGGGGCTAGTGATTCTCATACCGGCGCCGGTGCATATAGTGAGAATGATTACTGGTCGAAAATAGGAATTATTGATGGGACTCCTGAAGGAAGAGGAAGTGTTCCTCTAAGCGAGCTCCAAGCATCGCAATTACCTCAAGGAGGAGCTGGTGTCAGTTTAACTAAAACTGACCAGGGAACTTATGCGAACACTGGTTTTGAAACTTGGGGAGCATCTGGTCTTGCTGGTGTATGGGCAGAAGAAAATACTAGAGATTCTCTTTTTTCTGCCATGCGAAGAAAAGAAACTTTTGCCACCACTGGAAACAGAATGAAAGTAAGATTTTTTGGAGGCTTCGAAACAAATCAACTCGACCTAGATGATGAAAATCTTGTTAAAGCAGCATATGCAAACAGTTCAACAATGGGTGGAGAAATTTTAGCTGATGGTGATAAAGTACCTAGCTTCCTGGTTTGGGCGCAAAGAGACAAAAATGGTGCACCATTGCAAAGAGTTCAAATCATCAAAGGTTCCATTGATCAATTTGATTCATCTCCAACAGAAGTTATCTATGATGTTGCATGTTCCAATGGCTTGCAGGTAGACCCACTTACAAATAGATGTCCAGACAATGGCGCCAGAGTCGATATAGAAACCTGCGCCTTCTCAAAGGATGTTGGTTCTGCTGAATTAAAAGCAACTTGGACAGATCCAGATTTCAATCCAAATGATAGAGCTTTTTATTACGTAAGAGTTCTTGAAAACCCGACTTGCCGTTGGTCTACTTGGGATGCCATCCGAAGAGGTCTTGCTCCAAGACCAGATATTCATGACACAATTCAGGAAAGAGCTTGGTCTTCCCCGATTTGGTTTGTGCCGACAGGATCTAATAATCTTGCTCCAGCTCAATCAATGCAATCCGATTTGGCTGAGTACGTTGAATAATTAGCTTAGTGTCTAGAAAACTAATCTTATTTTTAGGAATAGGTTTATCAATTTTTTTGGTAGATCTCTTTCTTAATCCTCCTAACGAAGAAAAGACTATTTATATTTCCAATGAAGAGGTGATTGCTCTAATCAATACTTGGAGTCTTCAAATGGCTAGGGAACCTAACAATGATGAAATTAGATCGATAATAGATAGTTTGGTTGAAGAGGAAATTCTTTATAGGGAAGCTTTGAGACTTGGACTTGATAGCGAAGATAGAATAATTAAAAGAAGACTTGCTCAAAAGATAACCTTTCTGAAACAAGAAACGATTTCGACTGAACCAGAAATTAAGGAACTTGAAGAATTTTATGAAAAAACTAAGGACTCATATTTACTTCCTAAAAGTTTTAGTTTTACTCATATTTATTTTGCAGAAAATAAAGATGGAGACTTAAAAGCTAAACAGGCAAAACTTGATCTCAAAGATAATAAATCTGTTTCAAATGCCGATCCTTTTTTATTGGGAAAAAATTTCTCTAACCGGAGTTTGTTGGATATCGAAAGAGATTTTGGAGAAGCTTTTGCCACAGCCTTTTTAGATTTATCAATCGATAATTGGGAAGGGCCAATCAAATCTACATATGGGAGTCATCTCATTAAAATTCTGGACATAAGGGAAGAATATATGCCAACTTTTGAAGAAGTGATTTCTCGAGTCAAAGTAGATTTTTTACTGAAGCAAAGAGACAAACAGATTAAAGAATTTGTTGATGAATTAAAAATAGATTATCAAGTGATAATTAGCCCAAGTTTCACCCAGTAATGTTTTTGAAAAAGACCTTACTTTTCCTTTTTATTTCAGCCAGCGTAACTTTATCTAGCCATGAATTTAGTCCAGCTCATCTAATCATGGATGAGAAAATGGAAACTAATTACGAAGCAACTTGGATGTATCCAATTAGATCAATTGGAGCGAGAGCATCTTTGATGTTTCCTGAGAACTGTATCGCTTTAACTCAACCGCCATACAAACAAGGAAAATATTCCATTGAAAAAATAAATCTTGATTGCGAAACGACAATTAGAGGAGCCGAAATTAAAGTGGTTGGGCTTAGCGTCTTAAATGACGCCTTAGTCACAATAAACTTTTTAGATAAAAAAAGGTTTGAAGGGTTAATGAATCTAAAAAACTCTGTAATTAAAATTCCAGAGATAGAGCAAACTTTTCCTACTGCTTATTTTATTCTCGGCGTAGAGCATTTGTTAGGTGGTCCAGATCATCTTTTATTTGTTATGGGCCTATTGTTTATAGTTTTTGGTTGGAAAAATTTATTAAAAACAATTACTGCGTTTACTTTAGCTCACAGCATTACATTAGCACTTTCGGTTTTAGGCATTGTCCAACTACCGTCAGGAAGCATAGAGGCCTTGATAGCTTTAACAATTATCTATCTAGCTTTAGAAATTAATTCAAAGGAAAAGCTAAATAAAACTCCATGGTTAATGGCTTTTGGCTTTGGCTTGCTTCATGGCTTTGGTTTTGCAGGCGCCCTTTCAGAAATTGGAATATCTAACGACCAGCTTTTATTATCTTTGCTTTTTTTCAATGTAGGAATTGAAATAGGTCAACTAATTATGATTCCAATTTTTCTTTCGGGAATATATGTCCTCTCGAAAGTAAAGTTGGAAAAAATTTCTTATCAAGGCGCTTCTTTTCTTTTAGGTGGTTTAGGGAGTTATTGGTTGATCGAAAGAGTAATCGGCATTGTGATTTAAAAAAGGCTGTTTTAAACAGCCTTTTTTAAAATAAATTAAATTAGAGGAATTTCTCCACTGCCATAAGCTCTTATGTCATCACAAGACGCAATATCTTGAAACTCCTGGTTTAAAGAAGAAGCCGTTGCTTGAAATTCTGCATCGCCCTCTTTTCTTCCTTCAATAGTCTGATGAAAATTACCCCACGCGTAATCAAACTCTGCTTCATAATCAGGCGCAAGAATCATGTAATTGTAAGGCTCATCATATTCCAAACCCGAATTTAACCAATCCTCAAATTTATCTATTGCTGCCCTTAGATCATCAACTCCTTTTCCCTCATTGTAAGTACATAGTTGATATTCTGATGAAAAATTAGTCAGATCCCAATCACCCATTGCATATGGATCTCTTGGCATATAAGCATCAAAAGAAAAAGTTCTTTCTGGTTCACATTTAAGAATATTTTCATTATCGGTAAGAAAATTTTGAGCTCTTTCATAATTGTTCCAATTTTCCCAAGTTGTTTGAGAATCTTCTTTTGAATTCCAGACTAATTGCCAAAAACCTCCTTCCATATCTTCTTCTCTTGGCTCTTCATAAGCTATCCCGAAAGATTGAAACATAGTTGAATCAATTTCTACTTGAATTTCTTGCCAAACAGGCAGCATTGTTTCTGCAAATGCCTCTGGTGAATAATCAGGGCCGCCAGTACAGGGAACATACTCCACGTAAAATTTTTGGGGATAAGTATCCGATCCTAAATCGGAATAAGTTGGAGTAGATTCACTGCTGCAAGCAGTTATTACTCCAAGCAAAGCAAAAAGCGTTGCTATTTGATATTTTATTTTCATTTTTCTCTCCTTTGAAAAATTTATAAGAGAGTTAAGGTTAGTAGATTTTAAAACTTTCTTCAAACCTAAATATTCTGTTTAATTTTTTCTTTTAAATTTTTGGTATGAGGATTTATTCCATTGAAGAAAATTTCATCAAGTTTCTCTTCATGATCTTTAAATTCTAAGATGCCTTTTGTGTAACTTTCTCTATTTTTTAGTTTTTGCCAATATGAATTAATTCTGGGAAGTTCAGGCATTTCTAATATAGGATCTAGTCTTAAATCTTGCAGCCTATAAAAACAACACATTAAATTTATATCTGCATGGCTAAAATCTCCGAAAAGATATTCATCACTCGACAAGTTTTTTTCTAGTTCTAATATCCCTTCAACAAAGCCCTTATAGGCAAGAGGTCCAATCCTGTCTTTAAGGGACGTAAAGTACATAGTTACAAAACCAATTTTTCTTTCCCTTCGGGGGTGCCTTAAAATTATATTCCAAATGGCTTTAAAGCTGAGACTCTTTATTAAATTTTCTATCAATCCCAAAGAAAAAAGAGGAATAGTCATACCTAAAGTTTTTCCCATAGGAACTCCCTCAGTGATAGTTGTGTCATAAACCCAATTCCTTAAACGCTCTCGCTCGCTTTCTTCATTTGGCCAAAGATTTATATTATTTGTTCCTTGCAGCTCATCTAATCTTTCAATAATGTAAGCACTATCTCTAACTATTTCGTCGTTAATTTTTAAAACCGGAACAACTCCAGTAGGATTAATATTTTTAAGAAAATCTTTGGAAATATTTTCTGCTTCCTCGTAATGGTCACATAACTTAATGGGCACGTGATCAAATTCAAGGCCTTTTTCATATAGCGCAACTCTTACCATCTGGCTGCATAGAGACCAATTGGCATGATAAAGCATAAGTTTTGGTTGTGTCATTTTTGAACTAGTTGCAACTAATGTTTATATACTATAGTTTAGATTAAAGATATCAATTATAGATAAATGTTAGACAAAGTTTTTTTATTTCTATTTGGACTTGAGTGGTTCGGCTTCGGAATTCTGGGCCTTTTCTTTCCGGAAATCATCATTGGCTTGCTAGGAGTTTATGATTACTCCATAGTTTTTTTAAACGAGACTAGAGCGCTATATGCGTTTTTTACTTTTGTAGGACTAATGTCTTTTATCGGCATGTATAGAATAAATTTAAGAAAAAAAGTCTATTTAACCTATGCAATATTCCTAGGAAGCTTTGTTGCAGGAAGAATTATAAGTTTCTTTCTAGATGACAGTTTAAATACTACAACTTTTTATATCTTCTTAAATGAAATTATTGTTTTTGGAATATGTTTTTGGAGATACTCTAAGAGAGATTTCATATTTTAAAGATTTTCCTTTAAAAAGTTTAAAGCGTCTTTTTTGCAATCCCTCCTTAATTGCCAAGTTCCACCTGTCCAAGCGCCAAACTTTGCGACTTCTTCAAATAGTTTTAAACGATCTTCAGGGCTATTTAAAGCTAAGACTTTTCCATCATCTGTTTCATAAGTCATGTCTCCTTTAGAATCAATCTTTGCAAATCTAGAAACTTTAGGAGCTATCGAATCTGGCCAAAAAGTTTTAGGATACATCGAATCAAAACCATGCAGTCCGCCAGCATAAAGAATGTCTTTGCAGTTTGCACCAGATTCATTAATGCCAATTGTTAATTTTTGAGCAAGTTCAAATGGAGTGTAATCATCTTGATCTCCGATAAGATTCAAAATTGGGGCATTTGTCCATCTCATCTCATCTGGCCAATAGGAAGCCAAAGGATAATAATTTAAATGCAAAGCAAATCTTTCTCCTTCAGGCGCAAGTTTTTCTGCCAAAGGAAGCCATCCTGCATATAAAGAGGAACCTGCTCCAAGACTCCAACCACAAATTCCGATTCTTGTTTTATCGATATCTGGATGTTTTGAAAGAAATTTTAAAGGCTCAAATGCATCAGTCATAATCATAGCTGTAGTGACCGCCATTTGTTCTTCTGTTGTTGAAGTAACTCCTCTAGCTTCAAAACTATTTACTTGAAATACGGCTATTCCTGATTCTAATATATCTCGAATCATCTCGTATTGCGCGGCGCCCCATCCGCCGCTGTGATGAACACAAACCATACATGAATAAGGTTTTTTACCCTCTTCAGGGAAAAGCAACCAACCTTCTAAGTCTTGTTCGGGAGATTCGTCTAGTTCGTTAATGATGTGAAAGAATTCAAATGGATTTTTTGATTTGTACTTAACAAAACCAAATTCTCCTTTTTTGAAGGTTAGATCTTCGTTCATAATTGTCTAATAGTTTGCGAAAGAATTTATTATATTTTAGATATGATATATCAATAAAATTTGGCATAATAGCTTTCCTTTTACTGAATCCAGTATCTTTTTAGAAAAGGAAATTTGAGAGAAGAATATTGAACCATAACATACCAATACCTAATTTATTAGATATCGCATTAAAGAAAGGCGAAGGTTTTCAAGTTAATAATGGTGCCTTTGTTGTTACAACGGGAACAAGAACCGGAAGAAGTCCAGCTGATAGATTTCTCGTTGATGATGCTTTAACTCATGATGTTGTAGACTGGGGCGAAAATAATCAACCAATTGAAGCTAAAAAATTTCTCAATCTTTGGGATGAATCAGAAGAATATCTTAAGGATAAAGAAAAATTCACTGCTGATTTGCATGTTGGCGCAAGTTCTGAACATTATCAGCCTGTTAGGATTGAAAATGAATTTGCTTGGCACAATATGTTCTGCCAAAGCCTCTTTATTCAGCCTGAATCTTTTAATCATAAAGCAAAAGATGTCTGGCAATTAAGATCAGCTCCAGGTTTTAAGTGTGATCCTAGTCGTCATGGAACTAATTCGGACGGTACTGTAATGATTAATTTCTCAACTAAACAAATACTTATTCTTGGCATTGGTTATGCAGGTGAAATGAAAAAATCAATGTTCGGTATTATGAATTTTATTCTTCCAGAAGAAGATGTCTTGTCTATGCACTGCGCAGCAAATGCTGGAAATGATGGCGATGTATCTTTATTTTTTGGATTATCAGGAACTGGTAAAACTACTCTTTCAGCTGATCCTAATAGATGGCTTATTGGTGACGATGAACATGGATGGGGAGATGGAATAGTATTTAATATCGAAGGTGGATGTTATGCAAAAACTGTCGATCTGTCCCAAAAAAATGAGCCAGTAATCTGGAACGCAATTAAAAATGGTGCAATTTTAGAGAATGTAATCTTCGATCCTTCTAGCTTGGAAGTTGACTACGCAGACCAAACATTGACTGAAAATACTAGAGCTTGTTACCCATTAAGTCATGTTGATCAACATCTTGAAAAAAATTATGGTGGAGAGCCACAAAATATCATTTTTCTAACCTGTGATTTATCTGGCGTAATGCCTCCAGTTTCAATTTTATCTAAGGAGCAAGCTGCGTATCATTTTTTAAGTGGTTATACCGCGAAAGTCGGCTCAACTGAATTGGGCTCGACAGAAGAAATATCTTCTACTTTTTCAAATTGTTTCGGTGCTCCATTCTTTCCAAGAAAAGCTCAAGTTTATGCTGATCTTCTTATGAAGAGAATTGAAGGATTTGGTAGCAAAGTATACATAGTGAATTCAGGATGGACGGGCGGGTCTTATGGCGTCGGAGAAAGGTTCAATATTCCCACTACGAGAAATATAATAAAAGCCATTCAATCAGGTTCTATTGAAGAAAGCCCTAAATCTACACTCGAGATAATGAATGTAGAAATTCCTACTGAATTGGAGGGCGTTGAAACAAAAATACTTAACCCCGAAGAAACTTGGTCTGATCAAGGTCAATATAAAAAAGCTGCAGAAGACTTAGCAATCAAATTTAATGAAAACATGTCAAAATTTGACGTGACTGATGAAATTCTTGCCTCTGGCCCATCTACCTAAATAAAACTAAGATATTTTAATTGGTTTTAAAAATAGGTCTTAAAAATACTTTATAAAAATCATGTCAAACTTTTTTAAAGATTCGCTTAAAAAAATGAGCGATCTTAATTTGGTTGATTTTTCTAAATTTTCTCAAAGAGGAATCGAGAAAGAGTCCCTAAGAGTTAACAATTCAAACATATCTACTTCAGATCACCCAGAAATTTTGGGAGCAGCATTGACTAATCCTTATATTACGACGGATTTTTCTGAAGCGTTATTAGAGCTAATTACGGCCAAGGCTTCTTCCGTAGAAAAAGCTTTATCTGATTTAAAAATTATTTTAGCTTACACCCATCAAAGCATTGACGACATAGTATGGCCAGGAAGCATACCGTGCGCTATTAAAGAAGAGTCAGATATTAGAATTGCACACTATGGAAACAGCAATTCAGGAAGACTTAAAGAACTTTATCGAATAGGACTAAGCTATAGGTATGGAAGTATGATGCAATGTGTATCTGGAATTCATTATAATTTCTCATTAAATGAAGATTTCTTTAAAAAATGGCAAGGCTCACCTTCGGATTTCCGACCATTTCAAGATAAAAAATACCTAAACTTAATTAGAAATTTTCGTAAAAATGCATGGTTGCTTCTTTATTTGTTTGGAGCAAGTCCTGTGGTACCGAAGACTTTTCTCACAAACAGAAATAATTTTTTAAAGCCTCTAAACAATGAAGATCTTTATTTAGAAAATGCGACTTGTTTAAGAATGAGTGAGCTAGGTTATATGTCTGAAGCCCAAGATGACTTAAATATCGCATATAACGATCTGGATGAATATATTTCTGATTTGAAGCATGCTCTCACAAAGAAATATGAACCCTATGAAAAAATAGGTTTAAAGAGAGGAGATAAACACATCCAAATAAACGATTCAATAATTCAAATAGAAAATGAATACTACAGCTCAATTAGGCCAAAAAGAGTTGTTCAAAGCGGGCAAAGGCCAATCAATGTTTTAAAAAATGAAGGTATAGAATATGTAGAGGTTCGGTGTCTAGACAACAATCCCTTTCTGAAAGGTAGTATAGATAAGCATACTGCTTATTTTATAGAAGCATATTTAATAGTTTCCTTAATTGATGAAAATTATCCCTTTGATGCAAATAGAATCAAAGAAATACAAGAAAATTGGCAAAATACTGTAAGGAATGGCAGAGATCCAAATCTCTTATTAAAAAGAGACGGCAAAACTATTTCAGTTAAGGATGCTGCTGAAGAGGTGTTTAGTAAAATTTACGATTATGCATATGCCCTTCCCATTGAAGCAGATGATCTCAAAAAGAAAATTCTAAGATCTTTGAATATTCAAAAAGCTAAACTACGAAATTCTGACTTAACTCCTTCTGGGATGATTTTGAAAGAAATGGAAGAAAAAAATATCTCTTGGAATGAGTTTTGTAACAACAGAGTAAAAATAAATAATAAATACTATGAAGTCTTGAAAAAAGACACTACGAATATAAAAATTTCCGCTGAAGCTTCTCTTAAAGAGTTCCAAAATCTTGAATCTTCGAAAGAAGTTGATTTTGATACTTTTTTAAAGGATTATTTAAACGCTATTTAAGGAGATACGAATGAAAGCATATGTATGTAAAGAATTTGGACCAGTTGAATCTCATAAGGTTGAAGAAATAGAAGATCCTAGAGCTGAAGCAGGACAAGTAGTTGTCGATGTAAAGGCTGCAGGAGTGAGTTTTCCAGATGTTTTAATTGTTCAAGGTAAATACCAATTTCAGCCTCCTTTTCCTTTTTCTCCCGGCGGAGAAATAGCAGGTGTTATCAGTGAAGTTGGCGAAGGCGTTGTTGACTGGAAAATAGGAGATCGAGTGATTGCTATGACTGGTAACGGCGGAATTGCTGAGAAAGTCGTTGCCTTCGAAATGACCTTAATGCCTTTACCAGAGACTATGGATTTTAGAGATGGAGCGGCTTTTCCTCTTAATTATGGAACTACTTATCATGCTTTAAAACAGAGGGGTCAACTTCAGGCTGGTGAAACCTTGTTGGTTACTGGAGCTGGAGGAGGAGTTGGCACAACAGCAATTGAAATTGGCAAAGCTATGGGTGCAAAAGTTATCGCAGCAGCAAGCACTGATGAGAAATTAGAAATTGCAAAAAATCTTGGTGCTGACGAAGTTATAAATTACAGCGATGGCGAATTGAAAGAAAAAGTAAAAGCTTTAACCGATGGCTTAGGAGCAGATGTTATTTATGACCCAATCGGCGGTGACATTTTTTTACAATGCATGAGATGTGTAAATTGGAAAGGAAGAGTTCTAGTGATCGGTTTTGCAAGTGGGCCTATCCCTGAGGTACCAACAAATTTAGCATTATTGAAAGGATGTTCTATCGTGGGTGTTTTTTGGGGAAGATTTACAGGCGCAGAGCCTGAAGAGAATTCAAAGAACTTTGATGAGTTATTTGCCCTTCATGCTGAAGGCAAGCTCAAACCACAAATTACTAAAAGCTATTCTTTAGATGATGCGGCGGAAGCGATATCGTCCTTAGAAAATAGAAAAGCTACTGGAAAAGTTGTAATAGAAATGTAAAAAAGGAGGGCAAAAACCCCCCTTTTTTATTTCGACTTTTATGAAAGGTCTTCCTTTTTCATCCAGATGCCTGCCATTAGCATGATAGTTATAACTAACCACCAAACAGCAAAAATTGGATCATAAGGAATTAATGAATTACTTACTCCATCACAGCCTATTAAATCAATTAGACCTTGCGATCCAGAAGACACGCTATCTAATTCACATAAAGCTCCGGCACTATTACCAAAGTTTTGTCCAATAAAATTTACCTGCAGCAAATTAAAATAAACAATACCTAAAGAAAACAAAGTAGATAAAATTTTCTGTATCAAGTTTGCCCCTTGATCCTGAATTCTTATTACACCTCTAAAAGCGACCCATAGTAGGAATGCTCCCACGAATAGAAATACTCCATTTGTAGTAAATTGAGCATTCATAAGAGTTAATATTTCTAGTTCTGACATATTCTTATCCTCCTGCTTGTTCTTTTGGTTCTGGAGCAGTCCACATTCCACCAACAAGGCCTATTACAACTGCAATCCAGAAAATTAAAGCAACTGGATTTTCAGGTATTAAACCTGGATTTGTATATTCCGTTGCGCCCATTCTTTCAACAAATTGAGCTAACCCACCAGGCAATTCTCCTTCAAATTCAGACAAAGCCATTGCCCAGTTGTTTACCAGAGAACTAATATTTCCCAGAGTAGCTGTATTAAATAATACAATACACAAAGACATTACAGTGTGGATAACCTTTGAAAAAAGATTTGCACCGTATAAATTTGCGTTTGTAACTCCTCTAAATACCATCCAAAGTAAAATTATATTTCCTGCAGCAAAAATTGCGTTAGCTTGAAGCAAGCCAATATTTGCATCCATGATTCCTGTTATAGTAATTTCTTCCATATTTCCTCCTATTTATTTTCTCGGCACCCAAATTAAAGAAATAATCATTATTGCTACGATTACACAAAACGTTATTCCTAAAGGAGTAGGCATGCCAACATTTTCAGTTGTACCTACATAATCTATTAAAGCTTGAGCTCCAACTGGATCTCCCCAATTTTCAGACCCCATATCAGTTAATCTTCTAGCAAAATTTGTCCAAGTAGTTGTGGCAAAAGTAAATGATTGCCAAGTACCTGCTACGATAGTTAGGCCAAAAGCCGTTGAAACTATTTTAGTTGCTATGTTGCTATCTGGATTTTCTCCAGTCATGTTCGCAACTCTTAAAGCTAGCCAAATGGCTATTATGACGCCAATAAAAGATAAAGCATCTATTATTCGGCCATTTTGAAAGGCTGTTAAAGCCAGTTCTATTGGTTCCATATTCTCTCCTCCCTAATATGTTACTAATGAGATTAATTCTCAATAAAACTATAGCAGAGAAAAGAGGGTCGTTATTAAATTTATACGACAGAGAAGCGGCTAATTTGAAAACCTTATAATACTTTCTAAAGCTTCTGACATCATTTCAGGTGTGTAAGGAGTTTTAAAAAACCCATGATATTTTCCGCTGGGATCAATTAAAGCTAAATTCATACTATGATCCATGTCATAGTCTTTATTTTCAGAGTTAATAATTGGAGTAAAGGGTAAAGTTAAATTGAGAGAAAGTTGATACGTGTCCTTTATATTTCCCGAAACTCCTATGAAGTCATCGTTAAATGCTGAAGCGTATTGATGCATTCTCTCAGGTGTATCCCTATCCGGATCAATTGAAATCATCACGAAATTTATTTTTTCGATCAGTCCGTCTTTTTGAGCAAGAAGCTCAAATGTTTTGGCTAATTTTTGCATTGTCATTGGACACATGTCAGGGCAAGATGCGAATCCTAAAAAGACCAAATCCCATTTGCCTATAAAATCTGCCTCCGAAAAAACCTCTCCATTTTTTGAGAGAGAGAAAGCATTTAAATCCCTTTTGGTATTAAGCTGATAAAATTTAAGAAGTTTATACTGATCGTTTGTCAGCTCTTTTTCGGCAACAGTACTATAAACAAACAGGCCAATAACCATTGAGACAATAGCCAAACATGAAATAACTGTATAAGTGATGCCTTTATTTTCCGTCATAAAATTATATTAATCTGTCTAAGATCATCGAAACAAATAGTATAGTTAAATAAATTATGGAATATAGAAAAAATGGAATAGCCCCGCTATTTTTTTTATCTTGCATTAACCTAGCTGCTAAAAAAATAAAAATCAAACCTAAAGAACTGGCTGACACAAAATAAAATATTCCCAGGCTACCTATCGCAAAAGGCAAAAGCGAACAGGCCAAAAGTAGAAATGAGTAGAGTAGTATTTGGATTTTTGTATATTCAATCCCTTTAACTACCGGCATCATGGGAACGTTTGCATTCTTATAATCGTCTATTCTATCTATAGCCAAAGCCCAAAAATGAGGAGGTGTCCATACAAAAATAATGGCAACTAACAACAATGGCAAGGGAGAGATAGATCCGGTTAGAGCAACCCATCCTAAAACTGGAGGCATTGCGCCAGCAAGCCCACCAATAACAATATTTTGAGGACCAGCAAATTTTAAAATTCTTGTATATAAAAAAGCATAGAACACCCAGGTTGCAACGGTAAGAGCCCAAGAAAGAAAGTTATTAAATGATAAAAGAAGGAAAGATCCAATTATGAAAAGAATTGCTGCAAAAGTAATGGCGTTTATCACAGGAATTTTCCCTGAAACCAAAGGCCTTTTGTCTGTTCGCTTCATTTTTCCATCTATTTCTAAATCTAAAATCTGATTGATCGCGGCACTTGAAGCAGCGATAAGACCAATGCCAGAAATCCCAGTTAAAGCTTTGTAGATATTTGTTTCAAGGCCATCGACAAGAAACATAGCTGTGGCTGCAGTTAAAACCAGCAAGTAAATAATGGAAGGCTTGGTAAGTTGGATATAAGCGCCCAAATTCAAAAAGTTATTTGTTTTTTCTACGTTAGCTATCACTTACTTTTAACCTGAAATACGAAATTGAAATTAACAATAACAAAGCACCGAGATTATGGGCTATAGCTACATATAAAGGAAGAGAATATATAATGTTAGAAACTCCTAAAATTACTTGTAAAAACAAAAAAGAAGTTAAAATTTTAGCAAACCTATATTGATTCTCTCTTACAAAAATAAAAGCAAGAAAAAGGAAATAGGCTGTTACAAAGTAAGCGCCAAATCTATGGACAATGTGGATTGCTAGCCTTGCCTCATGATCGAGTTGACCACCTAAATAATCTGGGCCAATACTTTGTAAAAAATTGAAGCCCATTTTGAAATCTGCATTAGGAATAATTTTACCTTGGCAAAGGGGAAAATCTGGACAGGCCAAAGAAGCATAATTTGAGCTCAACCAGACGCCCAAAATAATCTGAATTATTAATATCGGGAAAGCCCAGTTTAAAAATATTTTTGAAGAACTAGACATTTGATATAAATTTTTACTGCCATCATTTAATTCTTTCAATTTGACATATATTAAAAAAAGAAGAGTAGTAGTAGCAAAACCTCCCAGCAAATGAATTGATACAATTTGTGGCCATAATTTCAAACTAACGGTTAGATAACCAAAAGTAGATTGAAAAAGCACTAATAAAGTAAGCGCTCCAGAAAGCTTTGTGACTAGATTATTTCTGGGTTTTAGAAAAAATGACATAGCAAAAATTGCGATAATTAAGAGGCCTAGACTTCCTGCAAAATATCTATGCACTACTTCAGGAATTGCTTTCTCAACTTCAAATTCTCTTTCTGGATACAAAGCATTTGCCTGACTTATTTCAGATTCAGTGGTCGGCATCCAAACGAACCCATAACACCCTGGCCAATCCGGACAACCTAGGCCAGCGTCAACTAGCCTCGTCCAAGCTCCTAATGCAACTACGGAAAAAGCTAAAAATACTCCAATTAAGGAAATAATCTTGAGTTTATTTAAGTTAACCAATTTTTGAAGCTCCTAGTAACTTTTTTAGATCTGCCAGTAGTTTCTTACCATCCACTTCTCCAGAGTAATGCAAGATAATATTTCCAATTGGGTCAATCACAAACATATTTGGTTGAGCAAATGGATCAATTCCATTCTTTTTAAACTCTTGAATAGTAGTAGATTGATCTTTAACTTCAATGAAATTTAAATCTTGATAGGTAGTAAAAAAATTTTCTAATTTTGGCTTAACTTCTATGGGAGCAGCTATATATCTTTTTACTCTTGTTTGTTGTCTTGCCAATAAAACGTTCACTTGCCTTGCGACATAAATTAAATCAGCACAACTTTCTAAACATGCATCATTTATAAAATGGACCAACATCCATTTTCTTTCCATGCTGTCTACGTTTAAATTCTGATAATCCAACTCTAATTCGAGGGTTCCAACATCTATTGGGTCAGAAAGAAGGCGTCCGTAATTAACTTTTTCTTCGGGACCATATCCAGAATAGTACCAAACGGTGCTAACTGTAATAACAATAATAGGTGTCAAAAAAATCAGCAAGGCTGTAATGAATCCTTTATTCATTCTCTTTAGTTCCCTCTTTTCTTAAGAAAAATAAATAACCAATAATCAAAACCAACCCTAGCCCAAACCACTGAACTGCATACCCAAAATGCCGAAAGGAGCTTAAATTTATAGGCTGCCAAGTTTTTACAAAGGCTGATTTTGAAAGCTCAGATAATTCAAGTATATAAGGCGACAAAGGCTTTCCTAAATAATTAGATAATTCGTCTAAGTTAATAGTTTGAACCAATATTGGATTAGTATTTTTTTTCATATTATCGTTTTCTAAAATAAAATCTTTCGATTCATATCTCAAAATACCCTGTATTTTTAAAGCATTCCTTTCTGTTTTTATCATTGGTAGATTAGATCTATCTTCGAATTCTATCCAGCCCCTAGAAACTAGAACCAAACTTTCGTTAATCGATTCAAAAGGAGAAAAAACTTTTAACCCAGGTTTTCCGTTATGAATTTTGTTATCAAGCAAAAAAATCTGATCTAAATATTTTCCTTCCAATACAACATTTCTATATAGGTCAGAATTTTCAAATGTATTATATTTGATCTCTTTGACTGGTTGAGATTGACGTTCTAAAAAAGTATTTTCTAATTCCTTTTTCTTATAGCCTCTGTCTATTTGCCATACTCCGAGAGATAATACTAATAAGAGTAAACAAAAAAAAGTTAAGGAGGCTTTCCAATTACTTTTCAACTTGTTCATTCTATAATCTAAAAATGATCTTCAAAATAATCATAGTTTTACTAGCAGCTGCAATGTTAATCAGCCTTTTCTCAAGTGCTTTTTTTCTTGTTAAAGATAAAGGAAATACTAAAAGAGCACAAAATACTTTAAGAATTAGAGTGACTCTCGCTCTTCTAATTTTAGCTACTGTGGCGATTGGCATATATACCGGGCAACTTGGAGTAAATATTCCTTTTGGCTAAAAAATATAAACTACCAGCACTAGAAAGATCCAAACCACATCCACAAAATGCCAATACCAAGAGCCTGCTGCTAATCCAAAGTGGTCATGGTCGTTGAAAGCTCCACCAAAACCCCTTATTGTCATAATTGTAAGAATAATTGCTCCAAGGCAAACATGAAATCCGTGAAAACCAGTTAATAAAAAGAAGGTAGTTCCATATATTCCTGCCCCAAGCGTTAAACCCATATGCGAATAGGCTTCGTAATATTCCAATCCTTGGAGAAAAACAAATATATATCCGAGACTTAAAGTTGCTACCATCCATAATTTAAAAGCAGTTCTGTTGCCTTTTCTAAGTCCTGCTTCAGCCAAAGCTATTGTTCCACTAGAAGTAACCAAGCAGAGCGTGTTCCAAAATGGGAGCCAAGTGTGTAATTTTGATAATTCTGGAATAGACATACTATGATGAGCTCCAGGAAATTGCTCATTGTCTGGCGTAACTAAAAGTGGCCAAGCGGCTTCAAATCCCGGCCATAAAATATTGGTTATTGCTTTTTCCCCTTCTCCGCCCAACCAAGGAACTGCAAATAGCCTCACATAGCCAAGAGCTAAAAAGAAAGCGAAAAAAAACATGACTTCGGAAAAAATAAACCAAGCCATACCCCAAACGAAAGATTGATTGAGTTGTCCGCTATACATACCGGAATCGTTTTCCTTGATGACACTACCAAACCAAAAAAACATTGTGCCCCAGATAACTGCAAAAGAAGCAATCAAAATCCAGTGAGCATTTGAGCCTTCCTCACCCCAATTATTCATTGTAAAAGAGGCTCCTAAAACAAAAAGCAAGAGCCCGAAAGCCATAAAAATTGGCATCCTGCTGCTTGCTGGTACATAGTATGAAGAATCAGAACTCATTAATTTATTGCTTGCAGATTAGCGAACTCCTCAGTTACATCAAATAAAGTATATCCCAAAGCTAAAGAAGGAATATCCTCGGGTAGTTCCGGATCAATAATAAATTTAACCGGAATTGTAATAGACTCCCCTGCTTCTAAAAACTGCTGCTCAAAACAAAAACATTCTGTCTTATGGAAATATTTAGCTCCTCTTCCTGGAGATACGCTTGGAACGGCTTGGGCAATCATGGGTTTATTTGTTGTATTTGTAAAAGTAAAATCCATCAAATAATCCTGTCCTGTTTCAACCTTCATTTGTGGCGAACTGGATTTAAAAGACCAGGGCATTTGTTTGTTATTTGAAGTAATAAAAGTAATTTTTACTTCTCTAGTAGAAAGCTCTTGATCATATGAAGTGATAGTTGGTCCAGTGACTTTCCCGTTTAATCCTGTAATGTCGCAAAAGACATCATACAGTGGCACCAATGCGAATCCAAATCCAAACATTCCGAAAGTAAAAAGGATTAATTTCAAAGTGCTTTTTTGAGCTTTCATATCTTATTAAGAGCTAGACTTTAAACTTTCCATTGAAGGTGGAGAACTAAAGGTGTGATAAGGAGCGGGTGAATCTACAGTCCACTCGAACCCTTTATCTTTTGCTCCTTCCCATACTTCAGTTGTTGCTGCTTTCCCATTATATATACATTTCAGCACTATGAATAAAAACAACAGTTGTGAAATTCCGAATAAAAATGCTCCAACACTTACCATCATGTTCCAATCCGCGAATTGCATTGCGTAATCAGGAATTCTTCTGGGCATCCCGGCAAGTCCAACAAAATGCATGGGGAAGAATGTTAAGTTAACCGAAATAAATGACATCCAGAAGTGAACTTTTCCTAGAGTTTCATCATACATTTTGCCAGTCCACTTTGGAATCCAATAATACGCTGCTGCTAACAATGAAAAAAGAGCTCCAGGGACAAGGACATAATGAAAATGCGCGACAACAAAATAAGTATCGTGATATTGAAAATCAGCGGGTGCAATGGCAAGCATGATTCCTGATAGACCTCCAATTGTAAATAGAGCTACAAAAGCAATAGCAAAAAGCATGGGTGTTTCAAAAGTCAGTGATCCTTTGAACATTGTTGAAAGCCAATTAAAAACTTTTACTCCTGTGGGTATTGCAATCAACATCGTTGAATACATAAAAAATAATTCTCCGGCAATTGGCATACCAACCGTAAACATATGGTGAGCCCAAACAACGAAAGACAAAAGTGCAATTGATGCAATGGCATAAACCATAGATGAATATCCAAAAATAGGCTTCCTTGAAAAGGTCTCAATAATATGCGAGACAATTCCAAAGGCTGGCAAAATCATAATATAAACTTCGGGGTGCCCAAAAAACCAAAAAATGTGTTGGAAAAGAACTGGGTCTCCTCCTCCACCGGCTTTGAAAAAACTAGTTCCAGCATGTATGTCCATTAGCATCATGGTTACTGCTCCAGCTAAAACCGGCATTACTGCAATTAATAGGTAAGCTGTTATAAACCAAGACCAAACAAATAAAGGCATCTTCATGAGCGTCATTCCTGGAGCTCTCATATTTAAAATTGTGGTAATGATATTTATCGAGCCCATAATGGAAGAAGCTCCCATGATGTGCACTGAAAAAATAAAGAATGTAACGGTTGGTGGCGCATACTCAGTAGATAAAGGAGCATAGAATGTCCATCCGAAATTCGGCGCTCCGCCTTCCATAAAGAAGGTGCTTAAAAGTATTCCAAAGGCTACAGGTAGTATCCAAAAACTTAAATTGTTTAACCTTGGCAAGGCCATATCAGGCGCCCCAATTTGCATTGGTATCATCCAATTGGCAAAGCCTACAAAAGCGGGCATGATCACACCAAACACCATAATCAACCCATGATTGGTTACCATTTGATTATAGAATTCAGGGGATACGATCTGGCTTCCCGGTTCAAACAGCTCAGCTCTAATTACCATGGCCATTGCTCCACCAATAAATAACATTACCAAACTAAACCAAAGATACATCGAACCAATGTCTTTGTGGTTTGTAGTGTAAAGCCACCTTGAAAAGCCTTTCGCTGGTCCGTGGTGGTGATCGTCGTGATGTGAATCTATAACTGCACTCATAATTTATTCCTTATTTTATAGTTTATTAGTTTTATAATCTAAAATCTCTTTTGGGATGACTATTTTGCCATCGCCAGTTTCTGCATTACCCCAAGCCTGTCTTGTGTAGGTTATAACAGCTGCTATCTCAACTTCAGAAAGTTGCTCTGCGTACGATGCCATTGCAGCTCCTTGCACTCCTTCCATGAGAATTTCTATGTGTCTTGCTTTGTTTCTCATGACTATTTCACTTCCAACAAGTGAAGGAAAAACAGGCGGTATTCCTCTACCGCCAATTTGATGACAAGCAACACAATTTTTTTGATAAATGCCTTCTCCAATTTCCATGAGCTCGCTAGTGCTCCATAGTTTCTCTGTTAAAAGAGCTTGTTGGATTTTTGCCTCTTTCTTGTCTCTAATAAAAGTTGAATATTCTTCTGGTGACACTGCTTTGACCACGATCGGCATATAGCCGTGATATTGTCCGCACAACTCCGTACATTGCCCTCTGAAAACTCCAGGCTCATTGACATAAGTCCATCCCGTATTAACAAATCCTGGAATGGCATCTTGCTTAATAGCAAAATCTGGCACCCACCAAGAATGAATGACATCGTTTGCAGTAATTAAAAATCTAACTCTTGTGTTAGTTGGTATTACCAAAGGCTCATCTACTTCCAAAAGATAGTTTTCATCTTTAGGGGCCAAATTATTTCTTTTGTCTAAGGAAGTTGAAAGATTGCTGAAAAACCCAACCTCGTCTTCGATGTACTCGTATTGCCATTTCCACTGGTGACCTGTGATTAATATGTTTATATCTCCTTCTTGATCATCGTAAGCTTTGATCATTACTGAGGTCGCTGGAACTGCAAGCACAATTAATATCAACGCAAATAATACTGTCCAAGTGATTTCTAAAGCGGTGCTATCATCAAAATCAGCTGGTTTTACGCCCTCTTTTTTTCTGTACTTAAAAAGGATGAAGGCCATTGCTAACAACACAGCAATACCAATAGCAAGGCAGACGTAAAAGACTGTCATGTGAAGGCCAAATATTTCCTGGCTCAATTGAGTAGCTCCAGGGCTCATATTCAAGTCATCCCAGGCCGCAAATGAAAAATTTGCAGTCAGCGCTGCCGCAAGGCTTAATGAATATTTTATAGCTCTAAACATAAACAATAATTGTGATTGAGCATAATTTTAGCTTATTAGGCTGTTACTCTCCATGCTTGGCGATGAGCTCTGCAGTATCAGGTTTAAAGCCGGTCCAAAGGAGAAAAGACTCTGCAGCTTGTTCCACTAGCATGCCCCAGCCATCTATTACTGTGGGCACTTTAGCTCTGTCAGCTAAATCCATAAAAGGCGTAAAAGCCTGAGAGTAGTATAAATCAAGGGCTAGAGAGGTATTTCTAAAAACAGATTCGTCTAAATTTAGATTTTGGCTCGGATTTGTCGATACTGAAGTAGCGTTGATTACTACATCAAATTCAAAATCTTTCAACGCTTCGAAGCTTAAACTAGACGCTATAAGATTAGAACTTTTGCTTGTCTGAGAGGCTTTAGAGCTGAATTCCTTAGCAATTCTCTCCGCTTTTTCTACTGTCCTATTAGCGACTACAACTGACTTTGGCGCCTCTTCTAACAGAGACGGCAAAATCCCTCGAGATGCTCCTCCAGCGCCTATTACCAAAATAGATTTTTCTTTGATGCTTTGATTTTTATTTATAGTTAAATCTTTTACCAGTCCGACCCCATCCGTACAATCACCCAAAATTTTGCCTTTGCTGTTGAATAGAACATTTATAGCCTTTGTTATTTCCGCTCTATCCGAGATTTCGTCCGCTAAGCTTAGGCAATCTTCTTTAAAGGGAAGAGTGACACTCAAGCCTTTGCCTCCATCAAGAAAAAATGAATGCACCCAATCGTCTAGATTGGATTTGCTCAATTCAACTTTACTAAATTCAATATCTATTCCAGCTTGATCAGCAAACTCTTGATGGATTTCAGGCGAACGGCTATGAGATATTGGAGATCCTATTACTGCTAGTTTTATTTTCTTAACCATTCTTCGCTTTCCAAATCTTGTACTGGTGTAGGTCTTTTTAAATCACCTAATTTCCCCTCGATAATAAGAACCTTATCTTTGAAAAAAGTTCTTATTTCGTTTGAATCTTTTGCAGGCTCGTTCCCACTAAGATTAGCTGAGGTAGAACATATTGGCATTCCAAGTGTCTCTGTTAATTTTACGACAGTTTTATGATTGCTCAATCTCAATGCAATCAATCCAGTTGGGCCCAAAAGCCATTTTGGAGTCCTGGTCGAAGATGAAACAAGCCATGTATGAGGACCCGGCCATTTTGAATACATTCTATTCTTAAGTTTTTCATCTAGATGTTCTGTAAATGGTATCAATTGCTCAATAGATCCGCCTAAAATTATTATTCCTTTGTTTTCAGGCCTTTTTTTAAGAGCAATTAATTTTTTTACCGCCTTTTCTGAAAAAGGATTACATCCAAGGCCCCAAACTCCTTCAGTTGGATAAGCAAAAATCTGGTCTTTTAGAAAAGAATTCTTTAAATCAGGCATTAGCTGGCCTGAAGTTCGTCATTTTCCTTCTTTAATTGTTGTTTTTGTTGGATTCTTGCCTCTTTTATGGCATTTTCAAGCTTTTCATCGCTGATCGCCAGCATTTGAGCAGCTAAATGCCCTGCATTGATTGCCCCAGCTTTGCCAATAGCCACTGTGGCAACTGGAACTCCTTTTGGCATTTGAACAGTCGACAATAAAGCGTCGAAACCATTAAGTGGCCCACCATCGCCGGGCACGCCAATGACTGGCACCGAAGTGTGTGCTGCAATATTTCCAGAAAGATGAGCCGCCATGCCAGCGATCCCAATAAAAACTTTAGTGCCCGAAGAAAGTTCAGCTTGGATATGTTCTTGAAGTACTTCCGGCATTCTATGGGCACTTAGAACATTGGTAGAATTTTCCACCCCAAAACCATCTAAAACTTCCGCAGAAGCTTTAGCCAAATCTAGATCTGTTTTAGATCCTATTACTATTGAAACTTTCAAAAACTACTCCATTAAATGCTTATTAAAATTTATAAACTATAATAAATGTTTATCGTAATTAATTAAATGACAATAAGAAATATTTTAGTTTTTCCAGATCCAAGATTGAGAGAAGTTGCGCAAGAAGTAAAAATTTTTGATGAAAAGTTAAAATCTTTATCGGAAGATTTGTTGGAAACAATGTATGAGTTCAAAGGTATTGGATTGGCTGCTACACAAATAGGTGTGCCAAAGAGAATTATTGTCATAGACATAAGCGAAGAAAAAGACGAGCCACAAGTCTTTATTAATCCCAAGATAAAAGTTTTGGAAGAAGAAGAAAAGGCCGGATATGAAGAAGGCTGTCTTTCTGTGCCAAGTTTTTATGAAGAGGTAATTCGTCCTGTTAATGTTGAAATTTCATATAACGATTTAAATGGAAAAGAAAAAAAAATCAAACCAGCTGGATTGTTAAGCGTTGTCATTCAACACGAAACTGATCACTTAGATGGAAAACTTATGGTGGATTATATTTCTTCAACTAAAAGAGAAAGAATTAGATCAAAGTTATTAAAATTAAAAAAACAAAAAAAATAACTTCTAAATATGAAAATTATTTTTGCAGCAACGCCTGATATTTCTATTTCTTGTTTAGAAGAGATATTGAATTCATCTCATGAAATAGGTTTAATTTTAACTATGCCGGATAAGCCTACCGGGAGAGGGAAAAAATTGCTTCCTGGTCCAATCAAAAAGTTTTGTCTGGAAAATAATCTACCTTTTATACAGCCTAAAAATTTAAAAAGTATTGAGGTTAAAAATATTTTTAAAGGGGTAGAATCAGATTTACTCATTGTGTTCGCTTACGGAAAAATTATTCCTAAAGATATTTTTGAACTTCCAACTTATGGATCAATCAATGTTCATACTTCTATTCTCCCAAACTATCGAGGCGCTGCCCCTATTCAAAGAGCAATAATAAATGGAGAAAAATTTACTGGTATTACTTTTATGAAACTTTCAGAAGGGTTAGACGAAGGACCTATCATTGAGACTTTTAAAGTAGCTATAGAGGAAGAAGAAACCTCAGGAAGTTTAGCGGAAAAAATGGCTAAAGCTTCTTCTAGAGAAATATTGCAAACTATTGAAAATATTGAATTAAATAATATTAAATATACTGAGCAAGACCATTCTAAAGCATCTTATGCAGATAAGTTACTGAAGAGCGAATCATGTATTAATTGGGATAACAAAGCTGAGATTATCAAAAATATGATTAATGGTTTTAGCCCTAACCCATGCGCTTATTCTACTTATAAAAAAGAGAGAATAAATGTTCATAAAGCTAGGCTTTGCTTTACTAAAAGCAAAGGGCCAGGAAAGATATTGGAATTTTCAGGAGAGAAACTTTTAATAGGCGCAAAAGATTTATCAGTAGAAATATTAGAACTGTCTAGGCCAGGCAAAAGAAAGATGCCTGTGGCAGATTTTTACAATGGTTCTAGAAAATTTTTTGAAATAGGAAATTTTCTCACTTAAAGTTCACAAAAATTTAAGTAAGAGTATAATTTTTATAGGTAAAAAACTTGAATATTGTAATCCTTGGTGCAGGACAAGTCGGATCAGAATTATCTCAAATTCTGGCAGAAGAACATGATGTAACCCTCATCGACATTAATGAAGAAAAACTGCAAAAAATTTCTGATCATAATGATTTAAGAACTATTTGTGGTAATTGTTGTTTCCCAAGGACTTTGGAATCAGCAGATATAGCTTCAGCAGATTTGGCAGTTGCAATGACTCAATGGGACGAAGTAAATATGGTCGCTTGCCAAATGATCAAGCATATTAATAAAAAAACAAAAACCATGGCAAGGATTCGTGCCACTCAATATTTAGCCGGAAAAGGGAGAGAAATTTTTGAAGCAGGGGATTATTCCATTGATGTAATTATTAGCCCTGAAAATTTAATAACTAATTACATAACTAAATTAATAGAACTTCCTGGGGCTATGCAAGTTCTAGATTTTGGAAATGCAATGGCATCAATGGTTCAGGTTAAAGCCACGAAAGGAGCCCCTATTACCGGTCACAAAATTTCTGAATTGAAAGATCATATTCCGAGCGCTGATACAAGAGTAGCTGCTATTTATAGAAACAATCAATTAATAATTCCAACAGGAGATGATTTTATAGAAGAAAAAGATGAAGTATTTTTTATAACTGCAAGATCAAATCTAAGAAAAGTAATGTCAGAAATTAGAGAAGAAGATGCAAGATACAAAAATATAATGATTGCTGGAGGAGGCAGAATCGGAAGAAGAATTGCTAAAGCTTTAGAAAGAAATTTTAGAGTTAAGATTATTGAAACCGATAAAGAAAGATGTGTGTATTTATCAGAAAAACTTTCTAGCAGTTTAGTTCTCCATGGCGATACTTCCGACTCTGAATTATTAGATGAAGAGGGCATTGATCAAATAGATGTTTTTTGTGCTGTTACGAATAATGACGAAGCAAACGTCATGTCGTCATTGTTAGCAAAAAAACAAGGCGCTAAGAATGTTTTAACTTTGGTAAACAAGAAAAACTATATTGAACTCATCAAAAACGAGGATTTAGAGGTTTCCATAGCTCCTACTCTTATAACTATCGGCGTAGTTCTCCAAAACGTTGTTAGTTCAAGACTTGCTAATGCGTATTCTTTTAAAGGAGGAAAAGCTGAAGCTTTGGAAGTGATAGTAGATGTAGAGAAGAACAAGGGCCTTATTGGCAAAGAAATAGATGAAATAAATGTGCCTGAAGGCTGCATGATTGGAGCTCTTTTGAGAGATAAGGACGTAAAAATTGCTCATCACGACTTGAAAATAGAAGAGAACGATCATTTAGTGATTTTTTTAGCGGATAAAAATAATTTTGAACAACTTGAAAGATCTTTGGCTTAATTAGCTAAATTTAAAAGAATATAATGAAATATAGACTAATTTCACAGATTTTAGGTATTGGTTTGGTGATTTTTTCTCTTTTCCAACTTCTTCCTGTTCTATTAGCTTTAATTTATCAAGAAGAATCGTATTTTTCATTTATCTATTCCTTTTTAATCACATTAGCTGCAGGACTTTTCTTGATAGCTGTAAATTTTAATAAAAATTATGAAGATTTAAGAATCAGAGATGGTTTTTTATTGACTGTTTTGCTCTGGTTTACTTACTCAGTCTTTGCAAGTCTGCCTTTTATAATAGGAAACTCAAGTAATTTGTCGATAGTAAATGCTTACTTTGAGGCTGTTTCAGGTTTAACAACGACTGGAGCCTCAATTTTGGCCAGTTTGGATACTGAACTTAAATCTATCCTTTTTTATAGAGCTTTACTTCAATGGCTTGGTGGCTTGGGTATTATAGTTTTAGCTTTGGCCTTATTCCCTTTGCTAGGAGTTGGAGGAATGCAGCTTTACAGAGGAGAAACGCAAGGATCTGTATCTGGAACTAAATTAAGACCAAAAATGGCTGAAACTGGCAAATCGCTTTGGCTTGTATACTTAATATTGACCTTAACCTGTTGCTTTTGTTACTTCTTTTCTGGTATGAGTTTATTTGATGCTATTACGCATTCTTTTACAACAGTAGCAATAGGCGGTTTTTCTAATTATGACCAAAGCTTTGCCTATTTTGATAATAATTTTATTTATTTATTTGGCTCAATTTTTATGTTTTTATCAGCGTTGAGCTTTTCTTTGCACTTCATAGCTTTAAAAAAGAGAAGGTTAAATGCATACTTTCTAGATCCTGAACTGAAATTTTTTTCGAGCGTTGCTTTTTTATCATTTTTGTTTGTTTTCATTTCGACCATTAATTATTCAAGTAGCAATGACTTGTCTTTATTACTTAAGTCGCTATTCCAAACTATTTCTTTTTTAACAACGACAGGTTTTACTTCAGAAGATCACAGTTCAATGCCCTCTTACTTGCCTTATTTTTTAATAGGATTAGCTGGAATGGGAGCTTGCGCAGGTTCTACCGGAGGAGGAATAAAAGCCATCCGAATCTTAATATTTGTTAAACAGGGTATTAAAGAAATAAAAAAACTTGTTCATCCTAATTCTGTTTTGCCCCTCAAAATTGGAAATAAAATTATTAGCCAGGAAATCAAAGACTCTGTTTGGGGTTTTCTTGCTGTTTATTTTATGACGCTTTTGGTGGGAACGATCCTTTTAGTAGGCTCAGGATTATCTTTTGAAACGTCTTTTTCAGCTGTTTTTTCTTGTTTAAATAACTTGGGTCCAGCACTGGGAGATGCAGCATTTAGTTATAGCTCTTTAAATGATATCAGCAAACTATTTTTGTCATTTGCTATGATCTTAGGTAGGCTAGAAATCTATACGTTATTAGTATTATTTACATCTTTCTTTTGGAGATCATAGTAAGTGCTTACTACTAATAAAAAACATACATTGAAGTAAATGAGGAAACAGAATTGACTGCTAAAACAATGGAAGAACTTGTTGCGCTTTGTAAAAGAAGAGGTTTTATATTTCAATCGAACGAAATTTATGGGGGCCTTCAGGGCTTATACGATTATGGCCCTTTAGGCGTTGAATTAAAGAATAATATTAAACAAACTTGGTGGGCATCTATGGTTTATGACAGAGATGACATTGAAGGTTTGGACGCTTCTATTTTGACTCATCAGGAGGTTCTAAAATATTCTGGACACGAAGATACTTTTACAGACCCTATGGTTGATTGTAAATCTTGTGGCGAAAGATTCAGGGCAGATCAAGTTCCAGATTATTGTAAAGAAGAAGATTTAACAGAGCCACGTCAATTTAATTTGATGTTTAAAACAAATGTTGGACCCGTTGATGATGGCTCAAGTTTTGCGTACCTAAGACCTGAAACGGCTCAACAGATTTTTACTAATTTTAAGAATGTAGTTGACTCGACATCTAGAACATTGCCGTTTGGTATTGCCCAAATAGGAAAAGCTTTTAGAAATGAAATAACCCCGAGAAATTTTATATTTCGAGTAAGAGAGTTTGAACAAATGGAACTTGAGTTTTTTGTGAATCCTGGATCCGATGATGAATGGCATAATAAATGGGTTGAGTTGAGACTAAATTGGTGGGAAGAACAGGGCGTTCCTAAAGAAGCCATAGAGCTTTTATATGTTGAAGGAGATGAATTAGCACATTACTCCAAAAAAACTGTCGACTTGATGTATAAATTTCCGCACGGAACTGAAGAATTAGAGGGAATTGCAAATAGAACTGATTTTGACCTGGGTTCTCACAGTAAAAATCAAGATGAGCTTAATATTGAAGCAAAAGTCATTAAAAATGCTTCTTCTAACTCAAAATTAGCTATTCAAGAGCAAAATACTAACAAATGGCTGGTTCCTTTCGTTATTGAGCCCTCAGCAGGCGTTGAAAGAGCCTTTTTAGCTATTTTGAACGAAGCGTATCAAGTTGAAGAGCTAGCAGATGGAAAAACAAGAGTTTTGTTGTCTTTAAAACCTCATTTGGCACCTATCAAGGCAGCTGTTATTCCTCTTAAAAAAAATAACAAAGATTTGGTTGATTTGGCCTATAAATTAAAGAATGAGCTGCAAAGCATGAAGTTAGGAAGGGTAGTTGTTGAAAACACTGGGAATATCGGCAAAAGTTACAGAAAACATGATGAGATTGGTACACCAATTTGTATAACAGTAGATTTCGACTCATTGGAAAAAAATAAAGTCACAATAAGAGACCGAGATAACATGAGCCAAGAAATAGTGGAAATTGAAAAAGTTTCTTCTTTTTTTAAAAAGAAAATCTCAGGTTAATGCCAGATAAATTCATTGTTTTAGATAGAGACGGCGTTATAAATGTTGACCTTTTTGATTACGTCTTAAAAAACGAAACTTTTGAATTTGAAAAAGGAAGTGTAGAGGCTCTCATAAAATTACATAAAAATAATTATCAAATAATTGTCGCTACTAATCAAAAGTGCATTAATTTAGGTTTAATTTCGGCTGAGGGAATAAAAAAAATTAATAATTTTTGGATTAATAAAATAAAAGAACTTGGCGGCGATATTCTTCACGTTGAAGTTTGCCCACATAGAGACGAGGAAAACTGCAATTGCAGAAAACCTAAAACGGGTCTAATAATTGCAGCTGAAAAAAAACTTAGTATAAATTTAAAAAAAAGTTATTTTATTGGAGATAAATTATCTGATCTTGAGTGCGCAGTTTCACATGGGTGTAAACCTATTTTGGTGAAAACTGGGTACGGCTCAAGAACATTTAGTTCAAATTACCCGCAGGAAACTAAGGTTTTTGAAAATTTGAAGGCGGCAGTTGATTGGATAACTAACTAAATATCTATGTTGTTAACTAAGTTAACATTTGCTTCGATAAAATCTCTTCTACTTTCAACGTTATCTCCCATTAATTGTTCAAATAAATCGTTTGCGTCATCAGCATCATCAATTTTTACTTGCACAAGTCTTCTTCCTACTGGATCCATAGTTGTTTCCCAAAGTTGTTCTGGATTCATTTCACCCAGGCCCTTGTATCTTTGAATGTTCAATCCCTTTCTTGCATCTTCGATAAGGTCGTCAAGAGACTCGAATAAATTATAAATTTTTGTATCAATTTCATTTTTTTCTAGACTGCTTGTTCCAAGTTTAATTTCTTTCGAAGAGACCTTAAGAGACATGATTATTTTATAGCTTTTTGATTTAAAGAATGAAAAAGGAATTATGTTTGCTACTGAATTTCCATATTCAAATCTCTCAAAAATAATATTTTTTCTTTTTTCATCAAGTTTCACTGAGTTTTTAGCTGTTGCTTTGTCGCTAAGTTTTTTATTCAGACTTTTTATCCAATTATTCAGACCTTTTTCGTTTGGTTTAGAAGGAAATTCTTCATGTAGCACTAAGGTTTTTAAAACATCTGAATGAATATTTATTTCCGGAACTTCCGTCAAAGAAACAAAGTCACTATAACTTTGCAGAAGTTTTTCTAAATTCGCCGGACTCATCTTTTTAGTTTTGTTTATCTTTAAAACTTGGGTTTCAGATATTTTGTTAAGAAGAAATTCATTTAACGCTGCATCGTCTTTGAGATACATATCTTTTTTACCTTTTTTAACTTTATACAAAGGGGGCTGCGCAATATAAATATAGCCTTTATCAACTAATTCTTTGAATTGTCTATTAAAGAAAGTTAACAAAAGAGTTCTAATATGAGATCCATCTACGTCGGCGTCAGTCATAATAATTATGGAGTGATACCTTAATTTTGAAAGGTCAAATTCATCATTTACTCCACAACCCATTGCAGTTATTAAAGTTATTATTTCCTCTGATCCTAAAACTTTATCTATCCTTGCTCTTTGCGTATTTAAAATTTTACCCTTCAAAGGCAAAATGGCCTGATTTTGTCTATTTCTTCCCTGCTTTGCAGAGCCTCCAGCTGATTCTCCCTCAACCAAATATAATTCACTAAGTGCCGGATCCTTTTCTTGGCAATCTGCTAATTTACCGGGAAGCCCCATTCCGTCAAGAAGGCCTTTTCTTCTTGTCATTTCTCTTGCTTTTCTGGCTGCTTCTCTAGCTCTTGAAGCGTCTATTATTTTCATAGCAATTGCCTTTGCGTCACTTGGATTTTCTAACAAATACTCCGTTAAGTATTTGTAAGTTTCTTTTTCAACGATTGGCTGAATTTCAGAAGAAACTAACTTGTCTTTTGTTTGAGATGAAAATTTTGGATCTGGTAATTTAGCAGAGATAATCGCGGTTAAGCCCTCTCTAGCATCTTCTCCAGAGGGACTTGAATTCTCATTTTTTAGTAAACCTTCTTTATCCATATAATTATTTAAAGTTCTAGTTAAAGCTGTTCTAAATCCAACTAGGTGACTTCCTCCATCTTTTTGAGGAATGTTATTAGTAAAGCATTGAACATTTTCTTGGTAAGAATCGTTCCATTGCAGAGCTACCTCAATAGAAATGCCGTCTTTAGTTTCTTGGATGAACCTAAAAGGTTTATTGAGTGTAGATTTTTTTTTGTTTTTGTAAGCAACAAATTCTATTAATCCGCCAGAAGATTTAAATGTATCTGTTTTGCCAACTCTTTCATCAATTAAATTAATTGCAACTCCAGAATTTAAGAA
Organism: uncultured SAR86 cluster bacterium; assembly: GCA_902524805.1. Classification (GTDB taxonomy): domain Bacteria; phylum Pseudomonadota; class Gammaproteobacteria; order Magnimaribacterales; family AG-339-G14; genus CASICS01. The sequence continues at coordinate 28,907 of CABZES010000001.1, read as the reverse complement.
AGATAGTTCACGCAACTTTTTTACTAAAACTTCATAATCAAAAGTTGTGTTTTCCCCGAAAGTAGATTTAGAAGGAATAATTTTAATTTCTGTGCCTTGTTCTTTGGTTGATCCTGTAGATTTAATTTTTGATTTTGGAGTTCCGTCTTTGTATGTTTGTTCCCAAATTTTTCCATCTCTCTTAATTTTTAGTTCCAAGACTTCAGAAAGAGCATTAACCACTGAGATTCCTACTCCATGCAAACCTCCTGACACTTTGTAAGAATTATCATCAAATTTTCCGCCGGCATGTAATTTTGTCAATATTACTTCAGCTGCTGACATGCCTTCATCCTTATGATGGTCTACAGGAATTCCTCTCCCATTGTCTTTGACAGTAACAAGGCTATCTTCATGAATTACTACAGATATTTCATCACAAAATCCTGCTAAAGCTTCGTCGATAGAATTATCGACTATTTCAAATATCATATGGTGAAGGCCGGTGCCGTCATCGGTATCGCCGATATACATTCCAGGTCTTTTTTTAACTGCCTCTAAACCCTTTAAAACTTTAATATTTGAGGAGTCATAGGAATCTTTTTTAGTGCTTTTAGAGGCCGCTTTTGGAGCTTTTTTTGCCATCCAATATTATAAATCAATAACGCTTTTTAATTTAATGTTTTCTGGTTTTTTTATCGAAGAAATAATCTTTTGACCTTTAACTTTTTCTAATGAAGTTAATGCTAAAATTAAGTTTTCTTCGTCAAACTCAGCGGAGGCATCATCAATTAAATAAAAAACATTTTTTTCAGTATGTTCTGAAATAAATTCTCCAAAACATAAAAAAATCAATAAAATCAATAGCTTTTGCTCTCCTCTTGACAGCACGTCTCCTGCTTTATTTTTTAAGATATTTATCTCGAGGTCAAATCTTTGTGGACCGAATTTGGTAAAGCCCCTTTTCATATCGTCTTGAAAATTTGATCTAAGGACCTCAATTAACTCTTCCTGGTCCCATCCTTTAAAGAATTTAAAACTAAGCTGACTTGCTATTTTTTTCCATCTTTCATCCAAAGGTAATTTGTTAAAGAACTCAGGCACTTTTGCTATAACTTTGTTAAAAATTTCCTCTCTATTTTTGGTTATCTTTTCTGCTTCATCGACCAATAGCTTTGTCCATATATTTATTTCTTCTTCATTATTTTTTTTCAGCGCCCTATTCCTAGTTGCAAGAATCTTTTTAAACTTTCTTTGGCTATTTATATAGTCATGTTTCACGTGAAACATGAAATAATCTAAGAATCTTCTTCTTATTTCTTTATCTGCCTCAAGAAAGGCCAAACTAAAGTTATTAATTAATATTGGAAAATTTCTGTATTTGTATTCTTCAGTTTTATATCCATTATTTTTTGCAGTATTTCTTCTTTTTTTTTCAAAAGTTAAAAGTTTTCCTTCAAGTTTTGCATTTAAAATAAAATTGTCTTGCTTATGATTGATTAAACTGTTCATAGATGAAGTTCTAAAAGATCTAGATTTAAGTAAAACGTGAACAGCCTCTAATAAAGAAGTTTTACCCGAACCATTTTTCCCGGTTATAAGGGAGGTTTCTTCTAAATCAAAAACAGAGTTAGAGAAAAGCCTAAAGTTAATTAAATGAATTCTTGAAAGATGCATTTATCATAATCTCATTGGCATGATTACGTGTATCAAGCTTTCGTCATCTATATTTTTTACTAAACAAGAATTTTCTGAACCGAAAAAAATAAATTCAACTTCATTATTTGAAATAACGGATAGCGATTCCTGAACATATGAAATATTAAAGCCTATTTCAAAAGAATCTCCAGAATATTCAACTAAAACCTCTTCCTCAGCGCTTTCTTTGCTTGGGTTATTAGCACAAATTTTTAAATTATCTTTTTCTAAGATAAATTTTACCCCTCTGTACTTTTCATTAGATAACACTGCAGCCCTGTTAAGAGCTGTTTGAATTAAGGACTTATTTGCTTTTAATTTTTGTTCTGCCCCTTTTGGAAAGACTTTTTCATAGTCTGGATAAGACCCTTCTATAAGTTTTGAAATAAAAGTATATTCATCTGAAAAAATTTTTAGTTGATTCGAATTGAAAGCTATATTCACATTATCAGGATAGAGATTAAGTAATTTTTGTAATTCTAGAGCTGATTTTCTTGGAATTATAATTTTTTCATCAGTAAAATCTGTCTTTATTTTACAAGAAGACCATGCCAATCTATGCCCATCTGTCGCTACAACGTTTATTTGAGAAGGTGATACTTCTAGTAGAATTCCATTTAAATAATATCTGACATCTTGTGAAGCCATAGCAAAAGACGTTTTTTCAATTAAATCTGATAATTCTTTTCCAGGTAGGGCGACTTCTCTTTCAAATTCTTGAATTTCTGTAACTGGAAAATCTCCAACAGGTAAAGTTGAAAAGTCTGCCTGAAATTTTAACGCACTTATTTCTAACTGGTTTTCAATTAATTCAAAAGTCAATACAGTTTCTTCAGGCACGGACCTAATAAGATCTGCTAGTTTTCTTGCTGAAACCGTAGTTTCTCCTTTATCAATAAGCTCAATTTTAGAAATTTTAAAAGTAAGCTCTATTTCAAGATCTGTTGCTATGAGAGTTAATCCATCTATTTCAGCTTTTAATAAAATATTAGAAAGTACTGGAATAGATTGGCGTTTTTCTGCAACAGACGCAACAAGGCTCAAAGCTTCAGATATATTTTTTTTTTCAACAGTAAATTTCATTTTTCACGCAGTTAGAGCTCTTACTAACTTTTTATAATCTTCTTCTATGCCAGTATCTTCTTCTCTAAGAGCTAATATTCTTCTGCAAGCATGAAGAACCGTTGTATGATCTCTGCCACCGAAAGATTCGCCAATTTCTGGTAAGCTATGATTTGTTAATTCTTTTGCTAGGCTCATTGACAGTTGTCTAGGCCTTGCTAAAGATCTGTTTCTTTTACTAGAAAGAAGGTCTGAAAGCTTAATGTTATAGTAATCTGAAACCGTCTTTTGTATATTATCAATGCTAACCTGTCGAGCTTGAATTGCTAACAAATCTTTAAGAGATTCTTTAATTAGGTTTACATCAATCGGCCTGTTAGTAAATTTTGAATTAGCTCCTACCCTCTTTAACGACCCTTCTAATTCTCTAACATTCGATCTTACTTTTTGAGCAATGTAAAAAGCGCTATCTTGTGGTAATTCAATGCCCATTTCTTCAGATTTACTCAAAAGAATAGCAACTCTTGTCTCCAATTCAGGCGGCTCAATAACTACTGGCAGCCCCCATCCCAACCTTGATTTCAATCTTTCTTCTAATCCTGAAATTTCTTTTGGATATCTATCACAAGTTAAGATCATTTGCTGCCCGCCTTCTAGCAAGGCATTAAAAGTATGAAAGAGCTCCTCTTGAGATTGTTCTTTTCCCGCAAAAAACTGAATATCGTCAATCAGCAGAGCATCTACTGTTCTGTAGAAGTTTTTAAACTCATTTATTGCTCCAAGTTGAAGAGATTTAACCATGTCCCCTACAAATCTTTCAGAATGAACGTATACAATTTTTTTTGAAGGGTCTTTTTCCTTTAGTTTATTTCCAACGGCGTGCATTAAATGAGTTTTTCCAAGTCCAACTCCACCGTATATGAATAATGGATTATAAGCACCATCTGGCATTTCAGCGATTTGTTTAGCAGCTGCAAGAGCAACATTGTTAGATTTTCCCTCTACAAAAGCTTCAAAGGTAAAATTAGAAATTAAGGAATTTTCTTTATTAGAGAATAATGAAGTTTTATTATTTTTTTTCTCCTTTAAATTCAATAAGTTATAAGTATTTGCAAGCTCATATGACAAAGAAAAGTTCTTTAATCCTGAAGCTTTTTCGATTTGTTTTCTAAAATCTTGATCTAAATTTGTCCTTATATATTCTTTAATAAAATCATTTGGGGCTAAAATATAAAAAGAGCGCAAGCCATTTACCTTTTCTGACTCAGCAAATTCTAAGGGGTTTATCCAAGTAGCATATTGTTCTATTGGCAAGCTGCTTTCAAAGCTTTTTTTACATTTGTTCCAAATTTGCAAAATCTTTCTCCTAAAAAGACATTTGTTAAGATAGTATTACTTTTATATCAACTTATCCACAGGGTATCCATTAAATAAATTGTGGATAACTTGTAGATAAGTTATTTTAATTTAATTTTCTAAAAAACTATAGAGTATCAATTATACAAATTGTGGATAACTTGTAGATAAGTTATTTTAATTGATTTTTTTAAAAAATTATATATTATCTGCGATTCTTAAATATTTTAATCATGAAAAGAACTTATCAACCAAGCAAACTTAAAAGAAAAAGGACTCATGGATTTAGAAAAAGATCCTCAACTCTTGGCGGACAATCAGTTCTTAAAAATAGAAGAACCAAAGGCCGCAAATCCCTTACTGTTTAGTCCTTTGAAATTGGTTTCATTGAAAAGCAAGTCAGATTTTGACTTAATTTTTAAAGAAAAGGATTTAGTCATTTCCTCAGATTTTTTTAAAGCTTATGTATTATTCCAATCTATTAAGGAGATCAATTATGGTTTCATATATCCGAAAAAATATATCAAGCTAGCAGTAGATAGAAATTATGCTAAAAGAGCGGCTAAAGAAATGCTCAAGACAATTAAATCGAAAAAAGGATTTAAGATTATTTTTTTAGTTGGTTTAAAAATAGACGCTTTTGAAAAAGCCAGTATAAAAAAAAATTTCGCTGAACTAAAAAGAAAGATAGAATTCTCTACTTAAGTGCGTTTGCAAATAATGAATAATATAATTAGTCTGCTTTGTTCTAAAACACTAATTCTTGTAATTAGATTTTATCAAATTTTTATAAGTCCTCTAATTGGAAACAACTGCCGATATCACCCAACTTGCAGCGCCTATTTTATTGAAAGCTTAAAAGTTCATGGACTAAAAAAGGGCTTAATTTTAGGAATAAAAAGAATATCAAAGTGTCACCCTTGGGGCGGCAAAGGCATAGATAATGTGCCTGAGAAGGAATAAATAATGGAGAATTTTCAAAGATATTTTTTAATGTTTTCGATTTTGATTTTCTCTTATTTTTTGCTTATAAGATGGGATCCGCCTTCAGATAATAGCAGCATAGATGATACATACAGTGATAGTGGGCGCTCACTTACAGGGCCTTCAAACGATTACCAAGAGTCAACTCCGTTTAATGAAGATCTTTCGTATAAAGAGCCCTTAACCGAAATTTGCTCATTAGAAAATATAGAAACTTTAAGGACTCCCTATTGGTCTTTAGATATAGATCTTAACAAAGGCGAAATAGTTAAAGCCACATTAGATAACTACCCTACTGAAATTAATTCTTCAGAAAAAAAAGTTTTATTCAATAAGTGCGGCGCTGAAAAATATTCACAATTAAGTGGTTTTGAATTTTTAAATAAAGAATTAAATCCAAAAGATAATCTCTTTTCTGTCAAAGAAAAATACAACTCTAATAATAAAACTTTTGTTGTATTAGAAAAAAGAGAAAAAGATTTAATTTTTAAAAAAACTTTTAGTTTTAAAAATGACGATTATTTTGTTTCAGTAACAGACAGCATTTTAAATCTTTCAAATACTGAAGTTACATTTGCGCCCTTCTCAAAAATAGACAGATCAAGTGTCGATTTATATGCTGATGAAAGTTCTATTTTTAATCCAGCAAGTTTTGCGTATTTGGGCCCTGCTTTTCAAACCTCTTCAGATAACTACAACAAAATATCTTTTTCAAATTTAAATGAAGATTCATATAGAGAGCTATCTACTAAAGGTTGGGTTTCTATGCTTGAGCATTATTTTATTAGCTCTATTATTCCTGAAGAAGGAACGAACTTAATATTTCAAGCAAGAAAAAGTTCTAAATCTGATATTTACTCTGTCGGTTTAGTAGGAGAGACAAGTTCTATTTCACCAAATAATGAGGTTTCTTTTAATCAGAAAGTATATTTTGGCCCTAAGATAAAAAAAGAACTTCAAAAAGCTCATCCGGAGCTGGATTTAGCGGTTGATTATGGTTGGTTGTGGTGGATTGGTCAGCCAATGTACTCTGCGATGACGGTTTTCTTTGATTTGACTGGAAATTGGGGCTGGTCAATAGTTTTAGTCACCATTCTTATCAAGCTTCTACTATGGCCTCTTTCGATGGTTTCATACCGAAACATGGGAAAAATGAGAGCTGTTCAGCCGAAGATGCAAGAAATTCAAGAAAGACATGCTGATGACAGGCAAGCCCTATCGAAGGCAATGATGGAGCTTTATAAAAAAGAAAAAGTAAATCCGGCCCTCGGCTGTCTACCAATGCTTATGCAAATGCCCTTTTTTCTGGCTTTTTATTGGGTGTTAATAGAGACAGTAGAGCTTAGATATGCGCCTTTTTTGTTTTGGATCACAGACTTATCCGCCCGAGATCCTTTTTTTATCTTGCCAATTCTTAATATGGCAGCCATGTGGGGAATGCAGCAACTTCAGCCTCAACCGGTTGGTGCAGACCCAATTCAGGCTAATGTGTTTAAATATATGCCGCTTATATTTGGTGTTTTGTTCGCCTTGTTTCCTGCTGGATTAGTGCTCTATTGGTTTTTAAATTCCCTAGTTTCTGCTGTGCAAATGGTTATGCATGGCCCCAGAAAAGAAAAAGCCAGCGCTTAGTAATTGATAAATTTCGAAGACACAATAATTGCGTGCTCCTCCCCCCTGGGGTCTGGTGCCATCTCCTGTATTAGAGTTTCCGGCAAAGATTGTCCCAAAATATTTAAAAAAATAACCAAAAAGGAGATAAAACACAAAAAAGTCATTATTGCTGAAATTCCATTAAAGAAGGGAATTAAAGAAAAGTGTGTGCTTACTTCTTATCTTTTTCCTAATTCTTATACTGGCGAAGACACTATTGAGATTTCTTGTCATGGTAATCCCATAATTGTAGAGCTTGTTTTGTCTTTCTTAAATGATTTGGGGTGCAGATATGCAGAACCAGGCGAATTTACTATGCGCGCCTATTTGAATGAAAAAATTAGCCTTATTGAAGCAGAAGCAATTTCTGATCTTATTTCTTCCGAATCCCTGGAAGAAATAAAAATGGTGAATAAATCTCTTAAAGGTGAGTTTCAAAAAGAAATAAATAAAATAATTTTAGGTTTGAAGAAACTAAGAGCAGAAACTGAGGGAGAAATAGATTTCAATGATCAAGAAACAAATATTGATTTATCGAGACTTAAGACTAAAATCAAAGCTTTTAACAGCACTTTAGCAGAATTTAACAGTAAGATAGAAGACGCAATACTTGTAGGTGAGGGGGTTAAGACCATCATTACTGGTCCAGAAAATGCGGGAAAATCTACATTAATGAATATATTAACTAAAAATAATACATCTATCGTCTCTGAAATACCTGGAACTACCAGAGATCTGGTCTCTAAATCTGTTAAAATTCAAGGAATAAAATTCGAATTTATAGATTCTGCGGGCTTTAGCACAAAACAGCAAGGCACACTCGAAAAAATTGGAGCTGATAGAGCCAAGGAGGCTTTAAAAGAAGCAAATCTTGTAATCGAGCTTAGGGATCCTAAAAATTTAGAGTATGAGATGTCCTATCCAAAAGAACTGAAGGTCATAAAAGTTATTAATAAAAGCGACTTATCGAAAGAGAGGTTAGAAAATCAGCTTTATATTTCGGCTAAGTTTGAAGAAAATATACAAGAGCTCGAAGAAGTTTTAATAAGCGCTGTCTTCTTTAATAAGAATAAAGCTTTAAATGGGTTTTCAGCAAGATCTAGGCATTCAAAACTATTAACCCTTTCTTTGAAAGAGTCTCTTGTAGCTGAGAGCATGTGTGATGAGAGCTCTATAGAGCTATGTGCAGAACATTTAAAAATGGCAAGCGATCTTTTAGGTCAAATTCAAAACCCTTATTCTTCGGACGACCTGCTAGGGGAAATCTTTTCCAGTTTTTGTATTGGCAAATAAATTGTTGAATATTTGTTAGTTAGTTGTTGGTTGGTTTTTTTCAAAATCTGCCTCTCTATTTTACTAACACAAATTTACAATTTTTCCACAAACAAAGTATCTTTTTATAAACAAGGTTTTTAAATCCCCGGATCTGTTTTATAGTTGCGTTTTAAGAGTTATCAACAGAAAACCTTAATGCCAACAATAACAACAACAATATGAATATATATATAAATATATAAACAATATAATTTATAAAGTAATGAGTAACTTTGAAATCATAGTTATAGGTGGAGGGCATGCAGGCGCAGAAGCGGCTTTTGTGTGCGCAAGATATGGAAAGAAGACTTGCCTTATTACTCAGTCTGAAAAGGCAATTGGTAAGATGTCCTGCAACCCGGCGATAGGAGGCATTGGTAAGAGTCATCTCGTAAGAGAGATTGATGCCATGGGCGGTTTGATGGCCATGAGCGCAGACAAGGCAGGAATTCATTTCAGAGTATTGAATTCTTCAAAAGGTCCAGCGGTTAGAGCTACAAGATCACAATCAGATAGAGAACTTTATTCCTATTCAGTAAAGAGTATAATAAATAGTGAACACTTACTAACTGTAGTAGAATCAGAAGTTAAAGAGCTTTTAATCAAGGACTCTGAAGTTTCTGGAGTTGTTTTGGAAAACGATAAAAAAGTCTATTCCAATAAAGTAATTCTGACTGCTGGAACTTTTCTTAACGGTAAGTTATTTACTGGAGATGAGTCTTTAGAAGGCGGGAGAGTAGGAGAACATTCTTCAAAAAACTTGGCTAATTTTTTGTCAGATTTAGATCTAAAAACCGGTAGATTAAAAACAGGAACACCTCCTAGACTGAATATCAATTCAATAGACTGGAGTAAAACAATAGAGCAACCGGGAGACAATCCTAGACCAACAATGTCATTTTTAAACACACCCAAAATTCACCCCAAACAAATAAGCTGCTTCTTAACCAGAACAACCGAGAAAACTCATGAATTTATAAAAAAAGGTATAGATAAATCGCCAATGTTCTCAGGAAAAATAGAAGGAGTTGGTCCTCGTTACTGTCCTTCCATAGAAGATAAGATTTATAGGTTTGCCGATAAAGTTTCACATCAAATTTTTATAGAGCCTGAAGGCTTAAATTCGGATTTAGTTTATCCAAATGGTATTTCAACAAGCATGCCTGCAGAAATTCAAGAACAAATGATATTCTCAATTCCCGGATTTGAAAAAGCAAAAATAGAGCAATATGGCTACGCAGTAGAATACGATTTTTTTGATCCAAGAGAGCTTAAACATTCTTTAGAAACAAAAAAAATAAAAAACCTCTATTTTGCAGGCCAAATAAATGGCACAACAGGATATGAAGAAGCAGCAGCGCAAGGAATAGTTGCTGGAATAAACGCATGTCTCTCTATAGATGATCAGGAACCCTGGGTATCTCCAAGAGACGAGAGCTACATAGGCGTTCTAATAGATGATTTAGTTACATTAGGCACTAAGGAGCCATACAGAATGTTTACAAGCAGGGCAGAACATCGATTACTGCTAAGAGAAGACAATGCAGATCAGCGGCTAACTCCAATTGCTCAAAAAATGGGTTTAATTAATGACGAAAGATGGAAAAAATTCCAAAATAAAATGAACCTAATTGCTAAAGAAAAACAAAGGTTAGCTTCTTTAAAGATAAAAAGAGAAGATCTTCCAAAGCAATCCAACTCAAACAGCCAGAAAAGCCAGCAAAAGATAACAGCATTGGAGGCTCTCAAGCGACCCGAAGTAAATTATGTTGAACTTTGCGAAAAATTAAAAATTAAGAAAGCTTCTGAAGAAATCTTTCTTGATGTTGTAACAGAAGAAAAATACGCAGGGTATATCGCTCGCCAAAAGAAAGAAATAAAAAAAATACTAAATAATGAAAATGCTTTGATTCCAGAAAAAATGTCATATGAAAAAATAAAAGGCTTGTCTAACGAATCAAAACAAAAACTTTTAGACGTGAGGCCAAGAACAATTGCTCACGCTCAGAGAATTCCAGGGATAACACCTGCAACCATTTCTTTATTGTTGGTTCATTTAAAGAAAACAGAGAATTGGAAAAAAGTGGATGTCTCTAGCAGCTCTGTTTGAAAAAACAAACTTAAAAATAAACTTTAGGGAAATTAATATTTTAGAGCAATATGCTGAGCTAGTCTTAAAGTGGAACTCTACGAGAAATTTGGTATCAAGAAACACCAACAAAGAGCAAATTAACGAACATATATTTGACTGTGCTTGTATAACCCCACTTTTAGATGAAAATGAAATATTAGATGTAGGAACGGGAGCAGGACTGCCAGGAATAGTAGTAAGCATTTTAGAGAGCAAAAAAAAGGTAACTTTGTTGGAGCCAAATCAAAAAAAAGTTTCTTTTTTGATGCATGTTCAGGCAGAACTTGGCCTATCAAACTTAAAAATCGAAAAGGGAAGGGTCGAAAACTTAAAAAAAATAAAAGATAAAATAATAATGACTAGAGCCGTAATGGAACCTAAAAAATTTTTAGCTTCACTTCCAAAGTCGAGCAAAAAGGAATTTAAAATAATTATGATGGTTTCTGAACCAAAATCAGATCTTGGCCCTGATTGGAAAGTTAGGTATTTTGAATCAGAGGCCCAAAACCTGCTTCAAAAAAAACGCGGATTTTTAAATATTACCAACAACAAAAACTGATATAGTAATTTTGTTGATTACTCTAGTTGTTGCAAATCAAAAAGGAGGTGTGGGCAAAACCACAACCGCCTTAAATCTTGCGGCTTCACTTTCGGCAGCTTCTCGGAAAGTTCTATTAATAGATCTAGACGCCCAAGCCAACTCGACAACAGGGACAGGCGAAGAAAAAAAGCAAAAAAAAATTTCTCTTATTGATGTCTTGGTTGACAATGACAGCTCTCTTGAGAAAGTCATTGAAGAAACGAGATATAAATTCGACCTTATTCCAGCCAGTACCGATTTGATATCTGCTGAAATAGAGCTAAGTCCTTTGCCGAGCCCTACTGCTATCCTTAAAGAAAAACTTAAAGATTTAGGTGAAGATTACGACTACACAGTGATTGATTGCCCTCCGTCACTTGGGATGCTTTCTGTCAGCGCATTGAGAGCGGCGTCAAAAGTTTTAATTCCACTCCAGTGCGAATACTATTCTCTAGAAGGGCTGGCTTCAATGAATAAAACAATAAATGAAATAAATGATGCTACAGGAGAAAAGATTGAAATAAACGGTATATTAAGAACAATGTACGACTCAAGGATAAGACTTTCAAGAGAGGTTTCCCAAGAGCTCGAAGAACACTTTTCTGAACAGCTATGCGACACAGTAATTCCTAGAAATGTTAAATTAGCAGAAGCCCCAAGTTTTGGCATGCCTGCTCTCTATTATGAGCCAGAGGCAAAGGGAACACTGGCGTATTTAGCATTAGCAGGAGAAATAATAAACAAATACGAAACCAATTCAGCAAGCCTTATAAATGACTGACGACAAAAAGAAAACTCTAAAAAAAGGTTTAGGCGCATTGCTTGGAGAAGAAATTTCTTCAATTAAGAATACAGATTCATCCATGGCGAGCATAGACAATATCTCGCCTAGCAGATTTCAAGCTAGAACAGATATATCAGAAGAAAGCCTTGAGGATTTAACGGCTTCCATAAAATCTCAAGGAGTAATACAGCCTCTAATAGTAAGAAAAACTTCGGTAGGAAATTTTGAACTGGTTGCAGGAGAAAGAAGATTGAGAGCATCAAAAAGGGCAGGCCTTTCTGAGGTCCCCATTGTAGTAAAAGATCTAAGTGACGAAGAAATAATAAAGATGGGGCTGATAGAAAATCTACAAAGAGAAGACTTAAACCCCCTTGATGAAGCAAAAGGGATTCAAAGGCTGCAAAAAGAATTTAACGTCACCCAAGAAGACCTTGGCCTATCTTTAGGTAAATCAAGAACGGCCATTACGAATTCTTTAAGGCTGCTTCAACTGGCTATGCCAGTTCAGGCAATGCTTGAAGAAGGTAGCTTAAGCATGGGACACGCCAGACCGTTGCTAACTTTGCCTGAAGCTATACAAGAAAAATTTGCCAATAAGATAGTCAAGTCAGGCCTTTCTACAAGACAAGCGGAGAATTTAGCTAAATCTTATCAGCAAGAAAAAGGGGCGAAGCCGCAGTCACCAAAAGATCCAAATTTAACTAACTTAGAGACGGAATTGGGCGATACTTTAGGAGCCAAAGTAATTATTTCTCACCAAAAAAAGGGCTCTGGAAAAATAACTTTTTCTTACAAGAATTTGGAACAATTGGATCAAATAATAAAGCCGCTTAGAAAAAAAGAATAAGCTAAAAAAAAATCTATTAAGCTCTTGAATAGAGAGCACAGACCTAACTATAATGCTTTGCCCGAGCTACTTATGGCAGAGAAAAATCTTACAGAAAATCTAACATCAACGGCTGATTATATTAGTCACCATTTGACCAATTTAACTTATGGTTGGTGCGAAAAATCCCAAAGCTGGGGTTTTGCAAATCATCAGCAAAATATTTTTAAAGAAACTTCATGCAAGGTTTCAGAGATGGGTTTTTGGTCTTTCCACCTTGATACAATTTTTATGTCCACTTTTCTGGGTTTAATTTTTTTTGGTTTTTTTGGTCTGGTATTGATGGGCGCCAAAAAGGGCGTCCCAGGAAAAGTTCAAAACTTCGCTGAATTCGTTTTTGAGTTTATAAGCGGGGCGGTGAAAAGTAATTTTCATGGCACTTCAAAAATCATTGGACCGCTCGCTTTTGCATCATGTGTTTGGATTTTGTCTTGGAACTTAATGGACTTGCTTCCTGTAGAGATGACAAACTTTTTCGGAGCTAACTTGGTTAATTCTGAGGGGACTAGTTACGTAGGATATTTTAAGGTTTTGCCAACAGCAGATGTAAATGCTCCGTTAGCATTAGCCTTAGTTGTGATGTTTTTCGTAACTTATTACACAATAGCCAATCACGGCCTCGGCGGGTTTTTGAAAGAATTCATAAACCCCATAGAATTGGTAGGCTACTTCTCAAAACATGTGGCTCTTGCTTTAAGACTTTATGGAAATCTTTTCGCCGGAGAAATGATTTTCATCTTAATAGGAATTATGTTCGGACAGTTTCTATTGTCATTTGGACAAACGCTGTGGTTTATACCAGGGCTTATGATGAATTTGGTGTGGGCTCTTTTCCACATACTTATAATTGCTTTGCAGGCATATATCTTTATGATGCTGACCATTGCTTACATTAACTTGGCTTGTGCGAAACACTAGCCCAAAATAAAAGGAGAAAAAAATGGAAGAGTTAAGATTGGTTGCAGGAGCTTTGCTCACCGGACTCGGTGCGCTTGGAGCCGGAATCGGGATTGGTACTTTAACTTCAAAATACATAGAAGCTTTGGCTAGACAGCCAGAATTACAAGGACTTTTATTTGGTCAACTTCTAATTGCTATGGGTTTGATCGATGCATTGCCTGTAATTTCGTTGGCCGTTGGATTATTGTTTTTATTCACGTAAAAGAAAATAATAAATGAACGTTAATGCTACTTTTTTTGCGGAGCTAATAGCTTTTTGCATTTTTATTTTTATCACTTACAGATATCTTTGGCCAAGTTTTTCAAACATTCTAGAAGCTAGACAAGAAGAAATTTCTGAGGGTTTAGAGGCTGCTAGTCAGTCACAAAGAAAGCTTGAAGAGGCTAATGAAGAATCGAGAAAGCTAGTAGAAGACGCAAAGTCTGAAGCCTCTATGCTTATTGCGCAGGCTGGCTCTAGAGGAGATCAAATTGTCGATGAAGCTAAAAATCAAGCTATTGAAGAACAAAAGAAAATAAAAGATAGCGCTGAAGCTGACATAGAACAAAATATAACAAAAGCTAAAGAAGGCCTTAGAGAAGAAGTTGCTGCATTGGTCATCGCAGGAGCTGAACAAATATTAAACAAAGAAGTCGATGAATCTTCAAACAAAGATATCGTCGATTCGTTAATTAAAGATTTATAAAAGCATGTCGGAATTACTCACTCAATCAAGGCCTTATGCTGAAGCAATTTTTGAAATTGCAAAAGAAGAAAATGCTCTGGACCTTTGGGTTTCTGATTTAACCCTTGTAGCTATCTCCATGCTTGAAGTCGAAGTCAAACGCTTGATTGATTCTCCGGACATTTCTCAAAAAATAAAAGCTGAAACTTTTGCAAAACTCTTTGAAGGAGAAATATCGAATAAAGTGCTCAATTTTGTATTAGTTCTGGGGCAGGCTAATAGACTAAAACTTTTGAAAAGTGTACTTGATAATTTTAAAAATTTGGTTGCTTTAGAGAAAAATGAAAAAAATATAGTCATATCGTCTTCTTATGCCTTGGATTCTGAACAAGTCGAAAAAATTAAAAAAGCAATGCAAAAAAGAACGGGATCAATAATTAACGCCTCAACAGATATAGATAAATCTTTGATAGGCGGGATAAAAATTTCATATGACGATCAAGTAATTGATTTGTCATTAAAAAACAAACTTGAGGCCTTAAAGGCAGAACTTAGAAACTAGTAGGTACGAAATGGATAACTTAAACCCATCAGAAATAAGCAAAATTATTAAAGATAGAATAAATAATTTAGAGGTGTCCTCAGACGAATCTAACGAAGGAACAATTGTATTCCTTTCCGATGGAATCGCAAGAGTGCATGGCTTAAGCGAAGCCATGTATGGGGAATTGATTGAGTTTCAAGGCGGCATTTTTGGTATGGCCCTTAATTTAGAAAGAGATTCAGTTGGCGTCGTCATATTTGGTGATTACAAACAGCTAGCAGAAGGCGATACAGCAAAATGTACTGGGAAGATTTTAGAGGTTCCAGTAGGGCCGGAACTAGTAGGCAGGGTAGTCGATGCCCTTGGAAATCCAATTGACGGCAAAGGCCCAATTGACAGCAAGCTTACTTCGCCGGTGGAAAAAGTGGCGCCCGGGGTCATGACTAGAAAACCCGTAGATGAACCAGTTCAAATTGGCTTAAAAGCTGTTGACAGCATGGTGCCCATTGGCAGAGGTCAGAGAGAGCTTATTATCGGAGACAGGCAAACTGGAAAAACAGCGATCGCTTTAGATGCGATCATTAATCAGAAGGGCACAGGCGTAACCTGTGTCTATGTTGCAGTGGGACAAAAACAATCTTCTATTGCAGCAGTAGTTAGAAAACTAGAAGAATTCGGCGCAATGGAGCACACCATTGTCGTTGCTGCAGGTGCGGCTGATCCTGCACCAATGCAATTTTTAGCACCATATTCTGGCTGCTCAATGGGAGAATACTTTAGAGATAAAGGTGAGGATGCTTTAATTATTTATGATGATCTGTCTAAGCAAGCAGTCGCTTATCGTCAAATTTCTCTTTTGTTGAGGAGACCGCCAGGACGAGAGGCATATCCAGGAGACATTTTTTATTTGCATTCAAGACTTTTAGAAAGAGCCTGCCGGGTTAATGAGGAATACGTCTCTGAAGAAACCGATGGAAAAGTAAAAGAACAAACAGGCTCCTTAACTGCTTTACCAATTATTGAAACGCAAGCAGGCGATGTATCTGCTTTTGTGCCAACCAACGTTATTTCAATTACTGATGGACAAATATTCTTAGAAACTTCCTACTTTAACAAAGGGCTTTTGCCAGCAATGAATCCTGGAATATCAGTCTCCAGGGTCGGTGGAGCAGCTCAAACGCCGCTTATCAAAAAACTTGGAGGTGGAGTTAGGATTGCCTTGGCACAATTTAGAGAGTTAGAAGCTTTTGCTCAGTTCGCCTCGGATTTAGATGATGCCTCAAGAGAGCAACTTGAGCTTGGTCAAAAAGTAACTGAGCTGATGAAACAAAAGCAGTATTCACCAATGTCAGTTTCGGAAATGGGACTCGTATTATTTGCAGTTGAAAAAGGACATTTAAAAGACGTGGAGTTAACAAAAATTGCTGACTTCGAATCTGCTCTCCTTTCTTATATGGCAACCGAACACAAAGACTTTATGGACGCTTTGGCTGTTTCGGGAGAGTACTCTGATGAAGTGATTAAAACTTTTGCCGATGCCATCGACAAATTTAAATCAACGCAAACTTGGTAATCTATGGCTAATACTAAAGAAATAAGAAAACAAATTTCAAGTATTACAAATACGCAGAAGATAACTAGCGCAATGGAAATGGTTGCGTCAAGTAAAATGAGAAAAACCCAAGACAGAATGGAAATGGGTAGACCATATGCCGATAGAATGCTTTCTGTAATTGGTCACTTAGCTAATTCAAATCCAGAATATAAACCAGTTTATATGTCGGAAAGAGAAGTTAAAGGTACTGGAGTTATAGTAATTGGGTCTGATAAAGGTCTTTGTGGTGGTTTGAATATAAATCTCTTTAGAACTTTGCTGCCTTTTCTAAAAGAACAAACTGACAGCGGAATAAGACAAATGTTTTGCCCAATCGGCACCAAAGCAAAAGTTTTCTTTAATTCCTTTGGAGGAGACGTGGTGGCTGCTTCTGAAAAGTTAGGTGATATTCCTTCTCTGGAAGATCTAATTGGCTCTATTAAAGTTTTATTGGATAAATTTGAACAAGGAGAGATAGATAAAGTTTACTTAGCCAGCAACAGGTTTGAAAACACAATGACCCAGCAGCCAGAAATTAGGCAACTGCTCCCTTTGTTGCCCGAGGACACGCCAGAACTAAAACATAGGTGGGATTATATTTATGAACCAGACGCAAAAGAATTATTAGATGGATTGATGCAGAGATACATCGAGTCGCTGGTATATCAAGCCGTTATTGAAAACATAGCCTGTGAACAAGCGGCAAAAATGGTGGCAATGAAAAATGCAACAGAGAACGCTGGAACGATAATTGATGAATTACAACTTATTTACAACAATGCTAGGCAAGCAGCAATCACTCAAGAACTTTCTGAGATTGTTGCTGGAGCTGAAGCAATATAGATTTTTGAGGTAAAAAATGAGCGAAGGAATAGTAGTACAAGTAATCGGAGCGGTAATAGATGTTGAGTTTTCAAGAGAAAATTTGCCAAAGGTTTATGATGCTTTAACCGTAGAAGGCGAGGGCCTCGTTTTGGAAGTTCAACAGCAACTAGGAGATGGAATTGTCAGAACAATTGCTATGGGCCAAACGGAAGGTCTTAAAAGAGGAGCTAAAGTAGCAAACACCGGAGACGCAGTTTCGGTGCCAGTCGGTGAAAAAACGCTTGGCAGAATTTTAAACGTATTAGGCGAGCCCATTGATGGAAAAGGCGATGTCGGTGAAGATGAGAAAATGCCAATTCATAGGCCACCACCATCTTATGAAGAGCAAGCTGAATCTTCGGAAATTTTGGAAACAGGTATCAAAGTAATTGATTTGATGTGCCCTTTCGCTAAGGGAGGAAAAGTTGGTTTATTTGGCGGTGCCGGTGTAGGAAAAACCGTAAATATGATGGAATTGATTCGAAATATTGCTTATGAAACAAGCGGATTTTCTGTATTTGCTGGGGTTGGGGAAAGAACCCGCGAGGGAAATGACTTCTACTTAGAGATGACAGAATCTCAAGTTTTAGACAAGGTAGCTTTAGTCTACGGTCAAATGAACGAACCTCCTGGATGCCGAATGAGAGTTGCTCTCTCTGGCCTAACAATTGCCGAAAAGTTTAGGGATGAAGGTAAAGACGTTCTTTTGTTTGTTGATAATATCTACAGATATACATTAGCCGGAGTCGAGTGCTCTTCTCTTTTAGGAAGAATGCCATCAGCGGTAGGATATCAACCAACCCTTGCTGAAGAAATGGGAGTCCTGCAAGAAAGGATTACATCAACTAAAACTGGCTCCATCACTTCAGTCCAAGCTATTTACGTGCCGGCAGATGATCTTACAGATCCATCGCCTGCGACAACTTTTGCTCACTTAGATGCAACAGTTGTTTTGTCTAGACAGATAGCCTCCTTAGGAATATACCCGGCAGTAGATCCATTGGATTCAACAAGCAGACAATTAGACCCAAATATTGTTGGGCAGGAACATTACGATGTTGCTAAGGGTGTTCAACAAGTTCTCCAAAGATATCTTGAGTTAAAAGACATCATTGCAATACTTGGAATGGATGAGCTTTCAGATGAAGATAAACAAACTGTGAATAGAGCTAGAAGAATAGAAAAATATTTATCTCAACCATTTTTTGTTGCAGAAATTTTCACAAATTCTCCTGGTAAGTTCGTATCTATTAAGGATACCGTTCGAGGATTCAAAGGAATCTTAGATGGAGACTATGATGATCTTCCTGAGCAAGCCTTTTTGATGGTCGGCAAGATCGAGGAAGTTGTAGAAAAAGCGAAAACCTTATAAAGCATGGCTACCATTCAGTGCAGTATTGTAAGTGCCGAAAAGGAAATCTTCTCCGAGAGCGTTTCCATGGTTGTTGCAACAGGATCAATGGGCGAATTAGGAATCACGCCAGGACACTCGCAACTTTTAACCGGCATCAAGCCTGGACCAGTAAAAATAGTTAAAGAGAATGGCGAGGAAGAAGTATTCTTTTTATCCGGTGGTTTCATAGAAGTCCAACCTGATGTGGTGACGCTTTTGTCCGATGTTGCAATTAGAGCTGAAGATATTGACGAAGAACAAGCTGAAAAAGCCAGAGAAGCTGCTGAGAAAATTAAAGAAAATGCAGACTCCGATTTAGATTTTTCAAGAGCTAGAGCTGAATTGGCTGAAGCCGCTGCAAGACTTCAAACCTTGCGCAAATTACGCAAGAAGTAGTTTAATACCTCACATAAGCCAATTTTATTGGCTTCTTTTAAAATGAATGTCGACATAATCATATTAGCTGCTGGAGAAGGGAAGAGGATGCAGTCTAATTTACCCAAAGTTCTCCAGCCTTTAGGCAACAAACCGCTTTTGCAACACGTAATCGATACTTGCTCTCAAATAAATAAGTCAAAACTTCATATAGTAGTCGGCGGTCATAACAAACTCATTCAATCTTCTGTAAAAGCTCCAAGATCAACTAATTGGGTGCTACAAAGAAAGCAACTTGGAACGGGCCATGCAGTCAAACAAACTCTATCGAGTTTAAGACCTAACTCCTGTGTAGTTGTAGTTTACGGCGATGGGCCCTTGGTAAGAATTAAAACTTTAAAAAAACTTATTTCAAGAACTTCTAAAGATAATTTGTCTCTTTTAACTTTTGAAGCGTCCAATCCAAAAGGTTTAGGTAGGATCATTAGACAAAGCAATTCAAAGGTAGTCGGCATAGTTGAAGAAAAAGATGCATCTGTTAGTGAGAGAAAAATTACTGAGGTTAATTCAGGAATTATGGCCACTTCATCTAAAAATTTAAAAGTTTGGCTGCCTCAACTCAAAAATAATAATGCTGCCAAGGAATATTATTTAACGGATGTTGTTTCTTGTTGTCACAATGAAGAAAAAAGCATAACAGTAATAAACCTTGGAAATTCTGAAGAATTGTTAGGCGCCAACGATGCTCAAGAATTGCAAAATTTAGAGCGTATCTATCAAAAAGAAATGGCAAAAAGTTTCATAGAAAAGGGCGTTAAATTTGCTGATGTTAATCGAGTAGATTTTAGAGGTGAAATAGTTATTGGTAAAAATGTCTTCATTGATATTAATGTGGTTTTACAAGGAAACGTTTCACTAGGAAATGATTGCATCATCTCAGCAGGCGCTGTAATTAAAGATTCAAAATTAAATAAAAAAGTTAAGGTAGAACCTTATTCGGTAATAGAAAATTCTCAAATTGGCGACAATTCATCTATTGGCCCATTTGCCCATGTTGGCCCAGGGGCAGAATTAGAACAAGGCGTCGAAGTAGGAAATTTTGTTGAAGTTAAAAGAAGCAAGATTGGCAAAAAAACAAAAGCCAAGCACTTAGCCTACATAGGAGATGGCGCATTGGAGGCGGAGATAAATGTTGGTGCTGGAACAATTTTCGTAAATTACGACGGTAAAAATAAGAACAAAACCAAAGTTGGATCAAACGCTTTTATAGGCTCCAATAGCTCTCTTGTTGCCCCTTTGATAATTGGTAAAAACAGCATGATCGGGGCTGGTTCAGTCATAACAAAAAACGTTTCAGAAAATAAATTGGCTTTGGGCAGAAGCAAACAAAAAAATATTAAGAAAAGATAATGTGCGGAATAATTGCAGCAGCTACTGACAGAAGTGTCGGAAAACTTCTAGTTCAGGGGCTTCATAAAATGGAGTACCGAGGTTATGACTCGGCGGGTATTGCTTTGCACCAAGAGGATGGTGTTGCACATTTAAGAACGCTCGGGAAAGTCAATTTGCTCGAAGAAAGAATGATACAAGAAAAGCCGAAAGGCAAAGTAGGCATTGCGCACACTCGATGGGCAACTCATGGCGAGCCTTCTGAATCAAATGCCCATCCTCATTCGTCAAAAAATAGAGTGTTTATTGTGCACAACGGCATCATTGAAAACTATTTAGCTTTGAAAGCTGCTTTATCAAAAAAAGGTTATTTATTTCAGTCTCAAACGGATTCAGAATTGATAGCTCACCTTATTGATAGTTTTCTAAATGATGGCAAAAGTATGATTGAAGGCATGCAGGCGCTTAAAACTAGTCTTGAGGGAGCCTACGCAATTGCAGCAATAGATAAGGAAGACTCAAATTATTTTTATTTAGCCAGAAACAAATCTCCTTTGCTTTTAGGTTTGGGGAAAGATGAGTATTTTGCTGCTTCAGATCCTTTGGCAATTGGCGAATTAACAAATCAGTTTATTTTTTTGGAAGATGGAGACACAGCAGCAGTCTCGGCATCAGGCTTAGAAATCTTTGATGAAAATCAAAAAGCTGTTGAAAGAAATGTCACAAAAATTGATATTTCTGCTGAGACGACTTCAAAAGGGAATTATAAGCATTTCATGGAAAAGGAGATTTACGAACAACCTCAAGCCATCAGAAATACCTTAGATGGAAGAATCGGTGGCGAAGACGTTTTAGAGAATATTTTCGGAGAAGGCTCTTCAAAGTTGCTAGCGGAAGTAAAAAGAATCCAAATTGTCGCTGCTGGCACTAGCTTGCATGCAGGCAGAGTTGCGGCAAACTGGTTTTCAGCAATTTCTCAAGTACCAACGCAAATAGATTTTGCGAGTGAATATACATACAAAAATCCTTATATTGATGAAAATACTTTGCTAGTAACTATTTCTCAATCTGGCGAGACTGCGGATACATTGACTTCTTTGAGGCATGCAAAAAATCAAAGCTACTTAGGCTCCTTAACTATTTGCAACGTACCAACCAGCTCCATTGCTAGAGAATCTGATTTTCTCTTACTCACTAATGCTGGTCCAGAAATAGGTGTTGCTTCTACCAAAGCTTTTACAACTCAGTTAGTCGCATTGATGATGTTGGCAATGTCGATTGCCAAGGCAAAAAATGTTAATCCCAAACTTAGAACAAGAATTGTTACAGCTTTAAGAGCATTGCCTGAGATTGTTGAAGAATCTTTAAAACTAAAAAAAGAAATTCAAGAGATTTCGCCCAAAATTGCAGAAAAAGACAATGCTCTTTTTCTTGGACGCGGTATGTTTTATCCAATCGCTAAAGAAGGAGCATTAAAGTTAAAAGAAATTTCTTATATTCATGCTGAAGCTTATCCAGCAGGCGAGTTAAAACACGGACCACTAGCATTGATTGATGAGAATATGCCTGTCGTGGCGCTTGCTCCAGAAAGCGAATTGGCCGAAAAACTTATTTCAAACTTGGAGGAAGTAAAAGCAAGGAGCGGGACTTTGTACGTTTTTGGAGATGCATCTAGCAATATGCAAATCGATTCTGGCAAGTTAATGACCATGCCAAAATGTGACTTTTTATTAACGCCAATTCTTTATACTATCCCGCTGCAAATATTGTCTTACGAGGTAGCTCTGATCAGAGGCACAGATATCGATCAACCAAGAAACTTAGCTAAGTCCGTTACGGTAGAGTAGGCGAAAGTAGTGATTTAACATCACTCAAAAAACATCACTATCTAGTTTTTAAACTTTATTGTCGAAGCAATAATCTGACTTGGGAAAAAGAAATTTCAAAACGACAATTTATTCTCTTAAAAATAATCAGAACCCTTAAACGCGAAGGTCTGGGTTATCGAAGAATTGCAAATTGGTTAAATGTTTCTGGAATAAAAACTCATACAAATAAAGACTTCAAAAATAATCATGTACATGCAATCTTGAAAAGATTTTCTGAACGAGATGAACGATATCAGCAAATTCGAAATAAGAAATATCGTAGTAGATTGGGAAAATTCAAATTGATTATTAAATAATGTAGTATAAAAATATGAAGATGCATTATTTTAAAACTTCCTTGAAGTCGAAGTAGTTATGAGTAGAGAACTAAGTGTCCAAGAATTGTTTGGGTCTTATAATGTCCTTCAATACGCTTTAGTTTTTCAGGCAGGAAATCACCTTAGAAAATGGGAATCTGAGAACAGCAGAGTTGCCACAGATGAAGAAATTAATTCTATTTGTAGATCGGTCTTAAACCAGCAAAAAATAATTCCTTCAAACGAAATTTTACGCCTACTTAATCTTAGCGTTACAGCATTCTGTTCTAGCGACGCTTGTGAAACATTTTGCAACAACTATGAAAACAGACCAGACAAAAGTTTTAATGACGAAGATGCGCAAGCAGTAGCAAAAATTTGCGATGATTTTGTATCAAATTTTCTAAAAAAATAAAGTATAATAAATTTTGTATCAAGAGCAGGATTAAATTCCTCTCCAACCTGCCCACTCCGGCAAGGTGGAAAAATGATGCGGTTAATCAACAATTAATGGAGGCAACATGTCAAAACCATCTGAACTTTATGTTTTTAATCAATTTCATTGGGAAAAGGGAGAACCAGACCCTGATAAAATAATTTTCTGTTTTACTACCAGCGTTCACACTTACGTTTTTATAGATTTTTCTGACAAGGAGGGCGCAAAAATAACTGGGATGGGATGGTCTCGTGGTGGCATGGGCAGCAAAATAAAATTTAAATCTCAAAAAGAAGCATGGAACATGTTCTCAAAATATTTTGAGATTCCCACTAGATTCGTAATAAAAGATTTTGAATTAAGGATTGAAAGTAATTAAATTTTTTAGTTAATATACGCAATGGAAATCTTTTTAGTAATTATGCTTATTTTGCCTATATTACTGTTTATTCTCCCAGGATCTCAGGACTTGTCTTCGGAAATGCCCAAATTAATTGTGTGGTATTTAGTTTTCGGATTACCTTATATAATTTTTTATTTGTAAACATTGGGCATTCTGGGTTCAATAAAAAAGTCGAGAGCAATAAAAAATATTACATCTGCTTACAATTCAAATCTTCTATCAGATAATAAAAATATTTCCGAAAAAATCTTCTCTTTTTTGCAAAATAATCACCCTTTCAGTGATTTATTAAGGAATGATGAAACATTCAGGAAAATTAACCCTAAACTCATATCTGAGATAATTACTGAATTTGAGTTGGTTGGCATGGGGTCTATGCATTCTGTTTCGGGGCACTGCCCAGCAATTAGTTCTTTTTTCTTCCCAGATATTTTATTTTTTTTAATTGTTGCAAGAAGTAATAACAAAATTGATATACAACTCCTTCATGACATAGACGATTACTTTAGGAATAACAAGTTAGTTTTTTCGCCAACAAAAGATCCCAGATACGAAAGACCTTGGGAGGATAAAAAGGAATCTTCAGAACCATTAAAAGAGAAAAAAATACACGATAAAAAAATTGAAGAAACCCCCCAAAATTTAAAAAAAATTATAGACGACATTTTAAAGGATTAAATAGTGAAGAAACTTATAAGGAAACACTTTATAGAAGAAGGAATATCTTGGAAAGGCAATCCCGAAAGAGCATATTCAAAAAAAGACGGACTAATCATGCATGGTCACTACAAGCATTATAAAAATGGTTCTTTGAATGCAGTAGGAACTTGGATTAATGGATTTAAAGAGGGAGCATGGCAATATTTTTATCAAAATGGAGAATTATTCAGTAGAGGGTACTATAAAAATAATGAAAGGTTTCCAAATAAAAAATCGTGGGATTATTTCAAAGAATCAGGAGAGAAGTTTAAAGATATCCTTGATGAGGAAATATAAATGACATGTTAAATCACTACTTTCAATCAGTCTGTGACTGTGGAATAGATTTGTGTGTGACTGTTTTTTGAATTAAAAAATCAAATGAAATATAAAGATAATGATAAATTTGTTAGAACTTCCAAAGAAATTGATCAAAATAGACATACTCAAGAACACATAAAAAGATGGAGTTTCATAGGAGAGGAAGGAAAATTTTTTTATGAAATAAATTCACCAAATTCTGAATATAGAAACACATTGTCAAATGAAGTTGGTTATAGAGGGAACGATTCAGAGATACATCATCACTTAACCTATGATATAACCCGAGTAAAAATGATTAAGAAGGTCAATCAAGATACTGACCTTGTATTTGGTCATATAACCGGGATAAAGGAAGGCGAGATCTTTGAATCAAGAGAGGAACTCTCTTTGTCAGGAATTCATACACCTCCAATGAATGGAATTTGGGGAAGAGAAAAAGAAGGAGCGTGCTCAATTGTCTTATCAGGAGGTTACGAAGATGATGTAGATGAACTCGATTATATTCTTTATACAGGGCAAGGTGGTCAGGATTCACCTGGAGGCAAGCAAGTATCAGACCAAGAGTTTATAAGAGGTAATAAAGGATTGGTTTTAAGCAAAGAATATAATTTGCCGGTAAGAGTAACAAGAGGATATCAGGTTCAAAACGGTCCAGAGAAAGGTTATAGATATGATGGTTTGTTTTTCGTAAAAGATTACGAAAGGATAAAGGGTAAAAGTGGTTACTATATCTGTCGATTTCATTTAGAGAGTGAGAAATCTGTTCAGGAAATCGAAGAAAATATTCAAGACACTCTGCCAAGAGATTATTCGCCTGCAAAAAGAAAAGAGACAATTACAACTAAAGTCCAGCGAAGTGTTCGTTTAAGAGAAAAGATAAAGGATATTTATGATTATAAATGCCAAGTTTGCGGAATTTTTTTGGAAAAACCTGGCGGAATGGGAATTGCTATCGGCGCACATATTCAGGGATTAGGTAAACCCCATAATGGACCCGATACTCTAGAAAACATGCTTTGTTTATGTCCTAATCATCACGACCAGTTTGATGCCTATTCTTTTTATATTGAACCAGAAAATTTAGAAATAGTAGGTTTAAAAAACTTCGAAGGGAAAAAACTTACAGTAGACTCAAAGCACAAATTAGACAAAGTTTTTTTGGAGTATCATAAAAATAGGTTCATGAACTTAAAATGAATAAAAAACAGTCACACACAAATCAAATCAGTCACGGTGGAGTAGATTTGGGTGTAGGTGTTTTCCAAATGAAAAATTTGTCTCACATTTTTCTCATAATTTATTTCCTCACGGGGATGAATATTTTTGGACAAACAAATGACATTATCGATAATCCTGATCTTTATCTTCTTGGTCTTATAACGGATAAAGATATTTCAGTTTTTGAAAAAGAAAATTCTCTTTATGAAAAATTAAAACCAAATTTAATAAAGTTAATTTGTACAGGATCAGAGACAGAAGAGATCAATTCTCCGAACGGATTTGAATCACTAGATGATTGGGGAGAATCGATTCAATATTTTGCTTTTAATGATCAATACTTTTTCAGGAAATTTTCCTCAAAATGGATTCTCCTAGACGACATGCAGATAAATAGCGCCTCTTTTGAATGGCAATATAATAGGATTAACAAACCTCTTGGAAACAAAGATGTTTCATTCTTAAGCAAAGATTTTAATTCCGAGGTACATCTGGGTTCTGTTTCCGAAAAGTTATTCATAAATAGAGAAACTGGAAGTTTTTATAGCAATCAAATCGCTTTTTATATTTTTCCAAATGAAGAGGTTCCTGATTTTGAAGTAAATTTAGAACACAAGGGAACATGTAAATTACCTGGAAAAAACAAGTTTTAATTTAGTTATATGAACATTAAACTCCTACACCCAAAACAAGTCAGTCACTGTGGAGTAGATCTTCAGGTGGAGTTTTTATTTACAAAAGTTGAAAAGAATAATACTTAGCAGAAAAGGATTTGATGCTAAAGCGGGTGGAAGTGCATCACCTATATTTAGTGATGGAAGGATCTTTTCTATACCGATTCCTCAAAACCACCCCTCACCTAAAAAATATAAAGATTTAGACCTTTATGGAACATCGGGTACAGAGCTATTAAAAGAAGTATCTGCCAAGGTTAAACCTACAGATTATTGTCATTATGACCCGCTGCTAAATGAAGAAGTTGGTATTTTCGGTCAAGCAGGCTCTTCACAAACAGAATTAAAAAATAATGGTGTAAGTCCAGGAGACTTATTTTTATTCTTTGGATGGTTTAAGAACTTTTCAATTAAGGGAAGAGATCTACATCATCTTTTTGGATGGTTGCAGATAAAAGAAATAATTGAAGGGCCCAAAGCAATAACCACTTATCTCAAAAAAAAGAATATTGCCCATCCTCATGGGTATGGAGACACCTCTAGATTTTCAAATAATACCATTTATATAAGTAAGAAAATTTTAGAGATAAATGGAAAAAAAATCTTTGACAAGGGGCACGGTTTATTCAAAAAGACACATAATGATTTAATTTTGACTGAAGCATATAAAACACGATCTAGATGGAAACTGCCTCAAAAATATTTTTCAAATACAGAAGGACTATTCTTAAACAGAATGAAGTGGGAGAATGAAAAAGAATCTAAAATCTTCTATAAAGGGTTTGGACAAGAGTTCATCCTTGACATTGAGAAAAATCCGAGTGTAATAAAGTGGGCAGTAAACCTAATAAAAAAACACGGTTAATTTACAAGGATAATAAAATATGGTTTTAGCGACAGGAGTGCTCTTAGTTTTGGCGTTGATATTTGGACCTTCTTTATGGGTGAAGTTGGTTATGAGAAGGTATTCATCGCAACAGCCTGAAATTCCCGGCACAGGTGGAGAGCTTGCGAAGCACTTAATTGAGCGATTCTCTTTAAAAGATGTGAAGGTAGAAGTAACTGAGTTAGGAGATCATTATGATCCAATTGAAAAAAAGGTTAGGCTCTTGCCAGAACATTACGATTCTAAATCATTAACCGCAATTGCTATTGCAGCGCATGAGGTTGGACACGCAATCCAGGATCAGCAAGGCGATAAACGTCTTGCTACTAGAACAAAGATGGTCCCTATTGTTGATAAGGTGGCCCGTTGGAGTGTTGCCATAATATCTTTATCGCCAGTGATCGGCATTATTACGCGGCATCCAATGCCATTTTCATTATTGCTTTTTCTGGGGTTATCCGGTTTTATAGCTCGTATGATGATTCACGCGGTGACTCTGCCAATCGAATTTGATGCAAGTTTTTCTAAAGCTCTCCCTATATTGAGGGAAGGGAATTATGTATCGCATTCAAACGAAAAAGCCGTAAGTCAAATTCTGAGGGCAGCAGCTCTTACCTATGTATCGGCTGCGCTAGCCGACATTTTAAACCTCAGTCGTTGGATCGTTATATTACTGCGACGATAAAATAAATTTATGGGAAGAGAAATATATAAAGTTTTATAATTTATATATAATTCAGCTCGGAAATCCCTCGGGGGAAAAGTTACTTAAATAATGAAAATAAGGCTAGATTTGTTTAGATCTTTTTGTATTAGCATTTTTCTAGTACTAGCCGGTTTGCAATCTATGCAAGCTCATGCTGATGGGATAGCAAGTTTTAATTCCTTTGTAGAACTTATTCCTGGTGCCACTAATCTAAAAGCTCGAAAACAAGATAAGAATGGTAGCCAAAGATCATCTTCGGGAGAAGACTTTATAATCGTTCCTGAGAGAACAAATATTTGTCAACAAGGCCAGACTGTCTCTCAATGCACCACTACCTATAACTTTAGCGGCCTTGGCTACGTACCAACTGGAAGCCTAACTTCGATTCATTTTGGGAATACTCCAGCTAATTCTTACTTAGTTTTTATCAACGACGATCACAACAACGGTACTGATAGAACCTCAAAGATTGGTCAAATAGTATTTGATAACGAAATATTGGGCTACTGGACAGACCCTTCAATGACCGTGGACTTTCCAGAAGTAGATAAATCAGATGCAGTCTATCCAAACTCGGGAAATAATGGTTTTAGTGCGAGGCAGACAGAAAACCACGTTCATTATGGCAGCAGCACAACATCCTCAACTACATCCGGTGATTGGGTATCTATTGGCTCTGATAAAAGAACGTTAAGATTTGGTGCGAAAAACGGTAAGCCAGGTGACTTTATTCGAGTTATTACTAGAGCAGCCAATCCGACGGTTGATTTTAATATTACTAGCTCTAATGGAGCTGAATCGGTTTCCTCTGCAGCTTTAACTGTAGATTTATCATTTGCATCAACTCAAAATGTAACTGTTAATTATACGTTAACTGGCACCGCGACTGGCTCGGGTACCGATTACACTCTGGCCAATGGTTCCTTAACTATAAACGCTGGTTTAACCAGCGGTTCCATTAGTATTGCCGGCATTGTTAATGACTCTTTGGACGAACTAGATGAAACGGTGATCGTCACTTTATCAAGTCCTACCAATGCAACCTTGGGTAGTGACAGCGTTCATACTTATACAATTATTGATAACGACAATCCTCCAGTAGTTGATTTCAACACTACTAGTTCGAATGGAGCCGAATCCTCATCATCCGAAGCCATCACAGTGG